>CAZHUY010000320.1:711-6436 GCA_964535465.1 uncultured Myxococcales bacterium
CCTGAAAAGATCTCTGGAACTCCGGGGATCCCCCCCGGGGAGGGCAGACTCTGACACCTGGCGCCCCCCTGTCAAGCAGGCCAAGCAAGCAAGGGGTTGACCTGGGCCGCGCGGGCTGCTAGTTAGCTGGGGCTTCTCGCAAGAGACGCATGGGGATGTAGCTCAGCTGGGAGAGCGCCTGAATGGCATTCAGGAGGCCGACGGTTCGATCCCGTTCATCTCCACAAGAAATCAAGGACTTCGGTGACTGGCAGGGGGGCGAAGGCGGCGTTGCGGAACGATTGCGGAACGAAATTCCCGCCGGTTCCGCTGTTCAGGAGGTCGTCGGAGCAGTTGAGCAGCCACTCGATTCTGGCGGCCTGTGGCCACCGATTCGGGATGGGCGTAGCTCTCCAGGGTCGTTCGAGACGACTCGTGGCCAAGGCTTCGGGCCACGACATCCGGTGACATCCCCGCCTCCATAGCAAGGGAAGAATGCAGCCCTCGCATCGAGTGCGCGCATACCACCGGCACGCCAGCATCCTTGCAGATCCTGGCCACCGACTTGCGCACCCAGTCCCGCCAGTGCTTGCCGAACAACCGATCCCCTGACGCCTTGCCCACAGCCGCCTGCCTGAGGAGCGGCTGCAGCTCAATCGGTACCCTAACCCGCCGGTTGCCCGCTGGGGTTTTCGCGTCCTCCACCACCATAATCGTCCCGTCGCTATCCAAGTCCCTGACAACCCGCTTCACGATCTCAGTCGACCTAAGCCCCATGAACAACGCGACCAAAGCCGCCAGCGCGCCCTCATCCCCCTCCCTGGCCTGCTCCATGGCTCGTGCCGACCAGTCGCGGGCCTCGTCAGCTCGAAGCTGCGGCTTCCGGTGATGCCGTTTGCCTTCGATCTTGATGCCCGACAATGGATTGGACTTGAGCCACGTCTTCGAAACGCACCAGGTAGCGAACGTCTTCGCCTCCGCGAGGATGTTCTTGAGCGAATCGACGGCAAAAGGCCGACCGAATTTGGTCGGCCGCTTGCGCAGCTCTTCGACAAGAACCTTGCATCGTTCGGGCGTCAGGCTCGATACCAGGGCCTCCCTTTGGGGAAAAAGCAGGCCGAGTCGGTAGGCCGTGTCGACCGCCGACTGCATCTTCACCTGTCTCGTCTCTCGCTGGTACATCTCGTACAACTCGACTGCTTCTTGGATCGTTACGGACTGGTTCTTCGCGAATTCCTCTTCGGCGATCTTCCCTGCTCGGATCGCTTGGCCTTCTGTCTCAAATTTGAGACTGCGCCGGCAACCCGGGCTCTCAACGAGCACGAGCCGCCATCCGTCTCTGTCTCTGTATGGGCCGAGCACTCGCTCGCCCTTTGATCGTCGCGCCATGTATTTCCTTCCTCTCTTCGGCGCAGCGATTCGTCAGCGGCCAGGATCGTACCACGGTGCCCCGAGCATCGGCACACCTTCTCGGCCACCCGCTCGGCGAGCTCATCCAACAACATCTCGGCGTCGATGGCAGCGCCATCTGCCGTGATGGTGATTGTGACCCTGTCGCGCGGCGCTCGCATTGCCTACGCGACGTTCTGAAGCCCGGGATGTACCTATCCTAAGACGACGATTTCTCCTGCTCCGTCCGGAGTTCGGGCGCCAGCGCAGGGGCAGGTGTCATGGCTTCCGCGCCTTTCGCTTGGTTCGCCCAGGCGGTGTGGGGAACAGACGTACCACCTGGTCGTGAAGCGCGGGTGATGCCCACGCAAACACCAGAGCCCGCCGAACCTGGTCGTCCAGCGTAGCGAGGTCTTTGAGATTGATGCCACCCTTGGGGATGCCATGCGCCTCAAACGCCTTCCTCAAACCCGCCGTGAAATGGTCACGAGGAATCGCCAGCGAGGCCATGGCGCGACCCGCAATTCGACCAAGCTTCTTGCGTAGCGCCTCGGAGCCGCCCTCCACCTTCGTCGCGGCTCTCACAAATTCCGATCTCTCGATGCCCGCCTCGGTTTGGGCGAGCCTGAAGTAGATGTCGAATTCCTGTTCCCAGGGACAGGGGACATCCTCGAACTCGGCTGATCTCCGGACTTCGCCTCGCAAGATCTCGTCAACTTGGCGCAAGAGACATCGCGCACTTCGAACCAGCCGACTCTTCGGTTCGGAATGCTTGAGGGTGTCTGCCTGCCAGTCTTCAATGACCGCCAGGATCTCGGGTTGCCGTGCGGCTGCCTCCGACTCCTTGGCTTTCACACGGACGATCTGACGCTGCTCGGCCTCCTCAAGCGCCGAAATCTCCGGGCTCGGCTCCGTGTTCGGCCGTTGCGGCGCGACCTTCCTGCGCTGCCGAATGTCCATCGCCTTGTCGATTGCATCCTGCACCTTGCGGAGTTGTTCGAGAGCCAGCATCAAGGCGTGGTTTTCCTGGTTCAGGAGATCCGCCTGGCACGCACGTTCCTTTAGTTCCGGCAGCTTCGCCAACTGTTCCGGGGTTGGCTCCCGGAGCGCCGGTCCCCGCTTTCTAGGGCCCATTCCTTTCGGACGTCGGGGCATCTGAAAATCATACTCTGGTGGAAATCGACGTCCACGATGTCAGGCGGCGTGTGGCGGCCCAAACCCCATCCCACTCTGGGCTTGCCCTTACACTCTATCGTGCGGCGACTCCGTGTTGGCCGGGTCCAAGTGCAACCAGAACGATCTCGCTCGCCGCGATCGAGTCTCCGCCATACCAGCGATGTCGCAGGCGCGAACACGAGTCAAACCGTTTGACAGCCGAATGACGCAGAGCCCGCAAGTCCTGGACAGATAAGCAAGTCCCAGTACAATGAGGTCATCACCGTTGGGCTTCGATCCTCTCTGCATGGGACCATCGGGGCTGAATACACGACGGACACGGCCAGCGAAATCGAGTCAGCTCGCATCCTTCGCGGCGACTCCCACCCCAAACCGGCAGGAGAAGCCATGTCCGCAACGAAGAAGAACCAAGCACCCGAAATCCCTCAAGCAGAGGAGCCAACCTCTATAGACCGAACCGAGGCGCAGGAATCGTCCGCATCCAGCAACCCACTCCCTGGAGCGCCTGGCAGCGAGAAGACGGATGCTGTGCGCTTCCCGGATTTCCGGGATCCCGAGATACAAAAAGGGCTGGCCCAGCGGCTCGGCATCAAGCCCGAAGAGATGGCAAAGCTCTGGGACCCTGAGGTCCTGAACCGCCTCCCGCTCGATACTGCAATGGGCAAGAACGCCAGGATGATCATGAGAGACGGCCCCTTCAACCTCCGGGAGCACCAGGAGATCCTAGAGTTGTTTGCCGAGGAGAACGGCGTCGCCCCACTCCCGCCACCGTCGCCGTTTTACGAGCACACATCGCGCCAGAGGGAAGCATACCGTCGATTGAAGGGGCTCGACGTCGAGGAACCCACCGTTGACCTCAAGCTGACAGACATATTGGGCGTGGCTTTCCGTGGGATCCACCAGGAGGATTCGGAGACCTCCCTCTCTGACCTGAGACGATCGATCGCAGAGTACGGTCTTCTGCAGCCGGTGCTTGTTGTTCAGAACGCCGTCAAGCAAGACACGTTCTTTCTCATTGATGGACGAAGGCGCCTGCGGGTGGTGACCGCTCTCGGACACAAGACCATACGGGCGACCATCTTGGCTCTGGAGACTCCAGCAGACGCGCCCGTCATCCATTTGATCTCCAATTGCGTTCGGAAAAATGTCAGCTCCTTCGAGCTGGCGACCTACAGCGAAGAGCTGATACGAACACATGGGGTCAGGGTCCAAACGCTCGCCGAAATCATCGGGTACACCCCTGCCCATATCTACAGCATGCTCAAATGCCTCCAGCTGCCACAGGAAATCCTGACCGACTGGAAGGCCCAGCATCCCTATCTGACGCTCAGACGGATGATCGCTCCCAGCCGGAAGGATGATCCTGTCCCAACCTGGATCGCGATGCGCGCGAACTTCGACCGAAACGAACACCACCTGGATGACCCACCACCCGACTATGACGAGCCGGAGGTGCCGAGGGAACCGCGCAGACCCAGTGCCGCGCGTTTGTCCAAACTGCGAGACTTCGCGGCGAGGGCGGAGCTGCCCTCGGATCCCGAGGCCGTCCGTCAAATGGTATTGGACTTGCTCGACTACTCGAGGGGTGCCAGCGCCCATGTCCCGGCTGCATTCGCCAATGCGCTTTCGAAACGACGACGGGCAAGTCGCGTTCCGCCAAAGCCGCAGGGCGACCGGGCCTCGTGAGCGGCCGAGGCCAACACCGTTGCCACTATCGAAAACGCCATTGCCCCTCTCGTACGCATGGTCGAGGCCAAGGGACCGCCGCCCGCGGTCTCGACTGACCTAGGTTCCGGTCATGGGTCCGAGACGGGCCCCTTGTAGACCTCCAACCGAAACGCCAGCTCCGTCGCTGCTCGTTCGGGCAGGGGCACCCGGGTGGCGAGTTTGTCCGTGCTCAGCTCGTCTGTCCTGTACTGCTCGCCCATGACGACCTGAAACCAACGTTCGCGGTCGCGCACGACGCGGAACATCTTCTCGTCCTGGGTGCCCGCCACGAATGGCCAGAACACCTGGATTGGCTTGCGGACCTTCTCGGCCTTCGCACCAAGACGGTCTACCCGGCCTGTTCTCTGCTCGACCGTGCTGGGGTTCCAGCTGAGGTCGTAGTGGATCAGATGGCGACAATTCAGGTGCAGGTCGACCCCCTCGGCCATCACGCTCGAAGCGATCAGCACCTCGGGGAAAAAGGGGCTGTTGAAGCCTAGCAATAGCCGCCTTCGCGTCTCCTGCTTCACCGGACCATTCGCGACTCGGACGTTGGGAAGGTGGACCGCTCTCGCGGAATCCACCTCGCCTGAATCGGCCGGAGGCTCTCCTCTCGCGCCCGGGGTAATGCTCTCAAGGGCTGCCAAATATTCTTCACGCTCCTTTGGCAGGCAGCGCTCTGCGATGAACCAGACGAAGTCCTCCAGTTTTCTCCGGAGCGTGACGCCAGAGCCGTCCGCCATCTCAAGGGCATCATGGACGGCATCTGCGCGATCCGTTCGGCCCAGGTCCATGTAGCGTGTCAGGAAGGGAGGGGTTCGAACGAAGCGTCTGACCACGTCATGAATTCGTTCACCTGTCTTCTCGTCGAGAGCGCTGTGGCGCCGGAGAATGGTCGAAAGCTCCTTCCTCAGCTCGCGACCAGCCGGCCTGTCTTGTTCAAAAGCGTTGCCGGCAAGACGCACCCGTTCCCGAATCGTCTCATCCGAATCACCCGCTCGACCTTGGACTTGCTCGTACATGCGATGGTCGATCGCCGCCGAAATGTGCCGAACCAGGGCACGCCCGGTGGCCTGGTAGTGGCAGAAGACCACGACCTTCTCGCCCTCCTTCCACAAGCGGGCAACACGCTCGACCAGCGCCGCCATCTTCGGGTGCTGTGCCCGAGACTCGGGGGACGGCAAAGCCTCGCTGAGATGCTCGAGATAGTGTTCCAGCCGTGCGTCCTCGGCATCGGGCTGCACGACTTCTTCCTCGTCTACAAGGGGGGCGCCCTCGCCCACCCCATTCCCTCGCGTTTCAAGGAACGCCTCGTAGCTCGATGCGAGTCCCTCGGCGAAAGTCGCACGACAGGAGCCGGTGCCATTTCGCTGGCTACGAGCCACCAGAGCCTGACTTCGCGCCGCCAAGAGGAATGGCAGAACGGCCTCGTTCGAGATTGCGATTCCGTCGTGTTCCTCCGCAACCCCGGTGC
>CAZHUY010000321.1:0-6376 GCA_964535465.1 uncultured Myxococcales bacterium
AAGAGCGGGTGGGGTTTGCCCTCGATGTTCAGGATCATGGTGGGGCTGTTGGCCTTGATGGCGCCCAGGCCGGACATGTCGGCGCGCACGATGTCGGTGCGGGTCAGGCTGCTCTTGGGCACCTTGACCGTCAGGTCGTAGGTCTTGCTGGCCCCCGGGGCGATCTTGCCGAACACCATCTCGTTTTCATCGAACAAGGCGCTGTCGCTGTGGAGCACGGCGCGCACGCGGTACACCGTCGAGGTCCCCACGTTCTTGACCGTGCCGCGAATCTTGATGGGGTTGCCGGCCTTGGCCGCGGCCTCGCCCGAGACCGCCGCCAGGGTCACCTGGATCTCGCCCCCGGCCTCGCGGCCGTTGCCCGCGCTCCAGTCCACGCCCAGCTTCTCGAGGGCGGCCGTCAGGCGCTTGTCCTCCTCGGCGCGGATCTTGTCGAACACGGGCTTGCTGGTCTTCAGCAACTCCTGGCGCCGGGCCGAGTGCGCCTGGGCCAGGAGATCGCGCGCCAACGCGATGGGGAAGTCGACGCGCAGCTCGTCGGGCTCGGGCTCCTCTTCCTCTTCCTGCGTGTTGCCGTCGACATCCTCCTCGTCGATCCTGCGTTTTTGCTCGGCGGCGGTGGGCACGTACAGATAGGGCACGACCTGCTCGGGCTTGGCCCCCTTTTGCGCGCTGGCGCTGGTCAGGTGCCATTCGTAGTCCGATTCCTGCCGCCGTCGGCTCGAGCTCTGCAGGCTGATCCACGCCTCGTCGTTCCTCTTGTCGACGCGCATGCGGACCAGTTCCACGTCGGGGGTCACCCCCACCCCTTGGATCGAGATGTCGCCCGGGGTCAGGTACTGCGCGGTGGTCAGCTTGAGCCCCAGCTTGTCGTCATCGGCCTTGTCGCCGAAGGGCACGGGCGAGGGAATATCGAAGAGCATCTGGACCGAGCCCTTGCCGAAGGTGGTCTCGCCGATGACCACGCCGCGATCCAGGTTCTTGCTGGCGCCCGCCACGATCTCGGACGCGCTGGCCGAGTTCTGGCTGACCAGCACCGCCAGCGGCAGTTTGGTTTCGGCGTTGTGGCTGGCGTGCTCGTCCTTACGCTGCTGGCCGCCCACGCCCACCATCGACACCAGCACGCCCGAATCGATGAAGGTGTCGGCCACCTTCTGCGCCTGATCGTAGAGCCCGCCGGGGTTGCCCCGCAGGTCCATGATGATGCCCTTGACCTTCTCCTTCTCGAAGTAGGCCATGGCGCGCGCCAGATCGCTCTCGGTGTTGGCCGAGAAGCTGATGACCCGGAAATAGCCAATCTTGGAGGCGGGCTGGCCGTTGCTGGCCGGCACGCTCAGCACGCGGGCCGGGGGCTCGATGGCCGGCGGGCGGATGAAATCGCGCACGATGGTGTACTTCTTGGCGGGCGGCTGCCGCGCACGATCGATGTACACGTCCACCGGCGCGCCCACCTCGCCGCGCAGACGATCGACGGCCTCTTGCAGGGTCATGTTGACCGTCGACTCGTTGTTGATGCGCACGATGTGGTCCTTGGCCTTCAGGCCGGCGCGCATGGCCGGCGTGTCGGGCATGGGCTTCTTGACCAGGATGCGGCCCTTGCGATCCATCTCGATGACGATCCCCAGGCCGCCGAACTTGCCCTGGGTGGTGGTGCGCATGTCCTTGTAGCTGTCCACGTCCAGCAGGACCGAGTGCGGGTCCAGGGTGTAGAGCATGCCGTTGGTCGCGGTCATCTCGATCTCGACCAGGTGCCGGGCCTGGTCCTTGGCCGCCACCGGACGCAGGCGAGGTTGAATGAACTTGAAGATGTCCTGCAGGGTGCTGCGCAGGGTCCAGGGCGAGTCCACGCGCTCGATGTTGAACACCTTGCGTTCGTCGTTCACCCGCACCGTGACCTGCTTCGGATCCTGCTCGGGGAAGCGGTCCACCAGGATCTCCGGCACGTCCCTTTGTAGGAAGTCGAGCGCCCCCACCAGCATGCGCTTGGGATCCACGCGCGTCTTGTCGAAGTACTGGTTGTTGACGTAGTACAGGGCCTTGCTGAAGATCGGTGCCTGACTCAGGTCATAGGGTCCGCCCGCCTGGCTGCGCACCGCTGCGGCCAGCGGGGCATCCGCCACCAACCGGACACCGTCCTCGCGGTGCTGGAGGGTCAGGACCAATGAAAGGGCACAGGCGCCCAACAGGATCAGAAGCTTGCGCGTACGTCGCATAAAGGACTCCGGTCGTGTCGCAGAAGACGGGTTCGGATCGTCGATGAGATCCATTCGATTGCGGCAATCATAGCAAGACACCGGCTGGTCGTCGTGAATCGATTGGACCTCGTGCTCCTGCGACGGCGATGCTTGCAGAGCCCGCGCAGCCGTGCGATGAGAGGCCTGGTGAGAGACTCCCATCCCGGCACGCTTTTCGTGGTCGCCTCGTCTATCGGCAATGTTCAGGACATGTCGCCCCGGGCGGTCGAAACCTTGCGCACGGCTGACCTGGTCTTGGCCGAAGACACGCGTTCCGCGCGAAAGCTGCTGGAGGGGTATGGCATCGACCGCCGGACGCAGTCGTGTTTCGACGCCAACGAGCCGGCGCGCGCGGATCAGGCGGCGACGCTTCTGCGCTCAGGCGCCAGCGTGGCCCTGCTGTCCGAGGCCGGCACCCCGACGGTTTCCGACCCTGGCTACCGCGTGGTGCGCGCGGCCATTGCCGAAGGGGCACGCGTGGTACCGGTCCCCGGTCCGTCGGCGGTGCTGGCGGCCCTGGTGGGTTCCGGCCTGCCCACCGACCGCTTCGTGTTTCTCGGGTTTCCGCCGCGCAAGGCGGGGGCCCGCCAAGAGCTGCTGGCGCAACTGCGTCCCTTGCCCGCCACCCTGGTCTTCTTCGAGTCGCCCCATCGCGTGGTCGCCACCTTGACCGATCTGGGCGCGGTGTTGGGGGCCGACCGCCCCGCGTGCCTGGCGCGCGAGCTGACCAAGACGCACGAGGAGTTCGTGCGCGGCACCCTGGCCGAGCTGGCCCAGCGCTACGAGAGCGAACGGCCGCTGGGCGAAGTGACCCTGGTGGTGGGGGGCGCGCCCGAGCAAGGGGCGGCGCAAGGCCCCACGGAAGACGAGCTGCGTGCCATGGGCCGCGCGCTCCTGGCCAAGGGACTGTCGGTGCGCGATGCCGCCGACACCCTGGCCAGCGACACCGGCAAGCCTCGGCGCGAGACCTATAGAATGATCCTGGATCTGCGCGCGCGTCGCTGAGGCGTCAGCGCATTCGGCGGCAAGAGGCCGGCCTGAATGACCCGCAGGAAGGGGCGCCCCCAGGTGTTGCCCTGCCGTTCCAGCGGCTCGTGGCAAGCACCCGGGGGTCGATTCACACGGTGACTACTTGGCGTACCCCACGGCCTTGACGCTGTTCAGGACAGCGAGGTCGGTCGCGCTCGTCGCGTAGCCCGAGACGATGGCTCCCTCGTAGAAGGTTCCCCACGAGTAGTTGCTGTTGTCGGTGCCCACGCCCAGCACGATTCCGCCCTGACCATCCAGGGTCATGGGCATGGCGCCCTCGTAGGCGGTTGTCAGGTCGGCAGCCGTCTGAGCGTCGGCCACGCGAATGGCGTACATGTTCGCGCTGGTCTTGAAGACGCCGAAGGCGAACGGAACCTTGAGCGAGGGGTTGAGCAGGTTGGCAGGACCGATTTCCGCCAGCATGCCCCATCCCGGATCGCCGGGCTTCGAACCGCCGGCCCACAGGCCGCCTTCGAAATCAACCAGGTACCACGGGCCCGTGCCGGCGCCTCTGCCCCAGAAGCCTGTGCCGAAGAACAGGGCGGTGGCCATGGTGTACTGGGTGGGGTCGGTGGACACGTTGCCGAAATCCCAGCAGCAGGCCGTGCCGACGTGGGTGCCATCCGACAGTTGGTAGATGCTCTGGGGGGCTTGGCCCACCGGCATGTTGGTGCCCTTGACGCCCACCGCGGTTCGATACCCCTCGTGCTTGTTCATGTAGAGCGAGTAGACCCTGTGCCCCCCGGCCGTCACGGCACCCCTGGTGGCGCTGGATTCGTAGTCATCCTCGCCCGCGGCGGGCCCACCCGCGGTGGATCCCTTCTTCGCCGTCCTCAGATGGTTGCCACTGCCCGACTGGTCGTACAAGAGCGACACCGTGCAGATGGTGTTGGCGCAGAAGCTGTCCTGGGCCGCGGTATCGGCGTAGCCATCGGCGGTCATCTGGATATCCTTGGTCGTGCCCCCCGAGCCGGTGTTGCTGCTCGAGCTTCCGGCGCGCACTTGATAGAGCGGGCCCGTGTAGTTGGCGGAAAGCGCGCGGACCATGCTGTACGCCGCGACACAGGGCGTGCTGGCGGCCGCGTAGACGTCGCAAGGTCGTTCGCCCTTCGAGGTGAGCGAAATCTGATCGACGACCAGCTGATATCCCGAGCTGCGGTAGTACTTCCCGACCACCGTGAAGCGGATCCGGTGATTCCCGGCGGTCAGCATCTTCGTACCCAGGCTGCACGCCACCCTGTAACCCGGGCGCGAGGCGTACTCATTGCAGGTCGCGCCCTGGTTCACCCCATCCACCGAGGCCTGGATGATCCCGCGGTTGCTGTTGGACTTGTAGAGGAACTTCAGGTCGTAGGTGCCGGCCGCGACGTTCGGCATGGTGAACTCGATCCAGGCGCCCTTGGCCGCCGTCCTGCTGAACTCGACGTACGCGTCGCCGCTGGCGCCCGATTCTCTCGTGGTCTTGCTACCCACCGACGAGGTGGTGCGGGCCAGGTTCTCGGCCTCGAAAGCCACCACCGTGCCGGCAGCGAGCGCTTGGTCCTGCGCCTCGACCGAGTCAACCGCGCCGGTCGACTCGTACTCGAAGGCGAAGTCCTGTTCGGTTCCACAACCGCACAGTGTTGCGGATGATCCGGCCAAGACCAAGCCCAAGGCCCATGTTTTTCCCGTGCAACGCTTTCTCATTCTCTCCTCCGTTTGTGGGGGCGGAGCTCGCGGAGGCGAGCACAACCCCTTTTGAGAAACGCGGTCGCCAAGAAAGGACGGCGAACCGCGCCGGCCATGTTACACGCTGCGCTGCTTTGGTCAACGAGATAGAGCTGCGGCGCGCTGTTGGTGACGGAACCGAGAAGGGCAAAGAATGGCAGAATCGTCTAGGGCTGCTCGCGATCGCGCAGCCCCAGCTCTTTCATCTTGGTCTGCAGGCTCTTGCGCGAGATCTGCAACTTGCGCGCGGCCTGGGTGACGTTGCCGCCCGTCTCGTCGAGGGCACGCTGGATCAGCTCGCGCTCGACACGCTCGGTCTCGACGCGAACCGCTTCCTTGAGCGACCCGACCTCGTCTCCCACCATCGGCACCACCGAAGGCAGGGCCGCACCGGGCGCGGGCGCCGCGGGAACGGTGGGCGCCACCGTCGCGTCCACCGGCTCGGGCAGCGACGCCAAGGGCACGATCCCGGCGAACTCGGGCGGCAGGTCGGCCAGCCGGATCTCCGGGCCCTCGCAGAACAGGATGGTGCGCTCGATGACGTTCTCCAGCTCGCGGATGTTACCCGGCCAGTTGTAGGCGCTCAGGCGCTCGATGGCCTCGGGTTCCACCCCGGTGATCTGCTTCTTCAGGCGTTCATTGAAGCGCGCGATGAAGTGATCCACCAGCAGGGGGATGTCCTGGCGTCGCTCGCGCAGCGCCGGCAGGTGGATGGGCACCACGTTGAGCCGGTAGTACAGATCGTCGCGGAACCCGCCGGTGGCGATCTCCGCCGCCAGATCCCGGTTGGTCGCGGTCAGCAGGCGCACATCGACCTTGATGGTCTTGATGCCACCCACGCGCTCGAACTCCGATTCCTGCAGGACACGCAGCAGCTTGACCTGCATCTCGACGGGGATTTCGCCGATCTCGTCCAGGAACAAGGTCCCGCCGTGGGCCAGCTCGAAACGCCCCGGCTTGGATCCGACCGCGCCGGTGAACGCGCCCTTCTCGTAGCCGAACAGCTCGGACTCCATCAGGGTCTTGGGGATGGCGGCGCAGTTGATCTTGATGAAAGGGCCGCCGGTGCGGGACGAGTTGTCGTGCAGCGCCCGCGCCACCAGCTCTTTGCCGGTGCCCGACTCGCCCGTGATGAGCACGGTCGACGGTGTGTCGGCGACCTTTTCGACCACCTGGTAGACCTGCTGGATGGCCGTGGACTCGCCCACCAGGCGGAAGCGACCATGGCTCGCGGTGTCCTCGGGGCGGGCGTCGCGTCGCGCGAGCATGTGGGTGCGCAGGGCCTTGGCGACGATTTGGCGGATTTGCTCCTGGTCGAAGGGCTTCTCGACGTAATCGAAGGCACCCAGCTTCACCGCCTCGACGGCGTTCTCCACCGAGCCGTGGGCCGTGATCATCACCACCGG
>CAZHUY010000322.1:0-6339 GCA_964535465.1 uncultured Myxococcales bacterium
AGATCCAGATTGGCGATGTCCGTGATGGACAGAAGGACGATGGGCCGGTCGCCGGAGACGCCGTAGCTCCACAGCGCGGCCTGGTTCTTGCGGTTGGCGGCGATGATGCTGGCGCGGCCACGACGGTGGGGGCTGGCGAAGAACAGCGAGCCCGCCAGGCGCGCGTAGTGCTGGGCCACCGACTCGCCGATATGCAACTGGTGCAGGAGCACCTGACTGCGCGTCCACGCCAGCGAGAACACTCGCTGCGCCATGTGCGGATCGCGACAGCGGTCCACGTAGTTCTCGGCTGCCTCGCGCGTGGCAGCCACGCCCAGGTAGGCGTTGATGTGGACCGAGTGGCCAGGCTCGATGCGCAGCCGGTAGCGGACGGCCGCGATGGGGTCCAGCGTCGCGCCCGTGCCGTCGGAGAGCGGGCCGGGCTCGTCGAGGGCGGCCGGATTGTGCAGCGAGCGGTTGCGGCCGATGAAGGTCGCGCGATCGACTTCGTAGGTGGGCCCGCGCAGGACGAGCCCGCCCTCCACCACCAGCGAGTGGAACATCCACGGCGGGTGTTGCTCGGGCGACGAGGGACGACGGGTGAACAGCATGGCGGCCTTGCCGGGAACCGGCACGGCGGTCACGAACAGCTTGTGGAAGGCGGGGTGCGCCGCCTCCGCGCGGCCCACCAGCATCACGGGCTCGCCGTAACTGGTCACCTCGATGGTGCGCGCGCGCCGAGACAGGTTGGTCAAGGTCAACTGGCGCAGCTCCAGGTCGTCCTCGGAGCTGACCGCCACCTGCAGCACGCTCTGGATCTGGTTGACGACCGAGTGGAACTCGGCGCTGCCTTGCGAGAACACCGCCTGGTAGCGATCGAAGGCCGTGGCCAGGGGCCGCGCGGTGGGCGACCAGCGCCGGCGGCTGCTCACGTCCTGCAGGAAGAAGAAGAAGCCGTGCGCGTCCTGCGCGGAGTCCTCGCGCCAGCGGGTGAGGTCGAGCCCTTGCCAGCGGCTGACACCGCCACCGCCGTTGGTGACCATCACGTGGTAGCGGCCGTTGGACAGGAGGTGCACCTCGGGCATGGCGGTGTCGGGCGTGTTGAACGAGCGCGAGATGGAGGTGGCGGCTTCGGTGGGGCGAATCTCGTTGTTCTCGGTCGCCGAGGCCATGAGCGGCGCGTGCGGGCGCGCCAGGGGAACGCGTTCCTGCAGCAGCAGGGCCGCGGACTTGAGCTGCAGGTCGGCCATGAACCGGCGCTGCATGGGTCGGCCGGCAAGCAGATGGTCGAAGGCCAGCATGCTCATGCCGTGGTGGTGCGCCATCCACGAACGCACGATGGCGGACGCCTCGCCGCTCGGGATCCGGGCGGGCGTGTGGTCCACCGCCTCGTACAGGCCGAAGCGGCCCAGCACGCCGGCGTCCACCAGACGCCGGAGATTGCCGACGGCCGCCGCGGGCTCGACCATCAGGGCCATGGCGGTCGCGTAGGGGGCGATGACCAGATCGTCGGCCAGACCGCGCTTGAGGCCCAACGTCGGCACGCCGAAGGCCCGGTACTGGTAGATGTGGTTGGAGTCGAGCTGGTTGTACCCGGATTCGGAGATGCCCCAAGCCGTCCCGGTCTGCAGGCCGTAGTCGATCTGGCAGCGCACGGCGGCCCTGCAGCTCATGTCCAGCAGCGTGCCCTGGTAGGTCGGCATGACCAGCATCGGCATCAGGTACTCGAACATCGAACCGCTCCACGAGGCCAGCGCGGGGGTGCGCCCGCCCAGCGCCAGCCGACGCCCCAGGCGGAACCAGTGTTCGAGCGGTAGCTGGCCGCGGGCCACGCCGATGTAGCTGCCCAGGCGGCTCTCCGACGCCAGCAGATCGTAGAAGCTGGGATCGCGGCTGTGCCCATCGATGTTGTAGCCGATGGACAGGAGATGCCGGTCGGCATCGTAGAGGAAGTCCAGATCCTGCTCGCTGAGCTCGCCGCAGCGTTGGGCGGCGGCGTGCAGGTCGGCGATGCGCTGGGCGGCGCGCGAGCTGGCCAGTGTGAGCCACTCGGTCCAGCGTCGCGCGAAGTCCGTGGCGGGGAGACGCGCCAGATTCGGCTCCCAGCGGTGCAACAGCGTGGCGAGCGCGGCCAAGCTGGAGTCGCCCTCGGTCTCGCGCACCAGCTCGTCCCAATTCCCGCTCGTCGCGGGGAGCGGCGGCAGCTCGACATCGGACCACGGAGCGAAGTGGCGGATCTCATCCGCCAGATCGGCGCACTGTTGGCGCAGGGCCTCGCCCCAGAAGGTCAGCGACTCTTCCGCGGCCAGCCCGGCGGCCAGGCCGTCCAGCCCGGCACGGAAGGCGTCCAGCGCTTGCAGGATCGCGCGCAGCGATCCCGAGGCGGCGCGCACCGCCTCCAGCCGCTCGCGAACGCGAGTCGCCGCCGCCCGCAGCTCGTTCGACGACACGGGACACTCGGGCCGTCGCCGCGCCGATTCGATCTCCTGCAACAACACCGAGGCGCCATCCTCGAGACCTTCCCGCCAGCGCTGGGGCAGGAACGAGCCGCTCGTCATCTCCCGCAGACCCACGCGCATGACGATCAGCATCCCCATCAGGTTGCCGCTGTCCACCGAGGAGATGTAGTGCGGGCGCAGCGGCTCGAGCGTGCGGATGTCGTACCAGTTGTAGAAGTGGCCGCGGTATCGCTCCAGCCGTTCCAGCGTGTCGAGGGTGCGGGTGGTGCGGAGAAGCAGGCGTCCGGGCGACAGATAGCCGAGATCGCAGGCAGCCAGGCCGCTGGCGAGGCCCATCCCGATGTTGGTCGGCGAGGTCCGCTCGGCGAGCATCGGCCCCGGGCTCTCCTGGTAGTTGTCGGGCGGGAGCCAGTTGTTGCGCTCGCCCGCCAGATGGTCGAAGAAGGCCCACGTGCGCCGCGCCAGCCCGCGCACCAGACCTTTCTGGCGCTCGTTTAGGGGCAGATCGCGTGGCGCGCGAGTCCGGCTGACCAACCAGGCCAGGCCGGGAGACACCAGCCACAGCCCCGCGAGAGTCAGCAGCACGGGGTTGGCCGGCGCGATCTCGGCCAGCGCTGGTGCCGTGGCGGCGGCCGCGAAGCAGGGGGCCGCCCCCATCTCGATCGTGGTGCCCAGCAGAGAGGTGCGCGCCGTCCGCTCGCCGTGGCTGGCGGTCCGCCATTCGAGCAGACGCCGCCGGACGCACAGGCGCCAGCCCACGCGTGCGATGGCATCCAGGTAGAGAAATCCGTAATAGGGCGCGAAGGCCAGCTCGAGAAGGTCGAGCGCCCATTGCCGGCCTTCGTTCGCCGCGCTGACGCGCAGGTGAACGGGAAGCGGGATCTGCTTGCCCTTGACCAGGAACGAACGCAGCGTGCGCAGGGTCTGGGGCAAGAACCAGACGCCCAGCAGGCTCAGCGCGCGCCAGGTCGCGCTGGCGGGCCAGGCGTAGCACCCGGCGACCAGGGCCACCGAGAGCGCGACCGGAACCAGGCTGCGCCGCAGGTTCTCGAGGATCATCCAGCGCGCCAGGGTGCCCAGGGGATTGCGAGCCGGGCGGCCGTCGGGGCCGGGCACGCGAGGGAGCAGCCAACTGGCGATCTGCCAGTCGCCCCGCGTCCAGCGATGTCGGCGATTGGCATCGGCGAGCACGCGCGCCGGTTCGTGCTCGACCAGCTCTACGTTGGAGACGAACCCGCAGCGCGCGTGACAACCCTCGATGAGATCGTGGCTGAGGATGCGGTTGTCGGGGAAGCGTCCGCCCGTCGAGGCGTGGAAGGCGCGGATGTCGTAGATGCCCTTGCCCACGAAATGGGCGTGGCCAAAGATGTCGGGATAGACGCTGGCGACCTCGTGCGTGTAGGGATCGATACCCACCTCGCCAGCGCGCAGCCGGGCGAAGATGGACTGGTGCGCGGAGGTCAGGGCGACCGCCAGGCGCGGCTGCAGGACGGCGTAGCCGCGCACCACCAGCCGCCGCACCGGATCCAGCCGCGGCCGGTTCAGCAGGTGGGCCAGCGTGCCCGCCAGGCGGCAGGCCGAGCCGGGCGGGAGCTGGGTGTCGCTGTCCAACGTGATGGCGTAGCGGAGCGAACGCAGCAGCGCGGGATCGCCCTCGATCACCGAGAAGGCGTCGCTGCTGCCCTCGACCACCAGGCGGTTGAAGTCCTCCAGCTTGCCGCGCTTGCGTTCGCGCCCCATCCATTTGCGCTCTCGTTCGTTCCAGCGGCGCGGGCGGTGCAGGAGCATGAAGAGCGTCTCGCCCTTGGGCGCGTGCCGCTCGTTCAGGGCGCGGATGCCAGCCAGCGCGGCCTCGAGCCGCTCACGATCGGTGGGCAGCTCCTCGCTGTCCGCGTCGGGGAAGTCGGTCAGCAAGGCGAACAGCAGGTTGGGGGATCGGTTGGCGAGATAGCGAACCTCGAGATCCTCGAGCAGGCTTGCGGGCGAGGAGCCGAGCAGGGTCGGCACCACCACGATGGTGCGGTGTTCGGGGGGAATGCCCTCGCTGAAGTCGAGGCTGGGCAAGAAGCGAGACGGCACCAGCAGCGTGGCCACCCAATTGACGAGCGCAACCGCCGGCCGGGACACCACCAGGAGCATGGCGACTGCCCACAGCGCGACAGCCCAGCCCGGCCCGGCGCGGTAGAGGCTGACGGTGGGGACAGCCGCCATCAGCAGCGTCGTGGCCGCGACCGCGGCCAGATAGAAGACCAGGGCACGACGTCCCAGGGCGGCGCCGAGCCGCTGGCGCAGCGGGGGCCGATAGCCGATGCGGGCCTGCAGCTCAGCTTGGCCAGCGTCGAGCAGGAAGTAGCCCACGTGGCTTTCGCAGCGGTCGGTGTTCATGCGCCGGCGCTCCGCCGCCAGACTCACCGCCGCTTCGGCCACGCTCGGCTCGGACAGGTGAGCCCGACGCGCCAGGCTCTCCACGCGGGTCCGGTAGCGGTTGCGGGTGCGGAAGTCCATCTGGGCATAGACCCCGGCCGGATCACGACGAAGAGCGGCCTCGATGGCGCTGCCCGCTTCGACGAAGTCCATCCAGTCGATGGCGCCCATCATCCGCAGGCTGGTGATGCAGTTGCTGGTGGTGGCCAGGTCCGCGGCTTGCGCCTGGTTCTCACCCTGCTGGATACGCTCGATGGTCTGCCCGCGCTCGGAGAGCTCCTGCTCCAGCCAGTTGAGCGCCAAGCCCAGGGCCGGATTCACACCGTCGATGCTGACCACCAGCTCCGAGATAAAGGGCGGGGTCAAGGGCTGGTCCGCACGCACGAAGTCGCCCAACGTCGCGACCACCATGCGAGGATTCGTCTCGACGATGGTGAGGAAGCGCTCGGCCCAGCGCAAGGCCGCGTCCCGCTGGCTGCGCCGCCACTCGATGCGCTGGGCCACGAGGTGCAGGTTCTCGATCAGCGAGAGGCGGAGCGCGATGGGCACGGCCCACAGCTCGCCCAGCGTCAGCGAGTGAGTCTCTTGGTAGGCGCGGATGAAGCGGCTCAGGTTCTCGTGGTCCACCTGTCCGTCGGTGTGCCTGACCAGCTCCATCACGATGGCATAGACGCGGGGCAGGCCGCGGCCGGGCCCCGCCTTGAGGCGCGGCAGCTCGCGGCTGTAGCCGGGGGACAGGTGCGTCTCGGCCAGCTCGATTTGCTCCTGGATCAGGTGGAAGTTGTCCAGCAGCCACTCCGCGGCGGGCGAGATGCGATGGCCCAGGCGCAGACTCTCCGCGACCGCCTGGTGGCAACGGCGAATGCTCGCCTCGCCCTTGGCGAGCTGGCGCAGCAACCGCTCGTCACCACGCACCAACTCGCAGGTGTGCTGCGAGGCCAGAAAACGCGCGTGGTTCTCGAGCTGGGTGACGCCGAAGAGCTCCGCCCGCCGCGCCAGCTCCTCGTGCCCCGTCGGCTCGGGCGCGGATGCCCCACCCCGTCCCTTGCGGAAGCGCGCCCACCAGGCCGCGCGGCGGGACGAGGGATCTCGTCGCGCCCGAGACGACTTCCTCGTCGCCGCGGCTCGCTTCGGGGACTTCAGCATCGTAAGCAGTGTAGGAAGTCCGCGCAACATCTACAACCCCGGTTCGCCCCTCCCCGTCCTCTCAGCGTCTCTCGAAACCAAAGGTCGCCGTGAAGGCCTCGCGACTGACCGGCCATTTTCGAGATCTCGGCAAGCCAACGTATGCTCAGCCAAGGTAAGCCAGCGGAGGAAAGGGCGAGACGGTCGGAGCTAAACGTTGACCGGGGCGCCGCCGGTCTCCAACGATCTCTGCGCGGCTTCCAGCACGCGGACCACGCGCAGGGCGGAGGCGCCGTCGGTGAGCGGGCGCTTGCCCTCGGCCACGCATTCGATGAAGTGGCGGCACTCGACC
>CAZHUY010000323.1:0-3385 GCA_964535465.1 uncultured Myxococcales bacterium
AGCATGGGGCGTTGCCGGGCGTGCCCGCCGAGGTGGCGGAGAGTTTGGCGGCGCTCAAGCGGAGGCTGGGGTCGCCAGGTGAATAGGCTGTAGGACAAAGCAAAGGAGAGCGAGCAATGGCACAACGGGGACGACCACGCAAGCGGCGGGTGGAGGCCAGGGAGGCCTGGCTGATGGGAATGTACCAGGTGTGGTTGTGGAAGCGGGAAAATGAAGCTGTTGAGCCGGAAGCGGATGAGCCTTTGAGCCACCGGATTCCGGCCGCTCAGCGGCCGCTGGCTGACAGCTCAACAGCTGATCAGCTTCAAGCTCAATAGCAGAACGGAGGAACGACAAATGCCAACCAAAGCCGATCTGGCCAAGATCCACATCGCCAAGAAGGAACTCGGGCTGACCGACGAGGCCTACCGCGATCTGCTGCGAGGGCAGTTCAAGGTGGACTCGGCGGCCCTGCTCACCCCGGGCAAAGTGGCGCGGCTGCTGCAGCATTTTCAGCGGCTGGGCTGGAAACCCAAAACACAGCGTAGCCTGCCGGGCCTGGCGGTACCGGCGGACGGCCAGTCGAAGAAGGTGCAGGCCCTGTGGATCACCCTGCACCAGGCCGGGGTGGTACGCGACGGCAGCGACCAGGCCATGCTCAACTTCGTCAAGCGGCTCACCGGCCGGGACCGGCTGCAGTGGTGCAGCACGGAGCAGAAGAGCGACGTCATCCAGGCGCTCAAGGCCATGGCCGCGCGGGCCGGGCTGAGGGGGGAAGCATGATGAACGATCCCCTCAAGCGGCGGGTGGCCGAGTCGGTGACCCTGCCCAGGGAGGCGTGGCCGCGGATCGAGGATCTGCACGGCGACCTGCAGGTCGTGGCCGAGCTGATCGGCATCGGCCCGGCTCTGCTGCTCGCCCAGGTGTTCGACGGCACGCCGATCCGCCTGTACGGCGTGCGCCAGTGGATGCGGCTTCACCGCGACCAGTGCATCCGCGCCGACTACGACACCGGCAACTACACCATGATCGACCTGGCCAGGCGCTACGACCTGAGCGACCGCCAGATCTCGAACATCCTCGGTCGTCCCGACGACCGGCAACTCAACCTGTTTGGAGAAGCGAAATGAAAAAGGTTTTGGCAACTGTCTCGGCCCTGGCCCTGCTGTCCGGCTGCGCCATGTCCGGCATCGAGCCCGAGGACGTGGCCCTTGAACAAGCCCGCTCCGAAGCGCGCGCCGCCTGCGTGCGCGCCCGGGCCGACGCCGACCAGGCGCGCATGGCCGCGATAGCCGGCATGGACCCGGCGTCGCAGGGGTATGCGCTCATGGCGGACGCCATGGCCCGCCAGGCGGAGGCCCTGGGCGGCAAGGACGTGTGCGCCTCGGGCCTGGGCGCCTACGAGGCGCGGGTGGCGGAGGTCCAGTCGAGGAACAAGGTGGTTGAGGGGCTCGGAGGGAAACTGATCACCGGGTCGATCGTCGGCGCGGGCATCTACACCGCCGGCAGAGTGGCGGAGAAGAGCATCGAGAACGCCGGCGACCGGACGAACATCCAGGGCGATGGCAACGCGTACACCCAGGAGCGGGTGTCGAGCAATTCGGAGACCAGCACCCGGGCGCTGGGCGAGGGCAGCAGCGCCACCTCGGCCGCGCCGGTGGTGAGCGGGCCGGACAAATCGAGCCACACCACCATCGAGGCGCCGGAACCGGAGGTGCCCGAGGAGCCGGAAGTGGAAGAGCCGGAGGTGGAAGAGCCCGAGGTTGAGGCGCCGGAGGTTGAAGCGCCGGCGGTGGAGGGGAAATGATGTGTCCGCGCTGCGAAGGCGCGGGGCGTTTTTGCGGCAGCTTGAACACTGGCGAGGATTACTTGGCGCACCACGCCCGGAGCATGGAATGCCCCCTCTGCGGCGGTTCCGGAGCCATCTCGGAAGAGTTGTCCAACAAGGTGCGCACCGGCGAGGAACATCGCCGCAAGCGACTGGACCGTGGAGAGACCGTCCGTCAGGCCGCGGCCAGATTGGGCGTAAGCGTGGCGGAGATTATTCGGCAGGAGATTCCCAACTCTTGACATTCGGGGCGGATTCGGGCAAGCTGATCCTGCGGTCGCGATAGCGGTCGCCGGGTTTGGTAGCCCGGAGCCAGGCGGACACACCGCCCCCTCTGCTGTTGGCGGTTTTTTTGTGTCCGCGCCTCACGCGCTCGTTCTTGGGCGGCGTTGAGCAGGGAGCCCTCGGGCTCGCCGGTCCCTGGCCCGGTCTACCAACCTGTTCTTCGCCGCCCTTTTTGTTTGGTAGCAAGGGGGCGGTCACTCCCACTCCACGCCAGGAGACCTGCCATGAAAGCCCTCATCGCCATTCACCAGCAGTCCGTCAACAACCAGCCCATCCCCACGGTATCCGCCCGCGACCTGCACAGGTTCCTCGAAGTCGGCCGCGACTTCAGTAACTGGATCAAGGGCCGCATCGAGGAGTTCGGCTACGAGTCAGGCCGCGATTTCCTCGCAATTACAGGATCGCCGGATTTGGCGAAAAGTCAGATCGGCCGGCCGCCCATCGAATACCACCTCACCCTGGACATGGCCAAGGAGCTGGCCATGATCGAGCGCAGCCCCATGGGCCGGGTGGCGCGCAAGTATTTCATCAAGTGCGAGCAGCTGGCCAGGGAGGCGGTGCCGCTGCTGCTCGAGACCGTGTTCAAATGCAAGCCAGAATGGGAAAGGATGCTCGAATATCGGCGCATGGGCCTGAACAACAACGAGATCGCCGGCATCATGCGCCAGCACCGGCGCACGGTCGTCCGGCAGTTCACGGCCATGCGCGCCTGCGGCGTGCCCGTGCCCGAGTATCGGCCGAGGAAGGCGACCAGGCTGGCCGTGTTCGCCACCGACACGAAACAACTCCAGCTCTTCCCCGTGGAGGGCCGGGCATGATGAACATCTCCCCGGCGAGCACGCCCCTGGACCAGCTCGACGACGCGGCCGCGGTGCTCACCTTCCTGGCCGACGTGGCCCCGGCCTTGAGTCAGCGCGGCGGGGTCGAACTCACCGACACCTCGGCGCACGGATTGTGCTGCATCCTGCACGCGGTGGCCGCGACCGTGGCCGCCTGCAAGCCGCAGCCGGCCCGCTGAGCGGCGCGCGCCATCACTCCCCCAAGGGTCGCCGTTCGGCGGCCCTTTCTGTTTCCCCCAACTGCCCGAAATTCATCACCGAAGCGCTACGGCTCCGGCGCGTCCTGATCTCCGCCTTATAGTCTACCTCGACATGGCTTGGACACCCTGTCGCTTCTCCTTTGCACAGGGGGGCGGGCGATCGCTACCGCCCGCCCCCCGCCTTTGCCGGGACGATATGTGACGACCACTCTGTACGACGAACAGTTCCGCAACCAGGCGGCCCTCTACTTCGG
>CAZHUY010000323.1:3485-6327 GCA_964535465.1 uncultured Myxococcales bacterium
TGACGACCACTCTGTACGACGAACAGTTCCGCAACCAGGCGGCCCTCTACTTCGGGGGCGTGCGCCTGTGCGGTCAGCCGCTGGACTGGCGCTGGTTCAAGGCCCAGGCCATGGCGGAATCGAGCCTGAACCCGACGGCGGTCAGTCCGCACGGGGCGCGCGGGCTGATGCAGCTGATGCCGGCGACCTCGGCGGAGATCGCGGCCGAGCTGCGGCTGCCGGACGAGCCGTTTGACGCCCTGTTGAACATCAAGTTCGGGATCTATTACATGCGCAAGATGTGGCGCATGTTCGGCGAGGAGGCCGACCTGGAGCGGCTGCGCTTTGCCCAGGGCGCCTACAACGCCGGCGCGGGCAACATCATCAAGGCGCAACGGCTGGCCAGCCCGACCGATCAGTGGTGGGCCATTGCCAAGGCCCTGCCGCGGGTGACCGGGATCGGCAACGCCCGCGAGACCACCGGGTATGTGAAGCGGATCGAGGCGTTTTACCGCGAGCTGAGCTCGCGAGGGGTATAGGCTGAAGGCTTTCAGGCTGATAGGGGCGCTCGCTCTGGCGCTGGCGCTCGGTGCATCAGGATGCGCGCCGATGCCCGGCAGGTACGGGTTCCTGGACTACATCCACGAGGAACAGGACCTGAGCCGGATGGAAGTGGACATCACCGTGGGCAGCACCTGGGAGACCATGTGCGCCTGCAGTGCGGAGAGCTGGCGCCGTGGCGAATACGGGGCGCTGCTGCTGACCCTGGGCATGATCCCCGGGTGCGCGTGGACCGACATCTGGGTGGATGGCGCGACGCTTACGGGCACGGTCAAGCGGTGCTACGGGTTCGCCACCGAAGACACCCTGGAGCACGAGCTGCAGCACTGCCGCGGCTATGCCGACCACCCGCTGTTCAGATTGTAACTGCCCAGGCTGATCAAATGGGAAAATCTATGAAGAATATCCTTTGTGCCGTGCTCATCCTGTGGGCCGGGGCGGCCTTTGCCGCCGATCCGGCGCCCGCAACGGTTGTGGCCGGGTGGGACCGGCAGACCACGGTGGAGTGGGGCTACACGCCCCCGACCGAGCCTGCGCTGAGCGGGTTTCAGCTGTACCAGGAGGGCGCCAAGGCGTGCCAGTGGGCCGGGGCGGAGACGCGCAGCGGCGACTGCACGCTGCGGATCGCGAAGCGGGACACCCCGTTCACGCTCACCGCGCTGTTTGCCGATGGCACGGAGAGCCCGCATTCGGCGCCGTTCGTGTTCACCGATGTGCTGCCGGCGCCGGTGCTCAAGTCGCTGAAAGTGACGGTCGAGTTCATCCATAGTCCCGTGGGACAGAATTGAATTCTGTCCCCGGCTGAATAGAGACATGGACGAAGTCGACATCGCGCAGGCCCTGCAGGAGGCGCACCTGCGCACCACCCTGGCCGCCCATGCCTATGCCATGGCAACAGCGAGGGGCGAAGCAGCCCTGGCGTGCGTGGCCTGCGGCGAGCCGATCCCCGAGAGACGACGTCAGGCCGTACCCGGCTGCCTGTTTTGCGTCCGTTGCCAGGGCCGCCGGGAGCGTGAGGACCTATGAACGAAACCAACATCGCCATGGCCATCATCGACCTGCTCCGCTCCATGGGCGGCTGGGGGGCCGGCAGCCTGCTGACCATCCTGCTGCTCGTGCCGCCGATCCTCGGCGCGGTGATGGTGGTGGCCGGCGTGCGCGCCATCCGCAGCCTGGAACGGGTGATGGTGGACGGCATGGCCAAGACGGAATTGATCGCCCATCAAATGGCGGTCAAATACGACAACAACGTGATGCTCGTCGAGGAAACACAGAAGATCGGCCGGTCGGTGCAGGCCCTGGTGGACTGCATGCTCGACGTGGTCAAAGAGAATACCAAGGCGATCACCCTGGCCACGGCCCGGATGGAAGGGTCGCAAGGGGGCAAGCGGTGATTGAACGGCGGGCAATGAAGGGGCGACTGGCCGAACTGGAGGCCGACGAAAAGCGGCTGACCAGGGCGCTGCGCCGAAACTGCGAGCAGATCGGCGCCATGCTCAACCCGCTGCTCCATGACCTGGCGGACATGCCCGTTCCGGACGCGGCCGCGCTGATGGACGAGGCGGTGCTGCAGCAGGCGGAACTGCTGCGCGCCCGCGGCCAGATCGACGAACTCAAGGCGGCCCTGTATGGCTAAGAAGGGCGATCGCGCCTACCTGGAGCCGCAGGCCCAGCGGCTGTACGCCGACGGCCGGTCGCTGTCGGACATCTCGGGCCTGCTCGGAGTGTCGGTGACCTCGCTGGCCAGGTGGAAAGAGGAATCGAAGGTGCCTTCGGCCGACCTGGACGAGTGGGACCGGGCCCGGCTGCAGAAGCGGAGCAACATCCAGCGGCTGCGCGACCTGTTCGAGGACCAGCTGGCCCACCTGGAGGCGCTGCGCGCCGATGAGCGCACCGCGCCGATGATGGACGTACTCAGCAAGGTGGGCAGCCTGCTCGAGCGCTGGGACAAGATCGAGCGCACCCAACAGGTGGTCGAGGCGGTATTCAAGGACGGGGAATCGTCCCGGGTGATGACGCCGGAGCTGTTACAGGCGGAGATCAAGAAGGTGTATGGGGTCTGAGGACGGGCAGCAACGGACAGGCTGTAGGGGTTTAGGCTGTAGGTCGAAGTCAGCGGCCGCTGCGCGGCCGGATGCTTCAGCCTATAGCCTGATAGCCTACAGCCTAAACAACCTGCAGTCCAAACACCTGCAGGCGCAGCGATGAGCGGAGCCCTCTTCTACCCCTACCAGCAACGCTGGATCAGCAACGACAGCCGCTTCAAGATCGGCATGTTCGCCCGCCAGACCGGCAAGACCTT
>CAZHUY010000324.1:0-6314 GCA_964535465.1 uncultured Myxococcales bacterium
CCTCCGCCGTCATCGTGGGGGCTGTGGATTCACACCATCTGCTGGGACTCTATCTCCTGGCCGGTCTGGCCGATGCTGGCGCAATGGCTGGGGTCGAGCAGGCTCTGGTTCCAGAAGCCGTCACTGCGCTGCAAGGGCAAGAGCGACGCGGCCATCGATTGAAAATCAGCGACGTAGGTGGCGCGATGGTCGTCGTCATTGGGCAACCAGTCGAGGACTCGCACCAGGGCGGCCATCACCCAAGGACAGAGTGAGCAGCAGGGGAAGATTTCTCATGGCGCCCGCATTGTAACTCGCTTGCTCGGCTGGCAGCGGATTGGCCATGCCGCTGCCGCGGGCTGGGTGAGAGGCCGGTCTTCATGCCGGTGGGTACGCTCGCGCCGTCACAGAGCGCTGGTCATCACCTCGGCCAAGGTTTTGCTGAAAGCAGGAGGGTCCGGCACCTGGCCTGACTCGGCCAGGTGAGCCTGCCCGAGGAGAAGCTGGGCGTAGGTGGCGAGGCGCGGATCCTTGTTGTGGGCGGCGAAGACCTGTTGGAGCTTCTTGACCAGGGGGTGGTCGGGGTTGACCTCGAGGATGCGCTTCACCTTGCCCGGCTTCTGCCCGAGCTGCTCCATGATCTTCTGCATGCGCGGGGACAGGTCGGACTCGTCGGTCACCAGGCACACGGCCGACTCCTTGAGGCGGTTCGACAGGCGCACCTCTTTGATTTCGTCCTCGAGCAGCACGCGGAAGCAGGTGAGCAGGTCGCGGTACTCGCGCTCTTTGACCTCGAGGGCCTCGCTCTCCTTCTTGCGCTCCTCGTCGCTGCCCAGCTCGATCTCGCCCCGGCCGATGGATTTCATGGGCTTGTCGTGGAAGCGGGGCGCGTGTTCCAGCCATAGCTCGTCCACCGCATCCGAGAAGAGCAGCACCTCGTAACCCTTGGCCTCGAAGGCCTCGAGCAGCGGCGACTTGGCCAGCGCCTCTTTGCTGGAGCCCGAGAGGAAGTAGATGGCCTCCTGGCCTTCCTTCATGCGCGACACGTAGTCTGCCAGCGAGGTGAGCCTGCTTGCCGTCGTGGAGGTTGCGTTCTTGTCGGTGTCGCCGATCGGCGCGTCCTGGTTGCCCTTGAAGGTCGTCGCGGCCATCACCAGGTCGAGCAGCTTGTCCCGGTCGCCCGGCTCGGCGCTGATGAGCCCTTCCTTGAGCACCGGCCCCACCTCGCCCCACAGCGAGAGGTAGTCCGAGGGCTTGTCGCGCTTCATTTCCTCCAGCGCGCCCACCACCTTCTTCACCAGTTGCTTGCGGATGATGGGGAGCGTGCGGTCTTTCTGCAGCATCTCGCGCGAGACGTTGAGGGGAAGATCGTGGGCGTCCACCACGCCCTTGATGAAGCGCAGGTAGGACGGCATGAGATCGCGGCACTCGTCCATGACGAAGACGCGCTTCACGTAAAGCTGCAGGCCCCGCTTCATCTCGGGGCTGTAGAGGTCGAAGGGCGCCTCGGCGGGGATGTAGAGCAGCGCGTACGCCTCCAGCGTGCCTTCCATCTTCACCGGGATGGTGCGCAGGGGGGGATGCCAGTCGTGCGAGAGGTGGCGATAGAACTCGTGGTACTCGGTCTCGCTGACCTCGCTGTGTGGGCGATCCCAGATGGCCTTTTGCGAGTTGAGGACCGCGTCCTCGAAGACCTGCGTCTCCGACGAGCCCTCGCCCTTGTCGGCCTTGCGCCACACCTTCATGCGGACGGGGTAGGCCACGAAGTCCGAGTACTTCTTGACGATGTCGCGGATGACCGGCTCGGCGGTGAAGTCGCGCAGACCGTGCTCTTCGTCGACCGGCTTGAGGTGCAAGGTGATGGTCGTGCCGGCGTGATCGCGGCTGCCTTCGGCCAGGGTGTAGGTGCCGTCCCCGTCCGACTCCCAGGTGGTGGCCGCTTCGTCCCCCGCCTTGCGCGTCACCATGGTGACCTTGTCGGCCACCATGAAGGCGGAGTAGAAGCCGACGCCGAACTGACCGATGAGCTCGGGGGGCAAGGGCGCGCTCGTCTCGGCCTTGGCGGCTTGGGCCGACTTGGCCGCCTGCAGGAATTCCTTGGTCCCCGACTTGGCGATGGTGCCGATGTTGCGGACGACCTCGTCCCGGGTCATGCCGATGCCGTTGTCGCTGATGGTCAGCGTGCGCGCGGCCTTGTCGGCCTCGAGGCGGACCTGCAGCTCGCCGCTCTGCGAGAGCCCGGGCTGGGTGAGGCGCGCGAAGCGCAGCTTGTCCAGCGCGTCGGAGGCGTTGGAGATCAGCTCACGCAGGAAGATCTCCTTGTTGGAATAGAGCGAATGCACCATGAGGTCGAGGAGCTGCTTGACCTCGGCCTGAAACTCTTGCCGCTGGGGTTGCGATGCCGTCATGACGGGCGACTTTTGAAGCACCGTTGCGGCTTCGTCAACTGTCCAGCGAAGGCGCGAGCACCCATCCCTGGGATCAGGTGGGTACCGCGGGGCCCTGCCAAAGGGCTAGGGCAAGAGCTTCCACAGCGCGTCCTCGACATCATCGATGTTCAGGACGAAGGTGCGGCCCTCGGGCGCCGGCCTGCAGCTATAGAAACTGTCGGCGTAGCGGCCGGTGGAACCTTTGACCTGCACGTCGAGGGTGACGTTGGGCTTGTCGTAGCCGCAGAGATCCTCGCTGCCGATGGTGACCTGAAGTAGGGCCGCGCGGAGCGCATCGAGTTCCGCGGACGTCACGGCC
Source organism: uncultured Myxococcales bacterium (assembly GCA_964535465.1). Taxonomy (GTDB): domain Bacteria; phylum Myxococcota_A; class Polyangia; order Fen-1088; family Fen-1088; genus Fen-1137. The sequence continues at coordinate 2,728 of CAZHUY010000324.1, forward strand.
CGCGTGCCTTGTTTGCCGATCGTGTGCCCTGTCGCGGAGTCGTACCGGCAGGCATCCCAGGCCACCGTCGCCGCCAAGGCATCGACCTTGATGGTGTTCACATAGCTCGCACCGCACTCGTTGCCCGCGGATAGCCACGGCATGCCCCCGGTGCTCACGAGCAGCACGCTGTCGAAGGCGCCGTCGCGACCGACGATCTTATCGGAATCGGCCTGCTCCCCGTCGCAAGCTGCGCAGAGCAAGAGGCCAGCGATGAGGAAGAGTGGAGATGTTTTCATGACGGTTCTCCTTGGGTCGGCCCCAAGACCGGCAACATGCAATGTGCGCGCCACGCTGTCGCTCCCTGAACATGCCGAATTCACGGCGATTCTGGTGGTGAGTGACCCCGTGGCTCGCAGACCTTGAACCCGTCGCGACAATCATGTCTCGGTTCGGGCGTGGTTGATGGGCCCTCCACCGAACTTTTTTGACCCAATTGCCGGATTGTATGCCACCAACAACCAATCCGTTTCTTTCCACTTGGAGGAATGCGATGAGGTCAGAAGGCACCAGTAGGAAGGTCGTGTTTGCTTCCATTCTTGGATTGGCCATCGGGGGCTGCAGCAGCAGTTCGGGTGAAGGGGGTAGCGGCGGTACCAGTGGACGTGAGACTGAATCGGGCTTTCCTCGTGGGACGGCGTCAGGAGGGAGCGGCGGTGCTCTCCCCGCGTCAGGTGGCGCCTCCTCGGTCATCACCTTGCCATCGGGCGGCGTGGAGAACAGCGGGGGCTCGAGCGGATCCGGGGGCGTCAGCGTCGCCACGGTGTCGGGCGGCAAGGCCTCGGGCGGCGCAAGCAGCAAACCCGGCAGTGGCGGGCGGGGCGGGACCAGCGCGGCAACCGGAGGCGCCGCAACGGGAGGTACGTCAACCGGCGGTGGAAATCCTTCGTCTGGTGGCGACTGCGTCGTCGGTGCGTGGCCGACGGCTGATCCTTCCAAGGCCGGACCCTACAAGACCGTCACCGAGAACGAGGTGGGGCCGACGGCCGGGAATCCGCCCGACGGTGGTGTCGCGCCCCGCTTTACCATGTTCCGGCCCGACAACCTGACGGAGACGGGGCTCTGCCATCCGGTGATCACCTGGGGCAATGGCACCGGGGCCACTCCCAGCATGTACGGGACACTTCTCAAGAACTTCGCCTCGCACGGCTTCGTCGTCATCGCCTCGAACAACACCAATGTCGCGCGCGGGAATCCGGCGCCCATGATTGTGGGCGTGACCTGGATACTGGAGCAGAACGAGGATCCAGCGAGCAAGCTGTACCATCGCATCGACACGACCCACATCGGGGCCACCGGTCACTCGCAAGGCGCCATGGCCACCACGCAGGCGTCGGGGGACAGTCACATCACGACCAGCATCCCGATCGAAGGTGCTTCGGCGCAGAGAAACCTGCACGGCCCGGCCATGTTCTTCTGCGGGACTCTCGACGATATCGTGGGATGCGACGGTGCCAAGAACGCGCTCAAGGCCGTCACCACCCTGCCGGCCATGTACGCGGAGTTGACCACTGTCGATCACGGTAGCTGGATGAGTCGTGGCAGCAAGCTGAGCGTGGCCGATACGGCCTTCACGGCCTGGATGCGCGTGCACCTCATGGGCGACAGCGAGCTCAGATCCTGGTTCTACGGGGACGGGTGCAAGCTCTGCACGGACAGCACCTGGGTCATCGATCGCAAGAACATGGACCAGTAGGGCCCAGCGGAGGTCCGTCGCCCCCGAATCCGTCACCTGGGGGTGAGCTTCATGATGACCGGGGTCGCTAGGCCGCGGTCGTCGCGGAGCTGGGCCGACCAATAGACGTTGGTCGCGTCGAGTTCCAATCCCGCGGCCAGCCAGAGGTTTGACGCCAGCAGGAGGGGCGACGCTCCGCCGGCAACGGGAAGCCTCATGACCTCGGCCCCCAGGTTGTTGATCCAGGTGACATATTTTCCGTGGACGGCGATTTCGCTGGGGAGGTCCAACTTCGAAGCGAGAATGACGGCCTCGCCCCCGGCGATGGGGGCTTTCCAAACGCTGCCTTTGGTCGTCGAGTCTTCCGGTTCGGTCCAGTAGACATGGGTGGCGTCCGTCGCGAGATCCCCGACATTGCGGGTGGTGGCCAGGGTTATCGGAGGAGTGGTGAGCTGGTCGCCGAGGGGCTTCTTCATGATTCGCGTACTGCCGGTGCCGAGGTTGGTGGCCCAGTAAGCGTTCATGGAGTCCAGGACCAGAGCCTTCGGTGAGCCGTCGGTGATTTCCGCGAATTTGCTGGCAGTGCCACCCTCGAGCGGTGCCCGGTAGATCCCATCGTAGGCGAGATAGTAGAGATGGGTCGAGCTCATGACCAGGGAGGTGGGTGAGCCCACTCCGCTGACCACCTTCACCGGATCGCCACCCGCGAGGGGCAACGCTCTGATGGATTGATTCGGGATCACCCAGTACAGGTGGGTCGCGCTGACCAGTAACTGACCAGCGGAGGCCTCATTCTGCGCAAGGATGGTGGTTTCCCCTCCCAGGATGGGGGCTTTCAGCAACGTGGCGTTCTCCTGGTCGGTCCAGTAGACGTGGGTGGAATCGACGGCGAAGTTGCTCCGGTACTTCGTCTGGACGAGCGTGACCAGGCAACCCGTCGCGATGCACTGGGCCTTGGCGGGCGAGACCGCCGAGCAGACCTTGCCGCACTCACCGCAGTTGGCGTTGTCGGTCGTCAGGTCGACGCAGGCGCCGTTGCACGTCGACCTCGTGCACACGCAGGTGGGCGCGGTGCCTGACCAGGTGCGGTCGTCCTGGCACAGCCGGGTCTCGTCGCCTTCCTTGCTGAGGGCATAGCCGGGGTCGCACGAGTACACGGCGCTGGATGAGAAGAGGGTGCTTGGCGCATCGATCTTGCCGTGGTCGGGCTCCTCGAGCTTGTCGCAATTGGCGAGACACCTGGGAGTCGTGCCGCTCCACGTGCCGTCGGCCTGGCATTTCCTGACCACGCGCGAGGAGAGAAGGTAGCCGTCGTCGCAGGAGTAGGACGCTTGTCCGTCCACGTTCAGCGACGAGGGGACCACCTCACCATGGGCGGGGGGATCCAGCGCGGGACAGGTCACCGGGTTATCGGTGACGGCGGTGTCCGGGCTACTCCCGGCATCCAGGTTGAGGATGGCTCCTCCTGTTTCGGGAGCACTTCCGGCGTCCGGTGCGACGCTCCCCGTGTCCTGCGCGCCGCCCTTGCCGCCCATGTCCGTGCTGGTTACCCCCGTGTCGCCCCGAAGGGTATCGGGTGGAAGGCCCGCATCCTGGGCACTCCCATCAGCGACTGCCCCGGTCTGCGCTCCAGCGCCGCCTGAACCCGCTTCTTCTTGGACTTTGGATGTGTAGCCGCACGCGGCGGTCAAGAGAATGGCCAGACCAGCAGTTTGCGGAAGACTGAGACGCATCGGAAAACAATACGCCAAAGTCACGCAACGGGCATCTCCCTCCTTCACATGGCGTGCCCTCATGAAGGGCGGCGCTGCCATCGTGGCTAGCCCAGTCAAGGAGACCCCCCGGCTTTGCCGGGGAGGCAACCACAGTTTGA
>CAZHUY010000325.1:0-6311 GCA_964535465.1 uncultured Myxococcales bacterium
AATGCGTCCTCGGCGACGCCCCCACTCCGCATAATCCGGTGCTCAGCATAATTCCGGTAATGCGGAGCTGAGCATTACAGGAAAAACTATCTATTTGCCGGCTCGGACGCAGGTGGCGAGCGTGCGGCCATCGCGTACACGATCCTCGGGAGCTGCCGGCTGGCGGAAGTGAACCCGGTCGAATACCTGGCCGACGTGTTGCCACGCCTGGCCCGCCGCATACGCCTGCGCGACATGTACGCGCTCATGCCCGCGCGCTGGACGCCGAGCGTGGCTGCAGCCGAGACAGTGCCTGAGCAAGCCGCGGTTCAGAAGTAGCCGACGCCGTCAAATCCAAAGCCCACCGTCGCCACCTGCGCTCCGGCGGACGGACACTCCCTGGCTGCGCCGAGGGTGCCCTGCAGATCATCGACGGCAAGGCCCGGCTGGTGAGCGATCTGATGTGTGATGGACTGGGTGCGTGCATCGGGCAGTGTCCCGTGGGCGCCATCAGCATCGAGCGGCGCGAGGCCGAGCCCTACGACGAGGACAAGGTCATGGCCGAGTTGGTGGGCAAGGGGCGCAACACGGTGGTCGCGCATCTGCGCCACCTGAAGGACCATGGGCAAGGCGCGCTTTTCGCCCAAGCCATCACGGCCCTGCGCAGCCGCCAGGCCAATCTGGGCTTCGCATTGGATGTGGCCCTGGCCGAGCTGGAACCGAAGCCCAAGCTGGTCGCGCCCTCGCACGCTGGTGGCTGTCCGGGTTCGCGCGCCCTGAGCTTCGCCAAGCCCGCGTCCCAGCCTGGCGATGGCGTGGGCGTGCCCTCCGCGCTACGCCAGTGGCCCATCCAACTGCACCTGATCAATCCCCTGGCGCCCTATTTTCAGGGTGCCGATCTGCTGGTGGCCGCAGACTGCGTGGCCTTTGCCGTCGGAGACTTTCATGGCCGTCACCTGTCCGGCAAATCGCTGGTCATCGCCTGCCCCAAGCTGGATTCGCGCTTGGAGGTGTATGTGGAGAAGCTGCGCCAGATGGTGGAGGACGCCCGGGTGAAGAGCATCACGGTGATGATCATGGAGGTCCCGTGCTGTGGCGGACTGCTTCACATGGTCCGTCAAGCCGTGGGGCAAGCCGCGAGGCCGGTCGCCATCACCGTGCAGGTGGTCGGTTTGCAGGGTGAGATCCTGAGGACCCAGACCCTGTGAGGGGCCAGCGCACCAGGCACGGGTCCCATCCCGTGTCGGGAATCACGCCTGCTGGGAATTCTTGCTGGACCGGATGCCGATGAGCTGGTTGAGCGAGCCCGAGGTGAAGCCGGCCAGGTCGAGGGATACGAAGGTGAAGCCCAGACGCTTGCCCAGCTTGACGATGGGCTCGCGTAGCTCCAGGGCGCGCGGCATGGCTTCCGGCTCCAGCTCGACGCGTGCCACCTCGTTGTGGTAGCGCACGCGCAGTTGGCGGAATCCCAAGGCGCGCAGACCGTCCTCGAATTCATCGACCTGGCGCAGACGCTCCGGGGTGATCGCCGTGCCGTAGGGGAAACGCGACGATAGGCAGGCGAGCTGCGGTTTGTTCCAGGTGGGCAGCCCCAGCTCGCGCGACAGCTCGCGGATCTCCTGCTTGGAGAACCCGGCGTCGAGCAGCGGGTGGCGCGCGCCGTGATCCTTGGCGGCTTGCATGCCGGGCCGGTAGTCGCCCAGGTCATCCACGTTGGTCCCCACCAGCACGGCCTGCAGGCCCAGGCGCTGGGCCAAGGGCGCGGCGAGGGTCAGGAGCTCGGACTTGCAGGTGTAGCAGCGGTCCTTGGGGTTGTTCCTGAACTCCTCGCGCGACAGTTCGTGCGATTGCAGGACCTCGCAGCGGACATTCATGGAGGCCGCCAACTCGCGCGCGGCCCGCTGCTCACTCATGGCCATGGTGGGCGACTCGGCGATGAGGGCGACGCACTTGTCGCCGAGCACGTCGTGGGCCACGCGCAGCAGGAAGGTGGAGTCCACGCCGCCGGAAAAGCACACCAACGCCGAGCCGCATTCGGCGATGAGATCGCGCAACTTCTGGTGCTTCTCTGCCAGGGTCATGGCCGGAATATAGCCGACAGAAGTCTCAAGTCCCGCCATCAGGCCGGTCTTGGGCGTGGGACCATGGTTTGCCGGCTCAGCTACAGCGCGATCCGCTCGGCGCGCTCGGCGATTTCGGCGGCCATGGCGGCCACATCCAGGGTGGCCTCGGCCCGCTCGATGTCGACCAGGCGCGCCGCGGTGGCGGGATGAGCGGGCACGAAGAGCGAGCAGCAGTCTTCGTAGGGCAGGGCGGACAGGTCGTAGGTCCCGATCTTGCGCGCCAGGGCCGTGGTCTCGACCTTGTCGAAGGTGACCAGCGGTCGCAGGATGAGGTTGCGGCTGGCCAGCTCGATGTTGTGCATGTTGGTGAGGGTTTGGCTGGCCACCTGGGCCAGGTTCTCGCCGGTGACCAGGGCGGTGCAGCGGGCGCGCTGACAGATGATGTCCGCCACGCGTACCATCATGCGGCGGTAGAGCACCACGGCCAACTCGGCGGGCCCCGCCTCGCGCAGGCGCTTCTGGGCGTCGGTGAAGTGCGCGACCCACAGGGCCGATACCGCGCCCCAGCCCGACAGCACCTTGGCCAGGGAGACCACCTTGTCCTTGGCCTTCTCGCCGGTGAAGGGCGGTGAATGGAAGGTCAGCGCCTCTTGGGCCACCCCACGCTTGGCCGCCAGCCAACCCGCCACCGGCGAGTCGATGCCGCCCGAGAGCAGGAGCACTGCCCGTCCCGACACGCCCACCGGCAGTCCCCCCGGGGCGGGGCGACGTTCGGCGAAGACGCGTGTGCCTTGCGGCGCGATCTCCACGCCGATCTGCAGGCTGGGCGTGTGCACGTCCACCGGCACCTTGGTGGCGATGTACACGGCGTCGCCCACCCGGCACGCGATCTCGTGCGACAGCATGGGGAACGACTTGTCGGAACGGTGGGGTTCGATCTTGAAGCTGCGACCCAGCGAGGGATCCCGCGCCAATGCGGCCTGGGCCTCCGCGACCGCCGCCGTGCAGATCTGGTCGATGTCAGGCGGCACGGTGGTGGCTGGCGAAATCGAGGTCAGACCAAACACGCGCTCCAGCCGGCTGCACGCCTCGGCCCGCAGCTCGTCGGGCACCATGACCAGCACGCGGCCATGCGGCGTGGCGATCTTCACGTCGGTCAACCCGCGCATGGCGGCGCGCACGTTGTCGAACAGCGCGCGCAGAAAGACATGGCGGTTGCCGCCCTTCAAGAACAGCTCGCCGTACCGGCACAGGATGGTGGTCATGGTCGTCCCCGGTCTACCACGGCGGCAATCTCTTCGACGGCTTGGCGAAGGGCGGCGGAGGCCTTTTCCACATCTTCGGCCGTGGTCAGCCGGGAGAGCGAGAAGCGCAGGACCGCGTCGCGATCGCTTACGCCGATGGCCTCCAGCACGTGGCTGGGGCCGTGCGCACGGGTCGAGCAAGCCGAGCCGGCCGAGGCATAGACCCCTTGGGCTTCCAGGGCGTGCAGCAAGGGCTCGGCGGGCAGATTGGCGAAGAGCAGACTGGCGATGTGGGGCGCGCGTGGGGTTCCCGCAGCCACGGTGGGGCGGGCGCGCGGGATCTCGCTTTTGACCAAGGCCTCGAACCGATCGCGCAGGGTCGCGATTTGGGCGCCGGCCTTGGGATGTTCCCGGCACAGCGAAGCGGCGCGACCCAGGGCCACCCACCCGGGAAGATTCTCGGTGCCCGAGCGCAGCCCGGACTCCTGCCGGCCGCCGTCCCACAAGGGACCCACGCGCGCGCCCTTGCGCAGCCAGAGCGCGCCCGTGCCCTTGGGGCCGTGCAGCTTGTGCCCGGAGATCGCCAGCGAGTCCGCCCCCAGAGTCGTGACGTCGATGGGAAGAAGACCCACGGCCTGAACGGCATCCACGTGAAAATGGATCCGGCGGTTGATGGCGCGCACCGCCCGGCTGATCTCGCTCACCGGTTGCAGGGTGCCAAGCTCGTTGTTGACCAGCATGACCGCGAGGATGGCGGTCTCTTTCGTGACGCAGGATGCTACCGCTTCGGCCGTCACCCGGCCGTCGGCCCCTGGCGCCACTCTGGCGAGCTCCCAGCCCTGCTTCACCAGCGTCTCCGCCGAACGCAGTACCGCCGGGTGCTCGATGGCGCTGACCACCAGGCGCCGTCCCCGGGAAACCGCCGCCGCGCCCAGCAACCCGAGGGCATTGGACTCGGTGCCCCCGCTGGTAAAGACGATCTCCGAGGGTTGTGCGTGTAGCAGCGTGGCCACCTCGGCGCGCGCCTGTTCCAGAGCCCGGGCGGCCGCTGCGCCTAGTCCATGCGCCGAAGAAGGATTGGCGTACAGCTCGCTCATGACGCGGGTAAGCATCTGCACCACCTCGGGCGCAGGAGGCGTGGAAGCGGCGTTGTCCAGGTACACGGTCATCGGGCGCAGACAATCATGGATCCGCCAATCCGGGAAGCCGCTCGGCTGATGTCTGCCGATTCGGGTGCTTCGTTTGAGCTTTGCGATGGCGAAACTGATGTGAAACGTGGCAGATACGCGGATCGAAATCTGGCGCGCTTGACGTGCTGCAAGAAAGGATTCCCGATGCCGAAGCTCCGCGACATCAACAAGGTCATGATCATCGGTTCTGGTCCCATCGTGATCGGCCAGGCCTGCGAGTTCGACTACTCCGGCACGCAAGCCTGCAAGGCCCTGCGCGCGCTCGGCTACCAGGTCGTGCTGGTCAATTCGAACCCTGCCACCATCATGACCGATCCGGGCACGGCTGACATCACGTACATCGAGCCGCTCAACCTGCAGCGCATGACCGAGATCATCGAGAAAGAGCGGCCCGATGCGCTCTTGCCCAACCTGGGCGGGCAGTCGGGGCTCAATCTGAGCTCGGAGCTGGCTCAGGCGGGCGTGCTGGAAAAGTACGGCGTGAAGGTCATCGGCGTGAACGTGGAGGCCATCAAGCGCGGCGAGGATCGTGACGCCTTCAAGCAGACCATGCAGCGGTTGGGCATCGATATGCCCAAGAGCGAGCTGGCTTACTCGGTCAAGGATGCCGAGGACATCGCGGCCAGGCTCGGTTTCCCGGTGGTGGTGCGCCCGGCGTACACCATGGGCGGAACCGGCGGTGGTCTGGTCTACAACCTGGAAGAGCTGCGCACGGTGGCGGGGCGAGGCCTGAGCGCGAGTCTCATCGGCCAGTTGCTCATCGAAGAGGCGGTGGTGGGCTGGGAGGAGTTGGAGCTCGAGGTCGTGCGCGACGCCAAGAACCAGAAGATCACGGTCTGCTTCATCGAAAACATCGACGCCATGGGTGTGCACACCGGTGACTCGTTCTGCTCGGCGCCCATGTTGACCATCAAGCCGGAGCTGCAAGAGAAACTGCAGAAGTGGTCCTACGCCATCGCCGACGCCATCGAGGTCATCGGCGGCACCAACGTCCAGTTCGGCCATGATCCCAAGACTGGGCGCGTGGTCATCATCGAGATCAACCCGCGTACTTCGCGCTCGTCGGCCCTGGCCTCCAAGGCGACCGGATTCCCCATCGCGCTGGTGTCGGCCAAGCTGGCCGGCGGCCTGACCCTGGACGACATCCCCTACTGGCGCGCCGGCACGCTGGACAAATACACGCCCTGGGGCGACTACGTGGTCATCAAGTTCGCGCGCTGGGCTTTCGAGAAGTTCAAGGGCAGCCAGGACAAGCTGGGCACGCAGATGCGCGCCGTCGGCGAGGTCATGAGCATCGGCAAGAACTACAAGGAGGCCTTCCAGAAGGCCATCCGCTCCCTCGAGAATGGTCGCCACGGCCTGGGCTTCGCCAAGGACTTCAACAGCAAGAGCCTGTCCGAGCTCATGGCCATGCTGGCCGAGCCGTCGAGCGAGCGGCAGTTCATCATGTACGAGGCCTTGCGCAAGGGCGCCTCGATCGAAGAGCTGTTCAAGCTGACCCACATCAAGCACTGGTTCATCCAGCAGATGAAGGAGCTGGTCGATCTGGAAGAGGAGATCCTGAAGCACAAGGGGCACGCGCTGCCCGACGCGCTTCTGACCCGCGCCAAGAAGGACGGTTTCGCCGACAAGTACCTGGCCAAGCTCCTCGGAACGCCGGAGAAGTCCATCCGAGAGCAGCGTACCAAGTTGGGCGTGGTCGAGGGTTGGCACCCGGTGCCGGTGAGCGGCGTGGAGAACGCCGCCTACTACTACTCGAGCTACAACATGGCCGACATCGCTCCGGCCAGCAGCAACAAGAAGAAGATCATGATCCTGGGCGGCGGGCCCAACCG
>CAZHUY010000326.1:0-6226 GCA_964535465.1 uncultured Myxococcales bacterium
GCGGGCATCGCGGTGGGCATGGCCACCAACATCCCGCCCCACAACCTGTGCGAGATCGTCGACGCCACCATCGCCATCATTCGCAATCCCGACATCGAGGTCGACGAGCTGCTGGAGATTGTCCCGGGGCCCGATTTCCCGACGGGCGGGATCATCTGCGGCCGCAACGGCATCCGCCAGGCCTTCGCCACCGGGCGGGGCAGCATCCTGGTACGCGGGCGCACCTCGGTCGAGGAGCACCCCAAGACCGGGCGTAAGTCCATCGTGGCCACCGAGATCCCGTACCAGGTCAACAAGGCCAAGCTGATCGAGAAGATCGCCGAGCTGGTGCGCGAGAAGAGGATCGACGGCATCTCCGACGTGCGCGACGAGTCCGACCGGGAGGGTATGCGGGTGGTGGTCGACCTGAAGAAGGACGCCGTGCCCGAGGTCGTGATGAACAACCTGTGGAAGATGACGCCGCTGCAGGAGTCGTTCGGCATCAACACCCTGGCCATCGTCGACGGGCGGCCGCAGACGCTGTCGCTCAAGCAGGCGCTGGCGCAGTTCATTCAACACCGGCGCGATGTCATCACCCGCCGCACGCAGTACGAGTTGTCCCAGGCGCAAGCCCGCCTGCACATCTTGCAGGGCTTGAAGATCGCGGTGGACAACATCGACGCCGTCATCGATCTGATTCGCTCGTCGAAGGACACCGAGACGGCCAAGACCGGACTGATGGAGACCTTCGACCTGTCGGCCATCCAGGCGCAGGAGATCCTCAACATGCGCCTGGCCAAGCTGACCGGCCTGGAGCGCGACAAGCTGATCCAGGAAATCAAGGAGACGGAGGCGCTGATCGCCCGCCTGGAGGCCATCCTGGCCAGCGACGAGGTGCTGGTGGGCGTGGTGATCGCGGAGCTGCAAGAGGTGAAGACCTTGTTCGGCGACGACCGCCGCACTGAAATCCAGGACTCCGCCATCGACATCGACATCGAGGACATGATCGTCCAGGAGGACATGGTGGTCACCGTCACCCACGGCGGCTACGTCAAGCGCAACCCGCAGACCCAGTACAAGGCGCAGCGACGGGGCGGTCGCGGTGTCACGGGGGCCAGCACGCACGAGGAGGACTTCGTGTCCCAGCTCTTCGTGGCCTCGACCCACGACACGCTGTTGATGTTTACCAACAAGGGCCGGGTCTACGCCCGCAAGATTTGGGAGATCCCCATGGCGGGTCGGACCGCCAAGGGCAAGGCCTTCGTGAACCTGCTGCCCTTGCAGGAGAGCGAGCGCGTGGTGGCTTTGCAGCCGGTGCGCGAATTCTCGGAAGGCGCGTTCGTGGTCATGGCGACCATGCGCGGACTCATCAAGAAGACCTCGCTGCAGGCGTTCCAGAACATCCGCTCGTCGGGCATCATCGCCCTCACCATTCAAGACGACGATGCCTTGGTTGGTCTGCGCATCACCGAGGGCACCTCCGACCTGCTGCTGGGCACGCGCGACGGCTGGGCCATTCGCTTCCGCGAGTCGACGGTGCGGCCCATGGGGCGCTCGGCGCGCGGGGTGCGCGGCATCCGCCTGCGCGACAAGGACGACTCCGTGGTGGGCATGGCGTCGGTCCAGCCGGATCGCCCGGCCACGCTGCTGACGGTGTGCGAGCAGGGTTATGGCAAGCGCACGGAGACGTCCGACTACCCCACCAAGAACCGCGGCGGCAAGGGCGTCATCACCATCAAGACCACCGAGCGCAACGGCAAGGTCATCGGGCTGCGCCTGGTGACCGACGACGACGATCTGATGTTGATCACCAGCGCCGGGAAATTGATCCGCATGCCGGTCGACGGCATTCCCACCATCGGTCGCAACACCCAAGGCGTGCGGCTGATTCGCACGGAACCCGAGGAAACCGTGGTGGCCATGGAACGCCTGGCTGACAAGGAGGAAGGCGAGAGCGAGGTCTCGCCCGAGGTGGCGGCGGCGCGCGCCGAGGAGCAGACCATGGCGGCAGAGGATCTGGGTGAAGAGGCGGGCGCCGACGAGGACGAGGAGGACGTGGAGGATGAGGGCGCCGACGACCAAGGCGATGGCGAGGGCGGTGGCGAGGACGGTGGCGATCCCAAGCTGAATTGACCTGCCCTCGTTCGGAGACAGGCCCACGCCATCGAGTGGAGGGGAAGATGCAGAAGACCACGGTATCCGAGCAGCTTTTCGCGCGCGCCCGGGCGCTGTTTCCCGGCGGGGTGAACTCGCCGGTGCGAGCCTTTGGCGCCGTGGGCGGGACGCCGGTCTTTCTCGCCAGAGGGCAAGGCGCCCAGGTGTGGGACGCCGACGGGAACCGCTACCTGGACTTCTTGGGATCGTGGGGGCCGCTGATCCTCGGGCACGCCGATGCGGACGTGGTGGCGGCCATCGAGGCGGCGGCCAGGCAAGGGACATCGTTCGGCGCCTCGACGGAGCGCGAGGTTGTGCTGGGCGAGACCATCCGCGCGGCCATGCCCTCGATGGAACGCATGCGCCTGGTGTCGTCGGGGACCGAGGCCACCATGTCGGCGTTGCGCCTGGCGCGCGGCTTTACTGGACGACCCAAGTTCATCAAGATCGACGGCGGCTATCACGGCCACGCGGATGCCTTGCTGGCGGCGGCGGGTTCGGGCGTGGCGACCCTGGGCCTGCCCGGCTCGGCGGGCGTGACCCCGGAAGCCGTCGCCGACACCATCCTCGTCCCATATAATGATGCGCCGGCCCTGGAGGCGGCGTTGCTGGCCAACCCGGCACAGGTGGCGGCGCTCATCATCGAGCCCATCCCGGGCAACATGGGCCTGGTTCCCCCGAAGCCCGGCTATCTGCAGGCGGTACGACGTCTATGCGACAGCCACGGGGTTCTGCTGATCTTCGACGAGGTCATCTCCGGCTTCAGGGTCGGCCCGGGTGGGGCGCAAGGGCTGTATGGCGTGGTGCCGGACCTGACCTGCCTGGGCAAGATCGTGGGCGGCGGGCTTCCGCTGGGCGTCTATGGCGGGCGGGCCGAGGTCATGGCGGCGGTGGCGCCAGAGGGTCCGGTGTACCAGGCGGGAACGCTTTCGGGGAATCCCCTGGCCACGGCGGCCGGGCTGGCGGTCTTGCGCAAACTGGACGCCGCGGCCTACGCCCGTCTGGATGCGCTTGGTCAAATGCTGGAGAATGGTCTGCGGAAGATCTCCATCACTTCCGCGGTTCCCTTTCGGCTGCAGCGCGTGGGTTCGGCCTTCACCATCTTTTTCTGCGACCAGCCTGTTTCCGATTTTGCTTCGGCCAAACGTTCAGATACAAAGCGCTACGGGCGCTTCTTCCACCAGATGCTGGACCGTGGCATTTACCTGCCGCCGGCCCAGTTGGAAGCCGGGTTCATTTCACTAGCGCACACAGACAAAGACATCGACACCTTTATCACAATGAGTCACGAGGCGTTTGCCGCGATTAGCTAGCCGCACAACTTGCACGAGGTCGCTAGGTCGGGCTGGCGGGACCGTCGGATTTGCGGTAAGAGACGCCTCCTTCCGGAAGGACTGATTAAGCCATGTCACAGAAGAGCCCTCTTTCGATCGTCAACGAAACCTTCGGTGCCAAAGACAAGCTGGTTGACAAGCTGATGGCCATGCTCGATCGGGACGAGGAGCCCAAGGACGAGCTGCGCAAGCGTTTGCTGGCCGCGGCCAACAGCCGGTTGCTCAACCTGCATCGGGTCGCCACCACGGTGAAGGACAAGTTCGGCTCGCGCGACAAGCTGGTCGCTCAGGTCGCCACCCTGACCGGCAAGGCCAAGGACAAGAACTTCATCGCCCGCCTGGACAGCCAGTCGGACGCGCGCCTGCTGGACATGGCTCTGGCCGCCGAGCGCAAGGCCAAGGCCAAGAAGTCCGCGGCCAAGAGCAAGGCCTGATTCGCTACCGCCCGACCTTCACCTGAAGGTGGGCGGTACCCAGGTTGTCGGCCGAGTCCCAGTCCCGGACATTGACGATGTGGGGGCCCGCTGCCAGCGAGCTGGGCAGACGGATCGAAAACGACTCGCTGGTTTCATCGAGGATGCCGTCGTCGGGGGTGGCTGGGCGCCACTCGTTGCCGTCGAGCGTGTACTCGATCTGGGAGATCACCGAGGCGCTGTCGTGGGCGCGTCCGTACACCACGGGCAGCCCGGCGTGCAGGTCCGAGATGACGGGGCGATTGTTGTCGACTAGGAAGGGCGACGAATCGAGCGTGAAGTCCAGCGCCTGACCCTTGGGCGTGACCTTTTCGTCGGACGCCCACACGCGAATCACGTAGCGGCCGTCGGGAACCGATTCGCTGTTCCAGTCGTACTCCGCCTTGCCGAGGGGATCGGGTCCGCCCAGCGACCGCCACACGTCCTCACTGTTGCGCCGGAACCACAACTTGTAGATGAGTTCGTCGTTGTCGGGGTTCTCGACCTTCCAGCGCAGCTTGAGCGTGGGTGAATGCGTGCGGCTCGGCGAAGCGGGCGGGAGCGCCGGTGTGCCGCCCGTGGCGGTGGGCACCGGGGCCGCGGCGGCATCGGCCAGAGTGATCTCGGTGATGCGGGCGCGCTGGTTCTGCGGCAGGAAATAGGCCGACACCTCGCGCAGGTGCGAGGACTTGTTGGGGAGGACCACGCGGTATTGCAGGTAGCGGGCTTGCGGGCCCACCACCTTGCCCTGCCCTTCCTGGCCTTGCTGGCGCTCGGCCTGCAAGCGCGTCCAGGGGCTCCAACTCTTGTCGGGCTTGGCGGTGTTGCCCACGCGCGCTTGAACGGCCAGGTCGGACGAGCCGGTCCAGCGCAGCAGCCCCCAGCGCGCCAGGCTGTCGGCGTCGAACACCTTCGAGACATACGAGAAATCACCGGACGAGGCGGACTGCGTGCGGAAGACGGCGCCCGCGTCGCCCGTGCCCACCAAGAGCTCGTGCGCGCCCATGACCATGGACAGCACCTGACGTTCAGGAAGGTCGAGGGCCAACGCCGCGTGGCGATCGGGAGAGATGCGGTACACCTTGCCCTGCGCGCCCGAGCCCGCGTACACGTGGTCGTCGCTGCCGACCGCCAGGGTTGTGAGGTACCCCTCGCTCAGGTTGAGCACCTGTTCGAGCCGGCCGTCGTCATCGAGGCGAAACACGCCGGCGTGAGCCTTGACCTGCTCGCCACGCGGCTGCGCACCCGAGGCGGGCGACGGGCCAGGCGCGGGCTTGTTGTTCTTCACCGCGTGACCCCCGTTGCCGCTGTCGCCGCCGCGTTCGAAGGCGTTGACCGCCACATAGATGGCGTCGCGGGCGCGTACGATGGCGCGGATCTCGTTGCCGTCGAAGTCCTGCAGGGCCTCGGCGTGCCCGTCGGCGTGAACCCGGTACAAGATGGCCTGATCCGCGGTGCCGGCCAGCAAGGTGCCGTTGCCTCCCTCGGCCATGGCCATCACGTGCTTGTCGCCCGCGTCCCACAGCAGGCGTTCCTTGCCCTTCTGGTCGATGGCGAAGATCTGCCCCGGCGAGCCGGTGGCGGCGTAGGTCGTGCCCTTGGCCGCGACCAACAGGGCCCACACGTGCTCGGCGGGCAGCTTGGCGAAGGCCCGGCTGCCTTTGCCGTCGACCGCGAAGACGCGACCACCTGGGGTCGCGCCGGCCAGCAGGGTGCCGTCCTTGCGCGCGGCCAGGGCCGTGACCCAGGGCGCGTCGATGTCCGCCAGCTTCTTGGGCTCGCCCGAGGTCACCGGCACGGAGAAGATCCGCCCCTGGTCACCGCTGCCGAAAAAAGCGGTGCGCCCGTCGGAAGAGAGCGTCGCACACCAGGCGAAGGCCGCGTCGATCGACAGGCGCGTGCTCTTGAGGCCGGCGACCACCTCGCCGGTGGGCAGCACCATGCTGGACGTGGCCTCGCCTTCCTCGAAGTCCTTGGCGGTGGTCTGACGAAAGGAACGCGTGGTGGTGGCCAGCGCCGAGGAACTGAGCAGCAGCGCAAGAGCCAACGGAACGAGGCGAGGCTTCATCGTGCGTTAGAGAGTACAGCATAGAGCCTGGAACTCGCCAAACTCCATCGCCTGCGGCACAATCTCGGCGTGCCGCCGACCCCGAACGCCTCGCCCAGCAAAGTGTGGACCGTGCTGGAGGTTCTGCGCTGGACCACGGCCCATTTCGAAAAGCATGGGGTGTTGTGCGCGCGCCTGGACGCCGAGCTGCTGGCCGCGGCCGCCTTCACCATGACCCGCGTTCAGTTGTACGCGCACTT
>CAZHUY010000327.1:0-6220 GCA_964535465.1 uncultured Myxococcales bacterium
GTCGTCACCCGAGAACAGCACGCGACCGAGCTGCGGGCGCGCGAAGGTAGGTGATTCGCCTGGACACAGGGCCTCCAGCGCCGCCAAGGGCGTCAGTTTGGAATCAACCAAGACCTCGCGGTGATCCTGCGGAAAGTAGCCCACGTGGGTCTCGTGTCCCCATTTCACCTGACCGGCATCCGCCGCCAGCCGTTGCACCAGGATGCGCAACAGCGTCGACTTGCCCAGACCGTTGGGGCCGATGATGCCGACCCGCTCCCCGCGTCGGACCACCAGGGAGACATCGGTCAGCACACGCCTTTCGCCGTAGGATTTGCAGACGCTTTGTAGATCCAGGACGTCACGGCCGCTGGGCCGCTGGGGCACCAGTTTGAAGTGCGGCGTGCGCCGCGAGCTCTCCACCAGGGTGGCCACCTCGATCTTTTCGATCTGCTTCAAGCGGCTCTGCGCCTGCGTGGCCTTGGTGGCCTTGGCGCCGAAGCGCTCGACGAAGGCACGCTTGCGCGCGATCTCCTCCTGGGCGCGTTGGATGCTGATGGTCTCGCGCTCGCGTACGGCCGCCTTCTCGACCATGGCCTGGGTGTAGCTGCCGTTGTACAGGGTGATGGTTCGATAATCCACGTCCAGCGTGTGGCTGGTGACGTTGTCGAGGAAGCGCTGATCGTGCGAGATGATCATCGCGCAACCGGCGTAGCCCGCCAGGAACTTCTCCAGCCAGCGGATGGTCAGGATGTCCAGGTGGTTGGTGGGCTCGTCGAGCAGCAGCACATCCACGCCGCCCACCAGCACCTGGGCCAGCAACACGCGCAGCTTGAATCCGCCCGACAGCGTGGACAGCGGCATGCGATGGACCCGCGTGGGAATGGCCAGGCCCTCCAGCACCTCGCTGGCGCGCGCCTCCAGGGTGTAGCCGTCGTGGGCCGCGATGGCGTCTTCCAGATCCGCCAAGCGGCGGGCGTCCACCTGGCCGTCCGCCACCATGCGACGCTGCTCGCACAGGGCGTTCCACACCACCGCGTCGCCGCGCATGGCCATGTCGAGGATGATCTCGGCGTCGTCGAGAAAGCGATCCTGGCGCAACACCCCGACGCGGGCGCGAGGCGGAAGGCTGAAGCCACCCGCCGAGGCTTCCTCATCGCCGGCCAACAGCTTGAGGAAGGTCGTCTTGCCGCACCCGTTGGCCCCCACCAGCCCGTAGCGCGAGCCCGCGTTGAGGTGCAGCGAGACGTTCTCGAAGAGCACGCGCGCACCGTATTCCTTGGCGAGGTTGTTGATGGCGATCATGGGGACGGCCGAGCCGCGGCGAAAAGGTACGCGATGGGGTCGCGAAGATCGAACCCGACGCGACTCAGAGCTTCTGAAAGACGCGTACGTAGTCGACCTCGAACCTGGCCGGGAAGGTGGTGCCGGCGGGGTCGCCGCCGTTATCGCCGCCGATGGCCAGGTTCAGGATCATGTAGACCTTCTGTTTGAACGGACTCGTGCCGTCGGCATTGAGCATGCTGGATAGGGTCGTCGTGTTGAGCAGGGTGTCGTCGAGATAGAGACTGATCTTCTGGTCGTCCCAATCCATGCGCCAGACGTGGAATTTGTCGGACCAGCCAGCGCCCAGCGAGGACAGTGACTTGGTCGCCGAAGACCACTTGGCGGTCCACTGTTTGTCGGTGCCGCACGCGACGTTGGCCAGCACCTTACCGCTGTAATACTCCATGATGTCGATCTCGCCGTTCGACGGCCATTCGCCCTTGACCCCCAGGGTCCACCAGGCGGGCCACATGCCGGGCGTGGTGGGAATGCGTCCGCGCATCTCGAAGCGGCCGTACTGCCAGGTCTGCAACCCGGACGTGGTCATGCTGGTGGACGTGTACTCGGCGAATTGGCGGCTGGTCTTCCATTCGGCGCTGCCCGCCTTGTAGTTCGGATTGCTCACGCGCTCCTTGCGGCCTTCGATGATCAGAACCCCGTCTTTAACCGTGGCGTTGTCCGGCTGGTACCACTGCAGCTCGTTGTTGCGGACGAAGCCCTTCTCGTAGTTCCAGTTCTTGGGGTCGGGCCGGCCGTCGAGGTTGAACTCTTCGGACCAGACCAGCTTGTAGCCCTGGGGAACCGCGATGTCGGCATCGCCACCGCCACGCGCATCCTGCTCGATTCTCGCATCTATCTTCTCGGGGGAGGCATCGCGATTCTCCATGGACCCGTCGGGGCGCCCGTCCTTGCCGGCGCCGCGTTCCGTGGCCGCGTCCCTCCGGGGGCCGTCCGTCGTCCCCACGAGCCCTGCGTCGCTGGCCCCCCCCGCCGCACCGGCGTCGCGATTCTGGCTGCTGGTGCTGACGGCGCCGGCCTGGCCGCGGCTGCTGGCCCCTCCGCTATCGGCTGACGATCCGCCCCGCCTGGCTGTCGAGCCCGCCGCGCCTCCACCGCCCGAGGTCGCCCCGCCCCCAACTGTCCCGGTGCCTTGGTCGGTGCCGCCAGACGAGCATGCGAACCCCACAGCCGCCAGGAACGCGACCACGGGGCCTACGCGACTGAAACGAGGTGTTGCCAAGCGTTCCTCCGGTGTGGGTGGGTTGCGGCGGTCGTGAAGGGAAATCTAGCACCGATCGCAGTTGCGCAGTCCATCCCCCGCATGGTTCCCAACGGGTTTGACAGCTTGGGCGCCGAGGTGGACACTCGTGTCGCGTGCGTACCGCAACCACACTCTCGGTATTGATGACGGTCACCTTGGTCTCGGGATGCTCGGGTGGGAGCAAGGGGAGCGGCGATCTCATCCACATCGATGGAGGTCCCGCCGCCGACGCCCACAACCCGACTAGGTCGGTCTTCACGATCTACGAAGTCCCCGAATGCGGTCAGGCGGGTTATCAGACGGTCGCCGCGGCAGGTGCCGGCAAAGTGGCGTTCGCCACGTTGGCGGACGCCGCCTCGGAGATCGCCTGTACCATCGAGGGACGGCCGGGGGCCAAGGCGCGCGCCTTCAACATATGCGTGGTGCAGCCCGCGGACGTGGGGTTCGTCGGCAGCATCGCCACGACCCAGTCCTACGACACGATGATGGGTGTGGGGATCGCCCTCGACAAGGCTGGGACACCGGTGCTGGCCTACACCGGAGGCCCCTCGGCGGCCCGACACTGCGGGGCCTCGGACATGGTGATGGCCCCCATCAGCGGTGGCAAGGCTGGCACCCCGCGGACCATCGCCGCGGATTCTCGTTCCACGGGAATGCCCGATGACCAGGCCATCAGTTGCGCCGCCCAGGATGTGTGCAACCAGGGCGACGCCACCGGGTATTGGCCGTCCCTTGCGCTCGATCCGGTCTCCGGCAACCTGGGTGTGGCCTTTCGCGATCTGCACTACGGTGCCGGAGCCGATACCGACATGGCCAGCTCCGACGTCGAGTTCGCCGTGGGCCCGGGCTACGCCGTCTACACGATCGACGTGGCACGAGGGGGCGGGACCGCCAACCGGCTGGCCTTCAGCCCCACCGGGATGGCCGCGGTGGCTCACACCAGCCTCAGTTCCAAACCGGGCATCTGGCTGGATTGGCAGACCGCCGCGGGCTGGAAATCGCAGAAGCTCTTGGACGGCAAGAGCGGCGAACAACTGGGATTCGCCATCAGCGGTCAAGGGCTGTACGCTCTGGCCTACTTCGAGAGCAAGAGCCAGATGCTCTTCTATCGTGAATCCACCGACGGCGGCGAGTGGAGCTCGGCCGAGTGCGTGGACAACGACGGCGTGGTTGGCAACTACCCGTCGTTGGCTTTCGACGACCAGGGACAGCCGGCCATCGCGTACTACCGCTGCAACGACTACGGCGCCGATGGGTGCAACCGAGACAAGGACGGCCTGTTCCTGGCCCGACGGCTGAACGGCACGTGGATCACCCGCAAGATCGCGGGAGACAACGGCGTGGTGGACGGCCTCTACACCGCGCTGGCCTTCATGAACGGCAAGGCCGTCATCGCCTTCCAGACCTCCACCTTCGATCCTGTCGCCGGGACCACCACCGTGGGCCTGAGCGTGGCTAAGGAGATGTGATGAAACGCGTGGCGCTCTCTCTGCTCTTGGCCTGCGGCCTCGCGGGTTGTGGCAGCGATGCCAACAGCCTCAAGGGCAGCATGTCGCAGGTGTACAGCCTGAAGTTCGACGAGGTGAAGATCCTGCGTCTGGGCGACGTCGGCCGAGAAGAGGTCTCCATCGAGTACCTGACCATGCAGGGAGGTCGGGTGACGTCCTTCGTGGCCAAGCTGACCGTGCAGATCGGCGACTTGGTCAACATGGCCGGCAACAAGATCGATCTGACCGAGATGGGTCCCAAGGGTCTGCCCCGCGGGACGCTGGAGCGGATCGACGCCACGTCCACGTCCACCGATTTCCCCTTGAAGAGCGGCAACGTGGAGTTCGACGAGGAACCCGTGATCGGCACCGAGCTGAGTGGCCGCTTCTACACGACCGTGCGCACCGACGTGCTCACCGAAGGAGCGGAGCGCACCCTGAACGGCGAGTTCAAATCCACGGTCATCGGGGAATAGCCGTGAAGGCCCGGGCTCTCCTCGTGTTCTTGCTGCTGGCGCCAGCAGCCTGCAGCGATCGTTCGTTCTTCACCATCGGACGGGATCGCACCGTGTGCGAGGACAGCATCCCCACGGCGTGCGGCACAACAGCGCGCTGCGTTCTCGACACCAGCCACTACCTGGATGGGGATTTCCCCAATGGTCGCCGCTTCATCGTGCGCACCAAGGGGGATGCCGATCTGAAATTCGAGATCTACCTGGACGATCGCCGCGCTCCCGGTACATCGCTGCGCCTGGAGGTCTCGGAACCGAGCTGCAGCGAGAAGTCCACCTACGATAGCGCCGGGAGTGACATCTTCACCAAGGCCGGCAGCGACGGCATATTGGCCATACCCCTGCATGTGACCCGGCCGGGCGACCACCTGGTCGAACTGTCGAGCGACGCGTACTGCTCGTACGTCCTGCGCTTTTCCATGGACGAACATCTGTATTGAGACATACGCAAATTGGCGCGCTTATATTGTCGGTGCCATGCCCGCGATGTCGGCTCAAGTGCGGAAGAAGCGCGGAAATAAAGGCGATTCCGGTCTGAGCGAATGGATAACACTGTGTTACTCTGAGTGTGCTCCCCGCCGTCCACGTCATCTTGATGGGGCCTATGAAAGGAGATTAGCGATGATGATTAGGGCTATGTTCTCTTCAGTGGTCATGGCAGCAGGGCTCACGCTCGCCGCTGGGTCGGCCCAGGCTCAGGCCCCCGAAGGAGAATGCGGCATCGGATTCTGCGGCACCCCCAACAACAACGGCGGTGGCGGTGGTGGCGGTGGCGGAGCGATCTTGGTCAACAACACCGACATCGGGATCAGCTACTCGACCTCGGACGACTACGACGGCGACGGCTTCGAGGACGACGTCGACAAATGCCCGTTCCGTCCCGACCGCGATCAAGCCGATGGCGACGGCGATGGGATTGGCGATGCCTGCGACAACTGCAAGACGCTGGCGAACACCAATCAGTTGGATACGGACGCCGATGGCAAGGGTGACGTGTGCGACGAGGACGTGGACAACGACACCATTCTGATCGGTGACAACTGTCCGTCCGTACCCAACAAGCTGCAGGTCGACACCGATCTGGACGGCCTGGGCGATGCGTGCGATGCCGACATCGACGGTGACGGCGTGCTCAACACGGACGATCCCTGCCCCTTCACCGCCAACGCCACCACCGGCTGCGACGGCGACACGGATGGCGACGGCTTCCCCGACGCGGTGGACAACTGTCCGCTGGCCGCCAACCCGAGCCAAATGGACACCAATAAGAACGGCGTCGGCGACTATTGCGATGCCGATGCTGACGGCGACCTGGTTCCCAACAGCATCGACAATTGTCCGCTGGTCGCCAATCCCGATCAGGCCGAATCCGACCACGACGGCATGGGTGACGCGTGCGACGCCACCTTCTGTTATGTGACGTACAAGTCCGATGCATCCAATTGCCTGAATCCCAAGACCGCCTTCCAGGTGGTCGGGGCGCCTCGTGTTCTCGTGAAGCGTGGCGAGACCGTCCTGCTCTCGGCCTTTGTCAATCGCGACAACGTCAGCATCAACTACCGATGGAACGTGACTGTCGCTCCGGAGGGGGCCAACGACACCGTCAGCCATCCCATGGGGAACGGCGCGATCTGCGGGCTCCTGGGCAGTGAATG
>CAZHUY010000328.1:0-6212 GCA_964535465.1 uncultured Myxococcales bacterium
CACGCCACAGCGGAACCTAGGACTCATCGGCCGTGGCATCGAGCGGCTGACCGCAAACGGGCTGTACGCTACGCAAACTCCATTCGTTGACAGAGCGAGGGAGATGTCCTCGACCCATGGTCGGACGCGGTTACTCTGACCCGATACTCCACCAGAAGGCTATTGACCACGCGCCCATCTCTGCGGCAGCCTTACCGTTACGGCGGCAGCGCCCGCCCACCATGGGCAAGGTCGTAGCGATGGCTGAGGTCGGCGGTCTCCACCATCGCTACGAACGACTCGCTGCCTGAAGAGCCCCCTTCCCTGCAGCCCAGCGTTCTGTGCCGAGGGGCCGACCTACGTCCGAAGGCCACATGGTCCCAGATCCGACGCCGATCGCAGTCCACATAGCACTCTTGGCACCCCAGGTCCTGCCGCTGAACATCCCGTTCCACGTCCCTATCCCCACACCTGTGCATCGGATGAGTTGCTGGCGAAGGACAGGTGTGCAAGAGGCCGAAGGGCCAAAATCACCGTCGAGAAACCGAGTAAAGACGTGGGCTTACCGTAACAAGGAGTCTCGGGCCGTCCAGCCCCGTCTCGCTCAAGTGGTTATGTTGGTGGTTATGCAAAAGGCGTTGAAGGCTTGCTTCACGCCGCCGACGCTCGCCCGTGACGCGTCGGTTTCGGCGGGCTTGTGTTGACATGGTGTCAACAGGTGGCATAGCTTCTACATGAATGCGGGAGCCTCTCGATCCGGCCAAAGTCAGGTCGATGCTGGTCGACGTCTTGGAGCGGGGCACGGTCGAGTTCTCTGGGCACGCGCGGCAGGAAATGGCAGAGGACGACGTGACCGAGGGCGAAGTGATGAAAGTCCTGAGAGGTGGTGTGGTCGAACCGGGGGAATTCGAGAGAGGGTCTTGGAGATACCGGGTGCGCCGGGCCAAGGTCTATGTGGTTGTCACATTCCGCGCCGAGCTTTGGACAGTCGTGATCACGGCGTGGAGAAAAGCCTAAGGAGCTTCCATCATGAGGGCCAAGAAGACGAAGACAACACAAGGAACCGCCAATTGCCTTGAATGCGGTGGCACGCTGCAGATTGAGGAGCGGCCTTATCGTTACCGGTTCGAAGGCGGATTGGCCGTCACCCTCGAAAACGCAACGGTGTTGCGATGTACCTCTTGTGGTGCCGAAAGTGTGGCAATCCATGCCCCGGCTCGTCTGCATCGAGCAGTGGCCGCTGCCCTGGTTCAGAAGCCAAATCGTCTGGATGGACCGGAAGTCGCTTTCCTGCGGCATCACCTCGATATGACCGGTGAGGCATTGTCGAGACATCTTGGCGTTTCCAAGACCTCCGTCTCTCGTTGGGAAACCGGTCGAGAACCGATAGGGCAGGTTCCGGATCGCCTTCTGCGCACACTCGTGATGCTGCACGATTGGCAAACCCGTCCCGATCTCGGATTACTTGCACGTCTGGGGCCGGTGCGAAAGCAGGCCCACATCAGGGCCAAGCTTGAAGGCGAAGACTGGAGCGCCGCCGCCTGACGTCACTCAGAAGAGCCTCGGCGATCGCCAGCGATAATCGTGACTTCAGCCGGCTCTCCTCACCTGGCAGCCATTCCACGACGGTTTCGCACGCCCGCACGCCCCGAACCTCGCAAAGGCGAGCGGGATGAGGGTGCCTTCTTCGGCTTCTTCTTGATGGGCGGCTTGGCTGCCACCTTCACCACCGCCCGAACAGCACGACGCCTACCAGGTGCGACTTTGGGGACCACAGTAGCCTCATGAGAGTCGGCGTCGCCGCCATTGGCCATTTCGACGCCGAAAAGCGCGGCCAGGTCCTCGTTGACCACGATCTTCTCAGCAGCCGGCGCTCGTTTGGCCAGCGGCACGCTTTTCTCGGCGTTCGCGATGAGGTCTTTCTCGTCGACCTCTCGCAGCTTGAAGATCAGCTCCGGGCTGTGGTCCAGACGTGCACCCACCCCGTACAAAACGGCGGCCACGTGCTTGCACATGGAGGCCCAATCCGGGCAACTGCACGAAAGCTCGATCTCGCTGGGCGCGGGGAAGAGGCCGGTCTTTTGCTGGCAGATGCGTTCCATGACGCCGGCGGAAAATCTTCCCTGCAGCAACTCAACCAAGGACGAGATGCCTCCCGCGCAGTCCGAGCAGATCCCCTTCCAACGAGCGGCGGGCACGGCCGCCACCTGCACCTTGACCTCGTACAGCTCGGAGCCGGACACGGTGGCCTTGACCTGACCCGGCTCGATGGCCAAATGCACCACCGACCCGTTGCGCACGTAGGTTCGGCCGCGCGGCAGGCGGTTGGAGTAGTCGCTGTAGCTTTCCAGATTCTCACACCAGGCTTTGCCCCAAAACGTCCGCGCGATGGCGCGGCCATCAATCACCACCGGTGACACGACCTGGCCCTGCTTTGCACGTTTGGCCATGGCTTTCGCTGCTTTTCTCCGGCGTTCGGCCACGGAGACATAGGGGCGCCATTGGTAGAACATGGGTCAGATCTCTCGCATCGCGGTCTTCATGTCCAGCGCCACCAGGCGCAACAGCTCGTCGTTTTTCATTTCGGTCAGCGATACCTCCTCGCCGGTGTCCAGCAGATCGCGCGCCAAGGTTCGCTTGGATTCGATGAGCGCGTCCATCTTCTCCTCGACCGTCCCGCGACAGACGAACTTGTGCACCAGAACATTTCTGGTCTGCCCGATGCGGAAGGCCCGGTCGGTTGCCTGGTTTTCCACGGCAGGGTTCCACCACCGATCGAAGTGCACCACATGGGATGCCGCCGTGAGGTTCAGGCCCGTGCCACCTGCCTTGAGCGAAAGAACGAAGAAGGGGACGGTCTCGTCCTCCTGAAACCGCTGCACCAGCGAGCGCCGCTGCTTCACCGCGGTCTCGCCGTGCAGAACCAGCCCGGGGCGGCCGAACACGGTGGCCAAGAATCCGGCCAGCGGCTCCGTCACCTCCCGGAATTGGGTGAACACCAGCACCTTCTCCTGCTTGGCCGCGATGATCTCGGCGATCTCTCGCAGCCGCTCCCACTTACCGCTCTCGGCCTCGCTCCAGGTGCCATCACCCAACCATTGCGAGGGGTGATTGCAAATCTGGCGCAGACGCATCAACGTGGCCAACACCAGACCGCGTCGCTTGATGCCCTCTATCTGATGGAGGGACTCCGCGAGCTCTTTGACCGTCTCCTGATAGAGCGCCGCTTGCTTGCGGCTGAGCCCGCAGAACGCCTTCAGCTCCGTCTTGTCCGGCAGATCCGCGATGACCGCCCTGTCGGTCTTCAACCGTCGCAGGATGTACGGCCTCACCAGGGTTCGCAGGGGCGCGTAGGCATCATGCGATCGCGCCGCCAGCATTTTGGCGAAACCGGCGAATTCCTTGGCCGAACCCAGCAGCCCGGGGTTGATGAAATCGAAAATCGACCACAGATCCCCCAGCCGGTTCTCCACCGGTGTCCCGGTCAGTGCCAGCCTTGCCCGTGCCCGCGTTTGCTTGAGCGCCCGGGTCTGCTTGGCGCCGGGATTCTTGATGGCCTGGGCCTCGTCGATGACAACCAGGTGCCAGTCGGTGTTTGCAATCCAGGGTAGGCGCAGCAACGAGCCGTAGCTCGTCAGGCACAGATCAATCTCGGCAAGGCGGTCGGCCTTCATGTCAGCCAACTCGGCGGAGGGCAGGAATGAGGGATGAGCCACCAGCGTCTTCAGGCTGGGCGCAAACCGCTCAATCTCCGCCATCCAGTTGGCCAGCAGCGACGCCGGCGCGACCAGGAGACTGGGACGTGACTTGTTCTTGGCCTCACGCTTTTCCACCAAGAGAAGCGACAGAATCTGAATGGTCTTGCCGAGGCCCATGTCATCGGCCAGGCACGCCCCCAGACCGAGCCGCACCAACAGGTGCAACCAACGCACCCCTACCTGCTGATACGGACGAAGTTCGCCCTTCAGCGCGCTGCCCGGATCGACCCGCGCCAAAACACCGGGACTACGCAGATTCGTCAGCGTCTCCGTCAACCAGTCTCCGGCTTCCACCCCGACCCAATCCGTAGCAGCCTCGTCACCGTTGTCTTCGCCCACGTTGGCACGGGCGACCATCCGCATGGCCTCGGCAAAGGTCACGCCGCCCGCCAAGGCCGCCCTCTCGATCTCTTGGTACCGCCGCAAGGCCTCGGACAGCCGCGCGTGGTCAACCTCGACCCAGCGGCCTCGCACCAGCGCCAGGCCGTCGGACTTGTTCAACAGTTCGCGGATCTCGACTGCGCTCAGGGTTTCGCCATCGAGCGTGACGGCCATACGAAAGTCGAGCAGGGCATCCTTGCCCATGCCCACTGGTGGCTTTCCTCCGACGGTCACACTCACCTGGGGTCGGGGCGGACGATTGGCCCGCCACCCTGCCGGCATGCGCACCACCACGCCCGCCGCTTCGACCAGGGGCACATCCGAGAGGAACCGCATGGCGTCCTGGGGCGACCAGCGCAGCGGATGGAAGATCTCGCCGGCATCCACCATGGCTTTCAGCCACGGACAAGACTCGGCAGCTCGCTGCACCGGCAAGAGGAGAGATAACAGGCGCTCCTTGTTGGTAGCCCCCGCGTACTCACGCAAGGCCTGACCAAGCGGCAGATGTTGGGCCTTGCCTTGGGCCGAGAGCCGCGTGGTGTAGGTGGCCAGGAAGGCAAACGGCGCGTGCTCATCCCGACGGTTCTCTGCCAAGTTGAAGTGAACCCGTCCCACCAGATTCCAGGCGGGATTCAGGCCTTTGAGGAAATCCGAGAGCGACACCCCAGACTCCCGCAACTCCACCCCCAAGGCCGCGGCCAGCTCTTCCCACAGCGCGACCAGAGACGCGGGCGTCAAATACTCGCCGCCCATCATGGGGGGCGCCGACAACACCAAGGTGGCCAGCTCATCCGCCGCGGGGCTGGGCAAGCGAAGCTTCGCGTCCTCACCCAGCCCGCAGAGTGCGGTCATGTAGCGCGCGCCAAAGTCGCGCCAGTAGGCCAGCTCCGCCGGCAGGACGGACCGCATTTCCCCCGCCCCCAACCGGAGCAGCCCATGCCCAGCCCCTCGCGCGAATGCTGCCCGCAGACGACCCGCCAGGCCCACCTCCAATTCCGGAGCCTCGGCCTGGTTTTCGAGGAGCAGATGCCCGAGCGGACTCAGCACCAAGATCAGACGTCGTGTGTCTTCTGATGTCACAGGTTGCGGGCTTCTTTCCTCATTTGAGTGCTGTTCCGGAACGCAGGTTTTCTGCTGCTGATGAGGCAGTCCTCGGAAGAATCCGTATCAGAAGAATACCTCGGCGATCGCGATCGATATTCGCGACTTTGGCCGGATCGTCTACAGTCTTTGCAGGGGAGCGTCCACCGGATTGGCCATGAGCGACAAACCCACCAACGACATGCCTAGGGGCGAGCTGATCCTCTACCAAACCGAGGACGGGCGCACTCGTATTGAGTGCCGTTTCGAGGGTGAGACCGTCTGGCTCACCCAGGCGCTGATGGCCGAGCTGTTCCAGACGACGCCGCAGAACATCACCCAGCATCTCCGGGAGATCTACGCGGAAAGCGAGATCGACGAGACGGCAACTTGTAAGTCTTTCTTACAGGTTCGAGCCGAGGGCACTCGGCAGGTCTCGCGCAACCTGAGTTATTACAACCTCGAAGCGATCCTGGCCGTCGGCTTCCGGGTCCGCAGCCATCGTGGCACCCAGTTCCGCAAGTGGGCCAACGCACGTCTTTCGGAATACCTGGTCAAGGGGTTCACGATGGACGACGAGCGGCTGAAGAACCCGCCCGGTCCTGGCCACACCGACTACTTCGACGAGCTGCTTGAGCGGATTCGCGAAATCCGCGCGTCCGAGCGACGCTTCTATCAGAAGGTCCTCGACATCTACGCGACGAGCATCGACTACCAACCCGACACCGAGCTATCGCAGCAGTTCTTCGCCACCGTGCAGAACAAGATGCACTGGGCGGCGCACGGACACAGAGCCGCCGCGATCATCCACGAGCGAGCCGACGGTGAGAAGCCCTTCATGGGCATGCAGACGACGCGGCCGGGGGGCGTGGTCCGCAGGTCCGATGCCGCGGTCGCGAAGAACTACCTGACCGAGCCCGAGCTGCAGGTGCTCCATCGCATCGTGAACCTGTACATCGAATTCGCCGAGCTCCAGGCTCTTGAGCGGAACCCGATGACGATGCACGACTGGGT
>CAZHUY010000329.1:0-6170 GCA_964535465.1 uncultured Myxococcales bacterium
TCTCCAACCTCGTCAGCTACATCATGCTCTGCTGCACCGGCCTTGCCCTGTCCCCCGTCTTCAAATTCACGCCGCTACACCCACAGGAACTATAGGAGAGCCGGATTTGGTGCACCCGTGATCGATGACGAAAAGTGCATCTGCTGCTGCAAGTGCACGAAACGCTGCTCGGTGTTCATGGCCATCGGATGTTGCGGCCGGGGTGAAGATCCCAGAATCTAACCCAATGGGAGCTATCGTCTTTCACCCGATCGGCGTGATCCATTCGCCGTTCAAGCAGCAAGAGGGCACTCCCGTTCAATCAGCTCTCGCGGGTGATGCTATGGGGTGGATGGAGATTTTGCCGGCCTACGCGCCTGCTCTTCAGGACTTGCATGAGTTCGAGCGCATCTGGGTCCTCTACCACCTCGACCGCACCGCGGACTTCAAACCGCTGGTCACGCCCTACCTGGATACGGCCCAGCACGGCCTCTTTGCCACGCGCTCGCCGGCGCGGCCCAACCCCATCGGGATGTCAGTGCTGCGGCTGCACTCGATCGATGGCACACGAGTGAATGTGATCGGCATGGACATCCTCGACGGTACCCTCTTGCTCGACGTGAAGCCCTACGTTCCGGATTTCGATGCTTTCAGGCCGTCGCGCGCTGGTTGGTTCGATCGGGTCGGCAAAGGCGAGGCCAAGGCCGATTCTCGCTTCGATCGACAGTCCTGAACAGACCTGTCATTTGGCGCTGATCTCGTTCGGCATGTTCGCGCCCGCCATTAGGCTAAGCCCAGCGCTGCATGAGCTGCGCCGGCGGCGCGCCCACGTGGTAGCCCACCACGACTCCGTTGGCGATCTCGACGATGCTGGGTGTGGCCATTACGTTGAGGGCGCGCGCCAGGGGCAGATCGTCCGCCACGTTCACCACGAAGATCGCGTTCGGCTTCTTGCGCTGCATGGCCTCAAAGCGCGGGGTCAGGGTCTTGCAGGCCGCGCACCCCGGGCTGAAAAAGTACACCAGGCGTTCCGCGCTCCCGCCCAGGCGCTTGGACCAAGCGCCCGAAAGTTCAGGTAAGCGCTTCCCTCGCAGCGCGCGAACCTTCAAACGAATCGCGACCTGCATGAGCAGCATGACGCCGACCAGAACGATGGCGACAATGGCAATGGCGTTCATCTCTAATCCTCTTCTCCCTGAGAGCCAAGAGCCGACGCGGGGATTCGCCGTTGGCCGGGGGCACGTTCTGGACGCAAGGCACGCACGGACTGGTGGTCGAATACGCGATCCTTGACCACGATGGTGGTCACCGGCGCCTCGCATTCCTCCTGCAGCAGCAGGTCGTGGCCGATGCAAAGTCCCATCTGGGCCACCAAATCCACCTGCCGCTGGTTGAGCAAGCGGGCCTGCGCCACCGGGTTGCAGATGGCGGCGAAGCGCTCAGGATGGGCCTTGGGCAGGGCGATCCGGTCGTAGTCGATGGCCCCAACCCGACAGCACACCAGCTCGGCCTGCAGCCCCGCGGCTTCGAGCTGCCGGGCCAGCTCCTGCGCCTCTTTGATGAGCGTCACGCAGAACGCGATCCCCACACGGCGCATGCCCCGCCCCTGCGCGAAGGCGATGAGCTCCTGCACCCGGTTGCGTTTCTCTCCGCTCTCCGAGAAGGGCGTGGCGTCCGCCGCCTGCATGATCGCGGCCCGCTCGCTCTCCAGATAGGGCGAGTGGTCGGTGGCCACGTCCGCATGCGTACGGGTCGGGCAGGTCTTGGGCATGCCGTCGAGGTCGCCGCGAAAGCAACTCGTCTTCGCGCAGCTGGCGCATCCATAAGCCACCGCCGTGGCCTCGGCAGGATCGTCAGCCGGTTCGCGATTGTCCTTCGGCACCGCTGTCCCCTTGTGCACTGTCGAGCAGCTCATGGTCGATAAATTCCTGGTGATAAAGCTCGCCGCGCAGGCCCACCACACGTTCGACCTCCTGCCCCCTCTTGAAGTAGATGATGGTCGGCGTGCCGTTGACGAACAGCTTGCGGATAGTGTGCGGGGCGGCGGCGGCGTTGATCTCGGCCACCTTCACCTGGCCCTGGTAGCGCTTGGCCAGACGGAACACGATGGACTCCATCTGCTTGCACGGCGCGCAGGATGGGCTCCAGACATCCAGCAGCACGGGCAACGGCGAACGCCGCACCTCGGCCACGAAGTTCTGGTCATCGATGTGCACGGGCCAGACCTTGGGCTCGGCCGGTCCGAAAAGCTTGGCGAGCAATCCCATGCCTGCTTGGAGCCACTCGACGGCAAGAGGATTCAAATCGTAGTTCCGGCCCGCAAATGACACAGACGCAACAGTGCTGCGAACGAAGACCTATTGGACTTCTCCGTACGCAACCGCGTCCACGTTGAAATCACGGAGGAAGATGCGAGGTGGCCGAGGCTCTTTGCCGACCGACGCAGACTGCTCGCGGTCTTTGCCAACAATGAAAAGGACAATCTGTCAAAGGCCGAGCGGAACATCCTGGCCACGATGGTCGGCGAGCTCGTGAAACATTTTGGGAGATGAGCAATGGCGAAGAAAGCATTTTAAGCGATAGCAGATGGGCTCGAGGATGCGATCGCCTTCTCACGGGGTGAGAAAGCGCGTGGCCGCGCCCATAAGGTAAGGGCCCGTGACATCAACGTTGTGGCAACCCGGGAGAAGCTTGGATTGTCGCAGGACGAGTTCGCCACGGCGTTCGGTGTCAGCGTGGGGACCGTGCGGAACTGGGAACAAGGACGGCGGACGCCAGAAGGCCCAGCTTTGGATCTGCTCACCGTACTTGGCTCACCCAACGGAATCATTGCAAGTCTGCGTATCCTAGGTTTTTGGTTGGGTCGTTCGACGATTCGGGTCCCGTTGGGGCCCTCGGTCCTCGTTCTGCGGGTCACAGCCCCGCAATCAGCCGCCCGAGGGCACCTCGCAGCGCCCGTTCATCGCGCTGCGCTCGCCATTCTTCGAGCATCGCCACGATGCTCTTCTCGACCCAATCCGGCCCCCCGCAAGCTACAGTGCTACAGCCCGATTGCTCTAGGACTCGCGCTGGCAACTCCCCTGCCCCGCCGACCAGCCGTAAGTGCCCGGAATTATTCCCACGATACTCGCCGACTTCACCTGGCTGCAAGTCAGGACGCGTATTCAAGTCCCGTCCACCCCGCAAGACCCCTTCAGGGAAACCTGGAGGGGTTTTGAGTTTTTGCAGTAAGACCTGTAGCTCGGACTGTAGCTTGGGCCGGCACGCGAGCACCGAGTGTTTTCGCGATCTTGGCCCGGGCCCTTCGGGAATCAGCCCCGTCCACCCCTCGGTCAATTCTGTTGGCGATTCTGGCAGAGAGCCTTCTTGGCTAAGCTAGTCGAGTTGAGCGGGCCATGAAGGCTCTGCAATTCGGTAGAAGAACACCTCCTTCTGCGGCGCCGAAAAGGAGCAGAATGAACGTAAACAAACGAACTGGAATCGAGCCGGCTCTGGCGATAGGGATGATTGGTTGCTGGCTGATTGTGGGCCTGAGCTTGGCCAGCTGCGGAGGACATCGTGGGTTGCCCAGACCCAATAAGACATCGACCGATGGGTCTGCCAGCGCAAGTGCCGGCGGTGCTGGTAGCAGAGAAACCGGTGGCTCGATGGCGGGTGGGAGCGGTGGGCAAGACGAAGTCACATCTTCATCCGAAGGTGGCATTTCTGGGAGCACACAGGGAACAGGCTTCGGCACAGGCGGGTTGCCATCGCAAGGCGGAGGCTCTGGATATGCCCAAGATGCCGGCACGGAGTCCGCGGATGCGTTCTGTGACGTGGGAGCGCTCTGGGAGGCCGTCTCCAGCGGTGCGGTTGGCTTTGGTTATTGCCTCCCAGGGTCGTTCGCGGGAGGAATACTCTTTGGAGACGTCGTCATCAACAAGGATGGACAGGTGGTCGACATCACGGGGATCTCCAGCAAGGCGAAACGGGCATGGCTCGATGGGCTAGCGGAGCAGCGTTGGCCTTGTCTAGCAAACCAGACGATCACATATTCGTGCTCGATTCCCGCCTGAGACAACTGCGCCCAGGCCTGAAAGCATGGCTCGACGGGTGAAAGGTAGGTTCCCAATGCGGACTGAGCACTTTGTGAACAGCCCCTGCTGCGGACGAAGACTTTTCAGACTCTTCCGTACGCAAATGCGTCGACCTTGAAATCATGGAGGAATCTCCGAAATGGCCGATGCGTTTTGCTGACCGACGCAGACCTCGCAGACCAGGGCCCGGTTTGTGTCCAGGCGGGCTGCACGTGCCTAGCTCAGTGAGTGTTCGCAGGGGTGGCACGTCGTGTCGTCATGGCACACTGCGCGTTGACCGGGTGATCTGTGCAGGCTCGCAACCTGCACACTGCGCGTTAACCGGGCGATCTGTGCGGGCTCGCAACCTGCATACTGCGCGTTAACCGGGCGATCTGTGCGGGCCTGCAACCTGCATACTGTGCGTTGACCTGGCGATCTGTGCGGGCCTGCAACCTGCATACTGCGCGTTGACCGGGTGATCCGTGCGGGCCTGCAACCTGCCCCTGCATCGTGACCGGGTGATCTGTGCAGGCTTGCACGGCGGCGTAATCGTTGGGATTTCTGCCTTCCCCTTCACAGAGCTGCGATCCAGGTGGCGACCAGGGTCAGCAACTCGGGCGCCAAGGTCTCGGAGAGGGTCGCATATTCGCTGGGCGAGCCGGTGCCAGCGTGCTGGAAGAGGTGGTTCAGCCCTTCCAGCTTTTGGACAGTGGCGCGCGGGTTGCCGGCCTCCTCGAGCGCCTTCTGGATGGGCGGAAGGTTCAGGTCGGCCAGGACTTGCAGATCGAGGCTGCCGTTGAGCGCCAGCACCGGGATCGACGTGCGGCGCAGCACCGGAAGGGGATCGTAGGTGACGAAGAACCGCATCCAGGGAGAGGTCAACTCGGCGACCGTGGCCTCCAGTTGCGCGTCTTTCAACCTCGCGGTGGCAAGGACGGACCGCACACATGCTTCGAGGCCGTCGGGCTCGCTCGTCTCGTGAAAGCAGGCGTAGATACGACGGCTGGTATTCTCGCTCGCATCGAGGACCGCGGTGGACGCCCCCTCGGCGGCGCTGATCGCGCGGGCCTGGCTGAGCAACACTTGCTCGCCCGGCATGCCTGGTCCCGCCAGCAACACCAGGAAACCCACGTCCGCGTTTCCGTCGGCGGCCAAGGGCGCGATGAGCCCGCCCTCGCTGTGTCCGACCAGGCCGATGGCGCTGGCCGGGAAGTCGGTCTGCTGGCGCAAGAACTGGACGGCGGCGCGCGCGTCGCTGGCGAAATCGAGCGAGGTCGCGGCCGCGTGGTCGCCGGTCGAAGCCGCGAAGCCACGATCGTCGTAGCGAAGCGTGGCAACGCCCGCGCGGGTCAAGGCGTCCGACAGCACCAGGAACGGGCGATGGTTGGCCATCTCTTCGTTGCGGTTTTGCGGGCCCGAGCCGGAAATGAGCACGACAGCCTTGAACGGGCCCGGCCCCTCGGGCCAGGTCAGCGTACCCGCCAGCGTGATAGCGGCCTCGGGATTGGCGAAGGTCACATCCCGACTTCGGTAGGGGAGTGGCGCAACCGGATCCTGCGGGCGGCGGTAGTCGAGAGGACCTGGCTGCTTTTCGATCCGCAGCGGATAGGGCGCGCCCTGAATGGTGACGACGCCCTCCATCGACGCCCCATCGGCCGACAGGGTGCCCATGTACGAGCTCTGAAGGGCCGCCAGCGCGAGAACGACATGGCTGCCCTCGAGCGTGACCGTGTCGAGGGGATATCCGATGAGTCCGTCGTCGGGAAGGTCCAAGGTTCCCGTGTAGGCGTCGTCCGCTTCCCGCGAGAGGTTGAACACCACGCGCGCGGACTCTCCTTCGGCGGTCCACGTGCCCAGCCAGGTTCCGTCGATGCGGCGCTCTGCTTCGGAACCGCAGCCGGCGCTCACGACGGCTGCCGCGATGACACCGCCCATCCACAAAACACGGCACTTGGGTCCACGTTTCATCTTGTTCTCCCCTGGCGCGTCCATCGCGCCGACAGACAGAGAACACCGCTCGGGCGGGATTTCATTAGTGAGCCACGCCACTTCGTGCGTCGCGATCGCCATCCCAACGAACTAAATCACCGTTCATGATTCCGGATCAGAAAAAAGGTTGAAAAGCACGGGACC
>CAZHUY010000330.1:0-6123 GCA_964535465.1 uncultured Myxococcales bacterium
GCACCGCCAGCATCTGCCCTCGTTGCCAAGCCGCCTGCACGATGCTGGTCTTGCACACGTTCGCCAACTGCGCGACCACGTTCAGCTCGCATAGACGATCCGCCCGCAGTTCCGCATCCGCGATGCGATCCAGTTCGCCCCGATGCCGTCGTTGCAGGTCGCGCAGGTGGCGCAGCCAGGTGTCGAGATGGCCGAGCGGGCGAGACTGCAAAGCGGCCCGCACCCCGCCGCAGCCGTAGTGGCCGCAAACGATCACGTGGCGCACCCCAAGCACCTCGACCCCGTACTGCAGTACGCTCAGGCAATTCACATCCGACCTTCCACCCGGGAAGGGTCGGTACCAACATGGCCAGGTTGCTCTTGCCACAAGCGCTGGGGAACGCCGCGGCCACGTGCTTCGACCGACCCTCGGGATTGGTGATGCGTAGGATCAGCATGTGCTCGGCCAGCCAGCCTTCGTCGCGGGCCTGCACCGAAGCGATACGAAGGGCCAGGCACTTCTTGCCCAGGAGCGCATTTCCGCCGTAGCCGGAGCCGAAGGACCAGACGGTTCTCTCCTCGGGGAAGTGCGCGATGTACTTGTGTTCAAGCGGGGCACAAGGCCATCGGCCGTTGTCGGTCTCGCCCTCGGCCAGGGCCTTGCCGACGGAATGCAGACAAGGAATGAACTCGCCGTCCTCGCCCAGGGCCTCCAGCACGCGGCTGCCCACGCGGGTCATGATGTGCATGTTGACCACCACGTAGGGGCTATCGGTGATTTCGACGCCAATCTTGGCGATGGGCGAGCCCACCGGGCCCATCGAGAAGGGGATCACGTACATGGTCCGGCCCTTCATGCAGCCGTCGAAGTACTGCCTCATCCGCTCCTTGAGTTGGTCGGGCTGGCTCCAGTTGTTGGTGGGGCCGGCATCCTCCGGGTTGCGAGAGGCGATGTACGTGCGGTTCTCGACACGCGCTACGTCAGAGGGATGCGAACGAAAGAGGTGGCTGCCCGGACGCTTGGCCAGCGGCGTGGCCAACCCCGCGGTGACCAGAGTGCCAAGCATCCGGTCGTATTCCTCGGCGGATCCATCGCACCAGACCACCGCATCTGGCTTGGTCAGATCCGCGATGTCGTTTACCCACCCCGCCAGCTTCCTATGGCGGGTCGGGGCGAGGAACACGCGTGGGTTGAGCTTGGGATCGTTTTCTCGACCTTGGACTCTTGCTACGACGGTTTGCATGTCGGCTCCCATATGCGACACTGGTTTCGTATCTCGCATAGCGCATGTCGGGGCGCGCACGCAACAAGAAAGTACCCACCTGCGAGAGAAGAACCTTCTTTCACCTGCTTTCGTTCAACGGAAAGACCGCCTACAATCTCGCCCCATCAGGAAGACCATGACCCGGTCAGGAAGTTCCCACATGGCAGCTGCCCGCAAAGGACGTAACACAGAGTCGCCGCGCCCGCGGACCGGCCCCGCCGAGACGTGGCCCGCCTGGACCTTCCTTACCAACCATGCCCACGTGCTGCTGTGCCTGGCACGCGAGCCCGAGGTGCGTATGCGCGACATCGCCAACCTGGTCGGCATCACCGAGCGGGCCGTGCAACGCATCGTCGCGGACCTGGAGAAGGCCGGACACCTGGCCCGGGTTCGCCATGGCCGTCGCAACCACTACGAGATCCGCGATGACCTGTCGCTGCGCCATCCCATCGAAGAGCACGTGCGCATCTCGGCCTTGATCGATTTCGTCACCGGCGAGGGTCGCCGCTCGCCCTAAAGGCTCCAGAACCATAGCGGGTCCGACATGTTTCGGAGAACGTCGGGAGCCACCAACAGCCGATGAGGTATCCATGAGCCCAGGACACGCTTGTTCTCTGTTGGGACGCATCGCTGTCTCGACGAAACTCATCTCTCAAGAGCAACTGCTGCAAGCCTTGGGCGCGCAAGACCGGCTCGGACCCAGCAAGCCCCTGGGGGAGATCCTGGTAGAGCTTGGTTATCTGTCGCGCCCTCAGCTCGATTGGCTCCTGCGTGCTCAGGCGACCTATGTCGAACGTCAGCGCCAGGCCGAGCAAGAGGCGCAACGGCAAGCCCAAGCCCAGCAGAGCGCGTCCCTCACCAGCAACGGCTCGTTGGCCGTGTCCCCTGATGCTCCGGCTGGTCAAGCGGCGAGTCCGCCGGCGCAGCCGAACGCCGCCCTCACGACTTCGGGGCCGGCCGCGCCTGCCCCAGCCACCACGGCCCCGCCCGCCGCCACGGGCACCTCGCGCCCCGAGCCCCAACTCTGCCGTGTGCTCGCCAAAGCCATGGAACTGCGGGTCAGCGACGTCCACCTCCACGTGGGACTGCCCATCCAGATGCGTATCAACGGCCGTCTGCTCAAGGCCAACTCGCCCGCCTTGGAGCCCGCCCAGGCCGAGGCGCTCATCCTGGAGATCCTCAACGAGGAAGAGCGTGCCCTGTTCCAAGCTCACAACGATCTGGATTTCGCCTACACCATGCCGGGCGTGGGGCGCTTCCGTGGCAACGTCTATCGCCAACGCAAGGGCATCGACGCCGTGTTTCGCCCCATCCCTCTCGAACCGCCCTCGCTGGAGGAACTGGGACTCCCCAACTCGCTGGCCAAGCTGACCTCGTTCCATCAGGGCCTGGTGCTGGTCACCGGTCCGGCCGGATGCGGCAAATCCTCGACCATGGCGGCGCTCATCAACCTCATCAACGAGGATCGTCCCGACCACATCATCACCGTCGAGGATCCCATCGAATACGCGCACAAGTCCAAGAACTGCGTGGTCAACCAGCGCCAGGTGCGCAAGCACACCGGAAGCTTCGCCAGCGCCCTGCGCGCCGCTCTACGCGAGGATCCCGATGTCATCGCCATCGGCGAGCTGCGCGACCTCGAGACCATCTCGCTGGCCATCACCGCGGCCGAGACCGGCCACCTGGTCCTCGGCACCCTCCACACCAACAACGCGGCCCGCACCATCAACCGTATCCTCGACGCCTACCCTCCCGATCAACAGTCGCAGATTCGCGCGATGATCTCCGAATCCCTGCGTGCCATCATCTCGCAGAAACTGATCCCGACGACCGACGGCTCACGTCGCGTGCCCGCGCTGGAGATCCTCCTGTTCAACATCGCGGTGTCGAACCTCATCCGCGAAGAGCGCGTGTTCCAATTGCGTTCCGTCATGCAGACCGGTCGCAACCTGGGGATGTGCCTGTTCGACGATTCCCTGCTGGAGCTGGTGCGCCAAGGCGCCATCAGCAAGGAAATCGCGCTCCACTATTGCGACGAACCGAAGCTCTTCGCCTAGGAAGAAACATGGCACGCCTCGACGAGCTATTCCGTTACCTGAAGGACAACAAGGGCTCCGACCTGCACCTGGGTGCCGGGCTGGAGCCACGCATCCGCCGCCACGGCCACCTGGAAAAGGTCGCCCATTGGCCGGTGCTGAGCGACGCGGATCTGCGCGAACTCCTGCGCGAGATCACCACGCCCAAGCAGTGGGACCACTTCACGACGACACGCGACCTCGACTTTGCCTACGGTCTGGAGGGCGTAGCCCGATTCCGCGCCAACTACCTGAACCAAGAGAACGGCGTGGGCGCGGTCTTTCGCATCATCCCCGAGGAGATCATTCCCCTCGAAAAGCTGAATCTGCCCCCCGCGATCGAAACGCTGGCCCACTTGGAGCAAGGGCTGGTGCTGGTCACCGGCCCCACCGGTTCGGGGAAGTCCACCACGCTGGCCTCCATCATCGACAAGATCAACCAGACCCACGACCACCACATCATCACCATCGAAGACCCCATCGAGTTCGTCCACCCCAACAAGAAGTCCACCATCACCCAGCGTGAGGTGGGCACCGACACCGAGACCTTCGCCACGGCCTTGCGCGCCGCCATTCGCCAGGATCCCAACGTGATCCTGGTGGGCGAGATGCGCGACTTCGAGACCATCTCGCTCGCCATCACTGCGGCCGAGATGGGCGTGCTGGTGTTCGGCACGCTTCACACCAACAACGCCAGCAAGACCATTGACCGCGTGATCGACGTCTTCCCCACCGATCAGCAGCGTCAGGCGCGCGGCATGCTGGCCGGCTCGCTGGCCGGCGTGGCGTCGCAGCTGCTGCTCCGAACCGCCGACGGCAAGGGCCGCTGCGCCGCCATCGAACTGCTCCTGCGCACCACCGCCCTGGCCAACGTCATCCGCGAGGGCAACACCCCCATGATCAACTCGCTCATCCAAGGTGGTCGCAAGGAAGGCATGCAGATGATGGACGACGCCCTCTTCGCCTTCGCCAAGGAGGGCAAGATCACCGGCGAGGACGCCTGGCTCAAGGCCAACAACAAGAAGCGCTTCGAGGAATTCGCGCCGAAGTAGCCGTCGCGAAGGCTAACCGCGCAGCTTGGCCTGGAAGGCCCGCAGCCGTGGGTTGGCCGAGCCCGACGACAGATCCTTGAAGAGGATCCCGCGGAACACCATCATGACGTGCAGCCCGAACAGCATCGGCGGCCAGATCCAGATGGGCCACTCGGTGAGCATTCTGGCCAGGCCCAGGGGGGAAGAGAAGGTGTTGCCGAAGGCCAGCACCAGCTCGATGGGGTGTTCCACCGAGAGGCGACCCGTGGGCAAGAGCAGCAAGGACGCAAACACCAGGTTGGGCAGCATCCACACCAAGGGGTGCGCGACCATGAAGCGCCCCGAGGCGATGAGCAACGCAAAGGAGCGTGACTGTCCCTGGTAGAGCAACTCGGGTACCGCGTTGAAGAAGAAAGCCACCGCGATCCCGAAGATCGCGGCCACACGCTCGCCATCGGGCCCACGCATGAGGGGGCCGGTGAGCAGCGAGATGATCCAGAAGGCGAACATCACGCTGATCACATCCCACAATCGCGCCACGAAGGTGCGGCGCAACTCCGCCCAGTTCAGGCGAATCTTGCTGCCCGCCACCGCTTGCGAGACCAGCTCCAGATAACTGGACCAGCAGGCCGCCACCACCAGGCTCAGCAAAAAGCCACCCGCGATCCCGAGCGGCGCCAGGACCATGCCGGCAGCCACCAGGATGGCGGCATACACCAAGAACGACAGGGCAGCCGGCCAGCTGCGCACAGAGTACCGAGCCGCCATCACGGTGACGTCGCGAAATAGAAGCAACATGGTCAGCGAGAGGCTAGCGCAGAAAGCCGCGCCTCAAAGTCCTTTCGCAGCGAAGAAAGAGGGACGGAGGACCAACCACAGAGGACACAGAGAACACAAAGACAGAGGAAGATGGGTCGGGTTACGGATCCGGATCGATCCGGCTCCGAACAGAAGAACCTCTATCCGTCTCTGTATCCTTTGTGTCCTCTGTGGTTTTCCCCATCCGGCTCTTAGTACCGGTAGTGGTCCGGCTTGAAGGGGCCGTCGACGGGCACGCCCAGGTAGTCGGCCTGGGTCTTGGTCAGCGTGGTCAGCTTGACGCCTACCTTGCCGAGGTGCAGGCGCGCGACTTTTTCGTCCAGCTTCTTGGGCAGCACGTAGACCTTGCCGCTGGCGAAGCTCATGCCGGTGCTGGCGTCCTTGCCCTTGGTGGCGTTTTCCCACAGGGCCATCTGCGCGATGGTCTGATTGGAGAACGAGTTGGACATGACGAAGCTGGGGTGGCCGGTGGCGCAGCCCAGGTTCACCAGACGCCCGCGCGCCAGCACGGTCAGGCGCTTGCCGCCCGGGAGGATGAACTGATCGACCTGCGGCTTGATGTTCTCCTCGCGCACCTCGGGGTTGGTCTCCAGCCAGCTCACCTGGATCTCACTGTCGAAGTGGCCGATGTTGCACAGAATGGCCTCGTCCTTCATGACCTTCATGTGCTCGCCGCGGATGACGTCCACGCAGCCCGTGGCGGTGACGAAGATGTCGCCTAAGAGAGCAGCGTCCTCCATGGTGACGACCTCGTAGCCTTCCATCGCGGCCTGCAGGGCGCAGATGGGATCGATCTCGGTGATGAGCACGCGCGCCCCCAGGCCGCGGGCCGCGTGAGCGCAGCCCTTGCCCACGTCGCCGTAGCCCGCCACCACGACGATCTTGCCGGCCACCATGACGTCGGTGGCGCGCTTGATGCCGTCGGCCAGGGACTCGCGGCAGCCGTACAGGTTG
>CAZHUY010000331.1:0-6021 GCA_964535465.1 uncultured Myxococcales bacterium
CCTCGAGGGTGCGCACGCACTGGCCCGTCTCCAGGTCCCACACCTTCACGGTATCGTCCAAGCTCCCCGACAGGGCGCGCTTGCCATCTGGCAGGACCGCAACGGCAGTCACATTTCCAGTGTGCCCCTCGAGGGTGCGCACGCAGGCACTTCTCATAACCTCGTGTGGGCGTCTGAGCGAACGCATCCACAGCGTCTGACTTCCAACGGTCTCGAGCCAGCGCTCCGCGCCTTGGGTAACCGGGCTCGTCTCTGCATGGGCCACCGCAAGCTGAAGCAGCGAGGTTTCAGGGGTGAGGTGAGGGTCCTGTCGGCGCAGGACATGGGCGTTCTCGGCGTGAAAGGTCTTCCAGATGCCGAATCGCTCGCGCACCGCGGTCCCCATTCCTCCAGCACGGTCCGTCACAAAAAAATCCGCCGTGACGTTCACCACGTCCTGCTGCCCCAGCACCCTCAACCGCTCGTGGTGATAGCCGAAGTCCGTCATCACCTCGGCTGCTGCCACCACATTGCCGGCCGCGACTTGGTGTTGCACCAGATTGCCGAGCGCATACCTCTGCCCCTCCCCGGTCAGCCTGTTCCACTTTTCGCAGGTGCCGGCGAGCACATGGTGCCAGTGAACCTCGGTTCGTTTTCCATCGCCCTCGCCCGCGTACCTGCCCCGAGCCGCGAGCTTGAAGGCATCGTAGAAAAAGTCGGTTCGGCCGTCACGCCTCGCCAGGAAAGGCCGCACCTGGCGCAGGTAGAGGCGGATGGTGGCGCGCATGGCTTCGGTTCGGGTTTCGTCAAAGCCGAGGTCGTCGAGAAACATGTCCACCAGCAGATCCTCGGGTAGGCCGCCGCGTGAATGCGCCAACAACCCAAAGAGCATGGGCACAGCCCGTTTGGGTGGAATGGCCGTGCGGCTTGCGTCGCTCTCCAGGCGGCTAAGTACGGCCTCGAAGGCAGACTGCGGAGTCGTCCCGAATTGTTGTTTGATGACCTCGCCAAGTTGGGCAAAGGCGCCGAAGACCCGCAGCTCGGTGAGCACCACTTTCAGGAAAAGCGGGTTTTCGGCACCGTCGGCGCGGACCAGGGCGTGCAGGTGCTGCTGGTCTAGCTCCTTCAGGTATTGCCTCAGGTACGCGGCCACCAGGGCCTCACGGTGCTCGACGCAGGTGAAGGGCGCGACCTCGGCGACGGTCACTCGAGTGTCGGCGCGAAGCTGTGAGGCCAGGGCGTCGCCCGGCTCGTCGCCCAGCTTG
The DNA here is from genome assembly GCA_964535465.1 of uncultured Myxococcales bacterium. Lineage (GTDB taxonomy): Bacteria > Myxococcota_A > Polyangia > Fen-1088 > Fen-1088 > Fen-1137. The sequence continues at coordinate 1,245 of CAZHUY010000331.1, forward strand.
AAGCTCATGATCAGCTTCACATTTTCAGGGAGGACGCGTGCGGCCCAATCCAAGTCCGACAGCCCCGACTGGAGCTGGTTCAGGGCGTCGATGACCACGACCACCCTGCCCTGCTTGCCAGCCTCGCCCAACAGCTCCGCGAACTTGCTCCTTAGCAGGTTGGCGTTGTCCGGGATCTCGCTCGCCAGCTTCCCGACCCGGCGAAGCTCCTCCAAGATCGAACGCAGAAGGGAATCCACGCTATTTGAGCGCTCGCCCACGCCCACGAAGCGCACGAGCAGGCTCTCGTTCTCGGGCTTGCCCTCGCGTGCTCGCCAGCGGGCCGCCCAGTTGGCCAGCAAGGTCGACTTACCCAGACCTGCCGGTGCCACCAGCGCGAAGAGGTTCCGCGAATCCCCGCCCGCGTAGGCGTCCAGCGCAGCGAAGTCCCCTTCTCGCGCGATGAACACGTCCGTGGCCGTGCGGATGAAGTCCTCGTGCTGGTCGATCTCGCGCGACAGATCGTCTTGAACTGGCAGGTCGGCCCGGTCTGGATAGCGTTCGAGGATCGCGGCCTTGAGGTCCGCCACGATCACGTCGCCCAGGCTTCGCCCCTCTGCCCAGAAGTCCCCAAGGCGGCCCGCGCACAGGCATTCGTTGTAGGCGTTGGCCTGCGCAACCTGGTCCACCGGCACATCCAGCGCCCCCTCCGGAATCACCACCCCGCCATACCTCAACCAATCCCGGCGCCAGCGGGCTCGATTCTCCGGCAGGCTGGCCGGACATGCGATGGCCATGGCCAGCTCGGGCGTGCGCTGCTCGGGCTGCCAGCGTGCCGTGTACGAACGCGAAGGCCGCCGGTTCTGCCTCCTCAATGTGGCTCGCAACCCATTCTGCCGGTCAACCAGGAACGCGCGGCTCTCCGGGTCTTCCTCGAAAGCGTCCGAGTAGGCCCGCCTTAGCTGCGCCGGTTCGGCCGGCATATGGTCGAGGTATCCCGGCTCGCGCAGGTAGAAGAATGAATGCTCGGCAACGACCATCTGCTCACCACGCATGAACGGCGCCAACACCGCGTGCATGATCTCCATCTCCGTCAGCGAGCGCTGGTCCGCCACCGCCGCGGCCACCCCGGGGAAGCGCGCCAGCGTCTCTGCGGTAACGTCCTCTGGCCCAGGCACCCAGCCATAGCGCTGCCCGAGGAAGCACAGAAAGAACGGTCTGCAGTTGTCGACATTCCTCAGGCACACATCCACCACGCGCTTGTTGTGGGTCGCGTCCGCCTCGCTCACACCCCAGCGCAAATCGATGTCCACCAGGCGCAACTTGCGCTCCTCGCACCAGTCGCGCAGCTCGGGGAACACCTCCTTGACCAGGTAGTCCCGCTCCCCGTGCATGTCATTGAACGTGCTCGACACGAACACGTGCACGTCGGCCCAGGGGTAGGCCTGCCCCGGCTTATCGGGATCACTCGATCTCATGGTGTCACTCTACAGGACGAACGACCCCAGCAGATCCTGAGCCACCGGCACGCACAACAGCGGTCATGGGGCTTCCTTGAGCAGCTGGGCGAACGGAACCAAGAAGTCGAAGTAGCCCTCGCTCTCTACGCGCCTGTCGAGCGCACCCTCGTAGACCAGCACCGTGCGAACCGACAGGCCGCTCGGGGCACGCAGGCGGACGACCTTTTCGCGGACTTCGTCGATGACGGAAGCCTCGATGCTTCGCCGGTGCTTGATCTCCACCACGTACAGCGAGTGTTTCGTGCGCAGGAGCAGATCCACCTGGCACCCTGGCTTGCGCAGCGTCGGCCGCTGCACGTAGGGCCCGGCGCCTAGCAGCGGCGTGTTCCCCAGACGCAGGATCGGGACCAACGAGGGGACGTTGTTCAAGACCAGATTCTCGAACTGCAGCCCCAGGATCGTGGGCCACTCCGGGAACTGATCGAGGGATATCTTACGCAGAAGACCCTTTTCGATTCTGGCCCGGCGGGGCGCGATGGAGCGCAGGTAGAAGCGCGTGTAGTTATCGCGCAGCCGGTACTTGAGCAGACGCGTATCCCGCCCGCTGACGGGATCGAACACGGTGTCCTTGGCCAGAAAACCTCCCAGGACCAGGTCGTCGAGGTACTCGCTCAGATGCCCGCTGCGAGCCTTGCCCAGGGCCTTGCTGATCTCCTGCACCGTTTGGCTGCCATCCGCCAACACATCGACAATCGACCGGTAGTTGGCGGCTCGCTTGCCGAAGACTTCGCTCCAGATTTGGTCGAACTCTCGAAACAGGATCCCTTCGCGCTGAAAACACAAACGCCGAATGTTCTCCTCGGTCGGCAACCCTGGGTCGATCTCTTCAAGATACTTGGGCACCCCACCCGTGACCGACAACAGGTTCAGTTTCTCGCTGGCGCTGATGCGATCACCGGCCTTGCCCCAGAACCGGTTGCAGTGATGCAGGGGCAGCTCGGGCAAGACGATGTCCCATGAATCCCGACCCGCGAAGCCCGTGTTGTGCAGGATGTTCTCCGTGATCCACGCCGACACCGAGCCGCACAGCACGAGGATGAGCTTGGCATGTGACCTGAGGAGGGTGTCCCATGCCGTCTTGAGATGGCCGGGGAAATCCGGATCGTAGCCGCCCAGCCACGAGATTTCGTCGAGCAAGACCACGGTCCATTCGTTGCGTAGCGTGCTGGCCAGCAACTGAAAGGCCTGCGGCCAGTTGTCGAGCGTGACCGCGGGAAGCTTTGTCTGGCGCGCCAGCTGCTGACTGAAGGCCTGCAACTGGTCCCGATTCGACAGCCCCGGGCGGGGCGGCAACCCCTCGAAGGCCAGAAACCTGTCGACGCCCCGCCCAAATTCGGTGATAAGGCTGCTCTTGCCGATGCGGCGGCGGCCCCGGCACGTGACCAGCGAAGCGGTCTTCTTCCGCATCAGGGCTGTCAAATCCTCGAGTTGTTCTTCGCGTCCTACGAACATGCGCGGTCCCCCATGCTTTCGCCTGGCCTGGCGACCCGATCAGGATGGGCACGACATCGACACGGCGTCAATCTGGTGCCCGTCTTACATCTCACTTTTCGGGCACCAACGCATCACTTTGTCGATTTCGTGCCCGTTTGCCGCCACGGTTTTCGGGCACGACATCGACACGGCGCCCTGGTTGACCTGTGTTATGGTCGCCGCCTTTTTCACGAGGTCCTTGCATGAGCCAAGCTCCCCAACAGAGTGGTGGAACCGCAACTCAGTCCAGGCTTCGTCTGTTTCGGAACCGGCAAGAGAACGCCATTCTCTGGGGGCTCGCCGCGGTCGCTGTGGTCTTGGGGTATGTCGGTATTCGTGAGCACCGCCAGGCCCTGGGCAGGCCCTACGACGCCTTGGACATGGCGTACTACCTTATCCAGCTCTTCATCTTTCGAACCGGGCTGGGTCTCGAATCTCCTCATGTTCCTTGGACCCTGGGTGTGGCCAGGTTGCTCGCGCCCATGGTGCTGGGCTACGCCGCCTTGAAAGGGTTGGCTTCGGTGTTTCGCGAGCAGCTGGCCGGCGCGCGGCTTTGTTTTCTGCGCAGGCACGTCGTGGTCTGCGGGCTGGGCGACAAGGGATTGCAGTTGGTGCGCGATCTGCGCGCCCGTAGGATGAAGGTGGTGGTGGTCGAGGCGGACCGCGAGAACCGCGAAGTGGCGACCGCGCGTGCCCTGGGCGCGCTGGTGGTCGCCGGCAACGCCACCGATGGGCTCACCCTGCACAAGGCGCGCGTCGAGCACGCGGGCTTGCTGTTCGCTTTCACCGGCGACGATGGCATCCGTGCTCGCGACCCAGCGTCTGCTGGGACAGGCAGGCACGCGCGCGTCGGCGCTACGCTGTTTCGTGCACCTCTACGACACCAACTTCGCCGCGGTCGTGCGCCATCACCGAGGTTTTGCCGACTCACAGGCTGGGCTGGCCATCAACGTGGTTCGAACCAACAGTCTCTGCGCTCGCATGCTCTTCGACGAATTCCCGCTCGACGCCGGGCTCAAGCCCACGCAGACGTTCCGGCAGCCCCACCTAATCATCGCCGGCTTCGGCAACATGGGCGAATCGATCGCCATCCACGCGGCGCACATCGGCCACTTCGCCAAGGGTCGACTGCGCATCACGGTGATCGACATGAAGGCCCGCTACACCGAATCCCTCTTCTTGGCCACCTACCCCGCTTTTCGCAAGACCGCCGATATCGAGTTCATCGAGGGCGACATCCAGTCGGGGCAATTCTTCGAAATGGTGCAACGGTGGGCCAGCCAGCCGGAATGTCTCCCTATCCTCGTCATCTCGGTTCACGACGACACGAAAGCTTTCGCCTGCGCCCACCACTGCATCAACCGCACCCCTCGTTCGGATTTCCCGGTACACGTCCGGCTGGACACCAACAAGGGATTCGCCTCGCTGCTACGGGGCGACACCCAGAACGCCGACCAGAAGCTGCGCCGGATCCATCCCTTCGGCATGCTGGATGCCTGTTGCACCCTCGACAAGATCGAAGGCGCGGCGCTGGATCGACTCGCTCGTATCATTCACGAGCGGTTCTTGCAGCCCTGCCCAGAGCAGGCTCTGCCCGGCAGCGCCGCCCCTCCCGGCAACTCGGCACAGGTCCCTTGGGAGAAGCTCGAGGAGAAATTCAAAGAGTCGAACCGCTGCCAGGCCGATACCATCGAGGTCAAGCTACGCGCCATCGGGTGCGCCTCTGCTGCCGCGGATCCGCGCGAGGCTTCACGGCGCGTGATGGTCTTTGACGAAGCGCAAATCGATCTTCTCTCCCAGATGGA
>CAZHUY010000332.1:0-4848 GCA_964535465.1 uncultured Myxococcales bacterium
TGGGGGTGGTGACCAAAGGTTCTCGTGGCGCAGGAAGCGCTCGATACCTTCAGGGCGAGTCGCTCGACGACATCCGCTCGGCCGCCTACTACCTGGACGTGTTCTTGCCGGTCGATCTGTACATCCTCGACCTCGGCGGCGGCGTGGACGAGTCCGTGAGCGACAACCGCATCAAGCCGAGCCAGATCCGGTCGACACCGTTGGCCGCGCTGCTCAAGGGCATGCTGCACCCAAAAATCCCGCGCTGGGGCGCGCGTCCGCTCGACCTCGGTGGCTTCGCCTCGGTCGTCCTCGAGCACGCGCTGTCCAGCCCCGAGCAGGAGCGCACGTTCCGCGACCCGAGCTATGCCCTCATTTCGGACCGCTACCTCAACTACACCGCCCGCGTGGGCTACCACTTCAGCATCGTGGACGCGTACTGCGGCGACACCACCAACAAGAATTACATCCACCTGCTGTTCCGGGGTGGCGCCGCGGACTCGCTTCGGCGCGGCCGACGCGCGCGCGCCATCGCGGCCATCTTGAAGGCATGGGGATTCTCCGTCGAGGTCTCAGGAGATTCCACCAACGGCCGCATCCACAAGATGCCGCGCGACGAGGCGGCCCGCCTGGTCGAGCACATCGGCCGCCTGCTGCAGTTCATGCGGCAGATGGACGTGGCCATGACCAGCGAGGCCGCCGTCGAGCAGGTCAAGGAGGCTTTCCTGCGGGAGGACTACTCCCTGTTCGGCGGCTGAGAATTCCGCCGGGACAATGCTGCTCACCAAACCGGCAGCGGTCAGGCGAGAGCGTCCGCGTGGATGGGCGGTTTGCGCGTGGCCCAGGGGTGGGCGGCCTCCAGTTGCGCCGCCAGACGGAAGAGGGTGGCTTCGTCGCCCAGTTTGGCCATGAAGTGGCTGCCGATGGGCAGGCCGTCGCGGTTCCAGTCGAGCGGCACGCTCATGGCGGGCAGGCCCGCGACGTTGGCGACCGGGGTGAAGGGCGAGAAAGCGAAGTTCTTGGCGACGGTGGCCTTGACCACGCCGGGCAGGCGCAGCAGGAAGCCCAGGTTCAAGGCGGCGATGGTCTTGTGCAGGGCACGCTCGACGCCCTTGGGGGCCAGATGACCGATGGGCAGCGGCGGCTGCGCCAAGGTCGGGGTCAGGATGATGTCGGTGCGCTCGAACAGGCTGGCCAGCTTGCGGCCGATGGCGAGCAGCCGGGCGCGCGCCTGGGTGAACGAGGTGGCCGCGGCCTGGCGGCCGAGCAGGCTGGCCAGCCACGTGGAGGTTTCGACTTCGGATGAACGGAGCTTGCGTCCGAGCAGCGCTTTTCCGTTGTCGATGTCCCCGGCCATGGCCACGCAGACCAGGAGAAAGAAGTCCCGAGCGAATTCGAACGGTTCGATATCGAGCCGACCCTCTTCCACCCGGTGACCGAGATCCTGCAGACGTTTGCCGGTGTTCGACAGCGCGGCGGCGCAGTCGTCGTGCAGCTTGCCCGGCATGATCGGCTCCTTGATCAACAACACGCGCAGCGGGCCGGGCGGCGTGCCGACCTCGTTCGAGAAGGGACGCGCGGGGGGCGGCAGGTGATAGGCGTCGCCCGGGCCCACGCCACAGGTGGCATCCAAGAGCGCGGCGTTGTCGCGCACCGAGCGCGTGAGAGCGTGCTCGGCGGCGCAGCCCCACCAGTGCTCGCTCGCGCCTGGCCCGGTGGGCATGCGCCCGCGCGAGGGTTTCAGGGAAAACACGCCACAGCACGAGGCCGGGATGCGCAGCGAGCCGCCGCCGTCGTCGCCATGGGCCATGGGCACGAGACCGGCGGCCACCGCGGCGCCCGAGCCGCCACTGGAGCCGCCCGATGTGTACCCCGGTTTCCACGGCGTGTGGGTGGGGCCGAAAAACTCGGGCTCGCACACCGGCTGCAGGCCGAACTCGGGGGTGTTGGTCTTGCCCACGATCACCAGGCCCGCGGCCTTGTGTCGGCTGACCAATTCGGTGTCGACCGCGGGGACGAAACCCTGAAAGGCGCGCGAGCCACGCGCCAGGGGCACGCCCGCATAGGCCGACGTCAGATCCTTGAGCAAGAAGGGGACGCCCGCGAACGGCCCCGCGGGAACGACTTCGGCGGCTGCCCGCGCCTGTTCGGGCAGCACGCGAACCACGGCGTTGATGCGCGGGTTGACCTGCTCGATTCTCCGCAGGCACTCGTCCACCAACTCGCGTGGCGAGATCTTGCGTTCGCGCACCAGGGCGGCCATGCCCAATCCGTCCAAACTCGAGTATTCCGCGAAGCTCATGCGGCTGATAGGTCTATCACCAACCGGGGCGCGTGTGGCGGAAACAAGAGCGCACCCGGCTCAGGCCGAGGCGATACGAATGCATTGTCGTCCGCCATGAAGAGGCGTGTGATTCAGGTGTCGGGTGACGGCGCAGGCATCGCGGGCTGGAGCAAGGGAAGGCGAACGACGAAGGTTGTTCCCGCTCCTTCGATCGAGTCGAACGCCACGCTGCCGCCGTGCTGACGGACTACGGCCGCATGAACCTGCGCCAAACCTTGGCCGGCGCCCTGCCCGGGCGGGCGCGTGGTGAAGAAGGGGTCAAAGATTCTCGTTCGAATGGCGTCGGGGATGCCCACCCCGTCGTCCTTCACACGGATCTCGACCATTCCGTCGGCCGGCCGATGAAGAGTCTCGATCGTGATACGGCCCTTGGCTCCGGACTTGCCCACTCTATCCGCGATGGCCTGGGCAGCGTTGATGACCAGGTTCATAATGACCTGGGCGATCTCGCCGGGGATGCACGGAACCGGCGGCAGCTTGTCATCGAGGTTCATCGAGACCTGGACGAACTCGCTCCAGGCCCGCGTGGCCACGATGGCCGCGTTCTTGATGATGGGGTTGAGGTCCGCCCGGATGCGCTCTTGCCGGCCGGCGGTTTCGAAGGTCTTCATCGCTTGCACGATACCGGCGATGCCCGCCAGTCCTTCCAGCCCTCGCTGGAGGGCTGGCGCGAGCGAATCGCGCAGGTAGGGAAGGTCGATCTCCTGTTCCTTTCGTGCCATGGCCGCAGTCACTTCCGCCGGCAAATGCTCGGCCGCCAGGCTGTGGAGGTCGTCAATCAGCGCCAACAGGGTAGGGATCGAGTCCCTGGCGAACTCGATGTTGTCGCCGATGTACTGCAAGGGCGTGTTGATCTCATGCGCCAGTCCGGCCGCCAATTGCCCAATGGCTTCCAGCTTTCTTCCCCGCGCGAGTTGCTCTTCGTTGCTCCTTTCACGGGTGACGTCCCGAACGATGCAGACAGCCTGGTCCACACCGCTGCTCATGATGCGAACCTCGTAGTCCGTGGGATCCGAGCCGGTCCGTTGTAGACGACACGGTATCTGCACGACCTCGTCACGTCCTCCGGCGGTTTCGATGCATTCCATCACGCGCGGGCCTGCCTCGGAGGCTCGTATGGCTGCAAACAGCGCATGGGCCGCTCCGGCTCTCGGGGGGGTGTCTTTCGAAGCGCTCCCTTCCTTGGCCGCCAGAATCGTGCCATCCGAGCGGACGCTCAGAATCGTATCGGGAATGCCCTGGACCAGTGCATTCACCTGGGCCTCCGCGCGCACCCGTTCGTCGATATCCGCGAAGAGGATGACCATGCGACTCGGCGATCCCTGGTCGGTGAACCGCGCCTTCCCGCGCATCAGAATCCAACGCCACCCCAAGGTCCGATGGCGCATTCTCACGACCTGGATGAAGGGCCAACCCGATTCCAGGTGTTCGGTGAGCGCCGTCTCCATGGCTGCCCGTTCGTCGTCGTGGATCAGCTCCCGCCAGGTATCAGGCGTCAACACAAAGCCTTCTTCGTCCCACCCGAGCAAGAAGCGCCAGCGATCGTTGTAGTGCGTCTGACGTCCGAGCAAGTCCCAATCCACGATTCCATCATTGGTGGCCGCCAGCAGCAGCTCCAACAGCTCCGCTTTGTCTTCCGGGCTCTCCATCAAAGACCCAAGGGCGGCATGAGGTTATCAGCCTGAAACGTCACGTCAGCTCACCCGATCAGGAGGCCTTCATTATCATCTCCCTGGCGATCGCGCGTAGCTGCTCGAATTGCTCGCTGCTTACGCCCACCGTGGCCAGGTGGTCGAGGTCGATATCCGGCTCTCTCGACGTTCCCAACAGCTCCGCCGCAAGGTGGTGGGCGATGTGGACCGCATCCACCAGCTCGAATTCAACATGTGCGAGCAGGCGTGGCTCGCGATGGTAGGCGACCGCCTCCATGATCGGATGGGGAAGCCCCCAAAGCCCGAGCAGGTAAGCGCCCAGGAGCGCGCGATCGAAGGGGCGCTCTCCCGCGGGACGGGCGGGTACCTGGATGAGCCGACCCACCTCATGAAGCACACCGGCCAAGAAAGCCTCCTCGGCCTTGTTCTTATCCTGCGCGCGGATTCTGCGGGCGATTTGCCCCGCGAGCACGGAGTGTTTCTGCAAGCTCAGCAACTCGCTCGCCGAGAGGGCACCATGCCTGGTGCTACCGGAGAATGCCTCCAAGGCCAGGGCGAGGGTCTTGATGGTCTGCGTCCCTATATAGGTAATCGCCTCGGTCAGCGATCCGATTCTCCTTGGCAGCCCGAAAAACGCCGAGTTGACGAGTTGGAGGATCTTGGCGCAAAGACCCACGTCGCCTTCGATGATCTTGGCCAAGTCGCCCGCACTGCAGTTCGGGCGGGTCAGCGCTTCGTTCAGGGCGACGTAGGTGCGCGGCGCCGATGGCAGCATGTCGACCTGGCCTGCGGCCACGCGCAGGTCCTCGCTGTTCAAGATGGTGACACGATGGTAAGTCCGCAGAGCATAGCGCCTATGAGTATCCAAGGCTT
>CAZHUY010000332.1:4858-6019 GCA_964535465.1 uncultured Myxococcales bacterium
CCTCGCTGTTCAAGATGGTGTTCAGGCTGCAGGCACGGACGACAATCTTCTTCAGCAGCTTGTGATCGCAAGGCTTGGACAGGAACATATGCGCGACGAATACCGACTTCATCACGCTCTCCTGCTCGGTCTGGCCGGTCAAAATCATCCGCACCGCTTGGGGCTGCAGGCGCTTGACCTCGGCCAGCAGGGCCGCCCCGTCCATGTGTGGCATGCGCATGTCGCTGACCACCACATCGAAGCTCTGCTCCGCAAGTAGGGCCAGCGCCTTCTCTGGCCCGAGCGCGAAGTCCATGTCCCATTCGTGTCGTTGCGTCCGCAGCACGTTGCGCAGACCATCCAGGACATTGCCATCGTCGTCTACGAACAGAATGCGTTTGCGGGCTGCCGTCGGTGGGGAGGTCGCGTTGGGCATCTTGCCTTCGGGTCCTTCCTGCGGGAGACGTCGTGGTCAGCGCCGTCCGCCCGCGACATGACAAGGTCCAATTCGGCGGAATCGAGCGGCTTCTTAAGCACCTGAGCCCACTCGCGCAAGGGGAAGACATCAAGGTTCCCATGCCTTCTGACGATAGATGGATGGCCGGCGCCTCGTCGGTATCCCCGAAATTCACGGCGACCTGCCCGGGGTTGGAGTCACCATGAGCGACCAAATTCATGTTTTGTGCGTGGACGACGAGCCCAGGGTTCTCGAAGGGCTGGTGCTCAACCTACGCCGGCACTTTCGCGTCTCGACGGCCGTCAACGGCCAGGCTGGACTGCATATCGTGGACAGCGATCCGCCAGCCGTCGTGGTCTCGGACATGCGCATGCCCGAAATGGATGGCGCCGCCTTCCTGAGTCAGGTCAAGGAGCGCTCGCCCAACACCGTGCGGCTCCTGCTTACCGGATACACCGACATCGAATCCGCCATTGCGGCTGTGAATCACGGACAAGTCTTCCGCTTTCTGACCAAGCCATGCAGCTCGCAGGTTCTCCTGACGGCGGTTCAGGCTGCGGCGGAGCAGAATCGGCTCATCACCGCAGAGCGGGTGCTGCTCGAGCAGACTCTCCACGGCAGCATCAAGACGCTGACCGACATCCTCTCTTTGACCAACCCTCTCGCGTTTGGCCGAGCGCTTCGCCTCAAGCAGCAGTCGGCCGAGCTGGTCGCGGCGCTGGGCC
>CAZHUY010000333.1:0-6017 GCA_964535465.1 uncultured Myxococcales bacterium
AGCTTCGCGGCCCAGGACGAGCTGCTCGCCGACGTGTTCCGCCGCTACCGGGTGGTCCGCTGCTGCATGGACCAGACCGGCATGGGCGAGAAGCCGGTGGAGGATGCCAAGCGGCTGCACGGTTCGTCGCGGGTCGAGGGAGTGCTGTTCACCACCCCGAACAAGCTGGTGCTGGCCACGCTCGGCAAGGAACAGTTCGAGGACCGCAAGTGCCGCATCCCCATGGGCGACGCGGTGTTGCGGACCGACCTGCACAAGCTGAAGAAAGTCCAGGGGCCGACCGGGGCGCCGCGCTTTGTCGCCGAGAGCGACTCGGCCGGCCATGCCGACCGCGCCTGGGCCAAGTTCCTGGCGGCCAATGCCGCCCACGGACAGGCGGTCGAATACGCCTACCATCCGGTGGGGCGTGGCAACGATGATCGACATGACCGCCCGGTGCGGGTGACTGCCGGATTGAGCCTGGGCAGGGGGATGTGGTGATGCTGTACGACTATCTGGGCCGTCCGGTCAAAACCAACGACCTGACCCGCGAGCACGCGGCGCCGACGCTGGCCGGTGTGCGCACCATCTGGAACGACACCTATGCCAGCGGGCTGACGCCGTTCGGCCTGGCCACGCTGCTGCGCGCCGCGGGCGAGGGCGACCACCACGCCTACCTGACGCTCGCCGAGGAGATGGAGGAACGCGATCTCCACTACGCGGCCGAGCTGGGCAAGCGCAAACTGGCGGTCAGCCGGCTGCCGATCTCGGTGGAGAGCGCCAGCGACGAACCGCGTGACCTGGAGCTGGCCGACGCGGCCCGCGAACTGATCGACCGGGGCGGGATACGCGGGCTGCTCAAGGATCTGCTCGATGCGCTCGGCAAGGGGTTCGCCTGCTGCGAGATCGTGTGGCGGCGCGGCGCCCGCTGGGTGCCGGAGCGGTACGAGTGGCGCGACCCGCGTTTCTTCCAGTGGGATCTGGTCAGCCGGCGCGAGCTGCGCCTGCGCGACGAGGCCGACCTGCTCGATGGCCTGCCCCTGCCGCCCTACAAGTTCATCACCCACGTGCACCGGGGCAAGAGCGGCATCCCCGTGCGCGGCGGCATCGCCCGGCTGGCCGCCTGGGCCTTCATGTGCAAGGGGTACACGGTCAAGGACTGGCTGGCGTTTGCCGAGGTGTTCGGCATGCCGCTGCGCCTGGGCCGCTACGGGGCGAGCGCGCGCGAGGACGAGATTGCCATCCTCAAGACCGCGGTGGCCAACCTGGGCACGGACGCGGCCGCGGTGTTCCCGGAATCGATGCAGGTGGAACTGGTCGAGGCCGGCAACAAGAGCGGGTCCGCGGATTTCTTCGAGCGGCTGGCCAACTACCTGGACGCCCAGGTGAGCAAGGGCATCCTCGGCCAGACCGCGTCCAGCGCGGGCACGCCCGGCAAGCTGGGCAACGAGGAACTGCAGGCTGAGGTGCGCGACGACATCCGCGACGACGATGCCGAGGCCCTGGAAGAGACGCTCAACCGGGATTTGATCCGCCCGTACATCGACCTCAACTGGGGCCCGCAGGAGCGATACCCCGAGCTGCAGCTGCGCGCGGCCAAGGCCGAGGACGTGGCCGCCCTGGTGAGCGCGGTGGAGAAGCTGGTGCCGCTCGGCTTCCGGGTGGAGCAGAGCGTGATCCGCGACAAGCTGGGGCTGCCTGATCCGGATCCGCAGACGAAGCCCGAGAATCTGTTCAGTGCGCGCAGTGGCGCACCAATGCTGTTCAATGCGGATCAAACCGAATCAGTGCCGTTCAATGCCGATCAAGCCGGGCCGGTTCCGGCCAAGGCTGAGCCCGGGCATGAACCGGCCAAGGCCGCCAACGTGGCGGGGACCAACAGCTTCACCCCCGAGCAGCAGGCCCTCGAAGGCCTGGCCGACCGGGCCCTGGCCGGGGTCGACCTGAGCTCCAACGAGGCGCGGATCCTTTCCGCGGTGCAGGCGGCTGGCAGCTGGGAGGAGGCGATTGAAGCCCTGCTCGCCCTGTGGCCGGAGATGGATATGACCACCCTGCAGGAGATGATGGAGCGTGTGGTTGTGGCGGCGGAGATGTTTGGCCGGGCCGGCCAGACAGGGGATGAGGCTGTAGGGGTTTAGGCTGTAGGCCTGAACTTCCGGCCCTGCGGGCCGATGCTGGTGCGCACGGCGCACCCTACGAGACAAGGGACCATGCAACAGCGATTCGATAACCGGCCTACAGCCTCACAGCCTACAGCCTATCAGCCTCACCGGCCCGACGCAGGAGGCGCCGAGTGATTGAACTCACCCCCCTACCCATGACCGAGGCCCAAGCCTTCTGGGCCGACAAGGTCCAGCTCGGCCCGGGCGAGTTTGCCAAGCTCTCGGCCGAGGCCAAGGTGCGGGCGTTCGCGGTCAGCGGCATCGCCAAGGGTGAGGAACTGAACACGGTGTTCACCGCCATGCAGCGGGCCATCGATCAGGGCACCACCCTGGAGCAGTTCAAGGAGGAGTGCGCCGGCATCTTCGAGCGGCGCGGCTGGACCGGCAAGCGCGCCTGGCGGATCGACAACGTGTTCCGCACCAACATCCAGACCGCCTACAACGTCGGCCAGTACAAGCAGCTGAGCGAGGCGGGGGACGCCCTGCCGATCTGGAAGTACAGCGCCATCAACGACCGCCGCACCCGGCCGACCCACCGGGCCATGGACGGCCGCGCCTGGCCGGCCAATCATCCGATCTGGGACACCTGGTTCCCGCCCAACGGGTTTCGCTGTCGCTGCTCGGTGGTGGGGCTCACCGAGGCCCAGGCCCGGCGCGAAGGTATTGAGGTGGAGGAGGCGGACCCGACCAACACCCTGGTGGAGCCCACCGACCCGGACACCGGTGCGCGCATGCCGGCCCGGCAGCTGCTGCCGGACCCAGGCTTTGCCCACAACCCGGGCAAGGTCTACTGGCAGGGCATGGGCGATGCCATCGCCGACCGGCTCGAACACTGGCAGCCGCCGGTGCGGGTGCAAGCCCTGCGGGATCTGATCGAGGGGCCGGTGTTCGCGCACTGGCTGGCACAGCCGGAGGGCAACTTCCCGGTGGGGCTGATCGATGAGGCGGCCATGGCCCGGACCGGCGCCACGGTGCGCACGGTGCGCCTGCCGGTGGAGACGGCCGGGGAACTGGCGGATATGGGCGCGGAACGGCTGGGCGAGGTGCTCGGCGAACTGGCCGCATCGACGGACGGCACCCTCACCACCCTGGTCAATGGTCGGGCGGTGCGGCTGCGCATCGAGGTGCGGGATGGACGGCCCCTGGTGGTGGTTGATTGAACGAGAGAGAGGTCAGCCGGGGACAGAATTCAATTCTGTCCCGCGGGAAGCTCTAAAATGCCCTGTAATCGATTTTCGGCACGAGCCGGCCGCAGGTGCGCACAATGCTGCGTGCGTCGAACTGAGAGAATTTTAAACGATGTTTAAACGCGGTTGGCGATGAACGGCATAACCCTCACGATCGACGACACGGAAGTGCGCCGGCTGCTCGCCGGCATGCAGGAGCGCGGCAGCAATTTGCGGCCGGCCCTGAACGTGGCGGCGACCATGATGCAACAGGCGGTGCGCAACAACTTCGCCCAGGGCGGCCGGCCCAAGTGGCTGCCGCTCAAGTCGCGGGACGGGCAGCCCCTGCGCGACACCGGCCGGCTGATGAATTCGCTCACCCGCGAGGCCACGCAGACCGAGGCCCGGGTGGGCACCAACGTGGTCTACGCGGCGGTGCATCATTTCGGCGCGGCCAAGGGCAGCTTCGGCACCTTCCTGCACCAGGTGCAGCCGCATCAACGCATCATCAACCAGGCCTTCGGGCGGAGGCTGCGGTTTCCGGTGGCCACCAGCGTGGGCTCGCACATCCGCCGGGCCAAGCTGCCCTGGGGCGACATCCCGGCCCGGCCGTTCATGATGCTGGAAGATACGGACGTGACCGACATCCGGGACATGCTGGCCCGGTGGATCATGGAGGGGAAATGAAACGAATCGCCATCAACTTTGTCGAGATCACCACCGACCTGCCCGAGCGGGTGCAGCTGATCCCCGCGGGCGCGGTGGTCGGCCGCGACGGCCGGCAGTGGGTGCTCGACGATCCGCAGCAGGTCGTGAATCGATTCATCGAGCAGGGCGCGGACCTGCCCGTGGACATCGAGCACAGCACGGAGCTGCGCGCGCCCAAGGGCGAGCCGGCGCCGGCGGCCGGCTGGGTGCATCAACTGGAGGTGATCGACGGCGCCATCTGGGGCGCGGTCAACTGGAACGAAACCGGCCGGGGGCTGGTGGGCGGCAAGCAGTACCGCTACCTGAGCCCGGTCATCCTCTACAACCCCGGCGACGGCAGCATCAAGGGGCTGACCTCGGTGGCACTGACCAACCGACCGAACCTGCACCTGCCGGCGCTGAACTTTGAAAATACGGGGAGTGTCCCTTTTGGGAGAGGCCCCGCCAACAACAAAGGGGACATGACCCCGGAGGAACAGCCCATGTTGAAAGCAGTGCTGGCAGCCCTGGGGCTGCCCGAAGACGCGACCGAGGCGACCGCGGTGAACGCGGTCAAGGAACTGACCACCAAACTGGCCACGGCCACCAACGCCCAGCCGAGCCTGGAGAAGTTCGTGCCGCGCGCCGACTACGACCAGGCGCTCACCCGTGCCACCAATGCCGAGCAGGGGCTGGCCGAGATCCGCAAGCAGAAGCTGGACAGCGAGATCCAGGCGGCCATCGACGGCGCGCTCGCCAGCGGCAAGATCACCCCGGCGACGGTGGACTATCACCGGGCCCAGTGCAGCCAGGAGGGCGGACTGGAACGGTTCGCGGCGTTCGTGGCCGCGGCCCCGGCCATTGGCGATCCGAGCGGGCTGGATGGCAAGGAACTGCCGGCCGGCAAGACGGCGATGAATGCGGAGCAGCGGCAGGTGATGGAGATGTTCGGGAACACCCCCGAGGACCTGGCCAAATACGGCGCCTGAACTGCCGGCTGCGCAGCGGCCGCTGACCATAACCTAAACAGCTAAACGGCTAAACAGCTAAACCGCTTCTTTCAACCGGAGGTTGAACATGGCTTTGACGAGCGACAAACAAATCGAACGGACCGACGGCGTACAGCTCGCCTTCCCGGTCAACGGCACGTCCAAGATCTACGCGGGCGCTCTGGTCTGCGTGGATGCGGACGGGTACCTGGTGCCCGGCGCGGACACGGCCGGGCTGATCTTCCAGGGCATTGCCATGCAGCAGCGCGACAACGCCAGCGGCGACGATGGCGACCAGCTGTGCGTGGTGCAGCGCCGCGGCCTGGTGAAGTGCGCCATTGCCGCCGCCACCCAGGCGAACATCGGCGACTCGGTGTTCCTGGTGGACGACGAGACCGTGGGGTTGGCCGCGACCACCACCAACGACATCTACTGCGGCATCATCGCCGGGTTCGTGGACGCCACCCACGTGTGGGTGGACATCGAGCCGGCCATCCGCCAGGCGGATGTGGCCACGCACATTGCCGACGCCAGCGGCGCGCACGCGGCCAGCGCGATCAGCATCGCCGACACCGGCACGTTCACCTCGGCCGCTGACGTGGAGGCGGCCCTGGCCGAGATCTACCCGCGCATCACCGGCGTGACCATCGCCGACCCGGGCAACTTGACCAAAGCCATCCCGGTGCCGCGCTCCGGCGTGTGCGCCATCACCACCGCCGGGGCGGAGACGCGCACGCTCGCCATCCCCTCGTTCGTCGGCCAGCAGCTCACCCTGGTCCTGGACGTGCGGGTCGGGAACTGTGTGGTCACGGTGGCCTCGGCTATCAACCAGACCGGCAACAACACCATCACCCTGGACACCGCCGGCGATACCGTGCACCTGGTCGGCGTGCAGATCGGCGGCACCCGCGCCTGGCGCCTGGTGGTGAACGACGGCGCGACGCTGACTACGGTGCCGTAAACGGCAGGCGGATAGCTGTTGAGCTGGAAGCTGTCGAGCTTTTGAGCTTGCAGCTTCCGGCCCGCAGGGCCGC
>CAZHUY010000334.1:0-5973 GCA_964535465.1 uncultured Myxococcales bacterium
CCGCCGAGGACCGCCGTGGAGGCCGTCATCCGCCTATGCGCAACGCGCTCCTAGCCCGCGGGCGACGCCGACGTCCCCGGGGGGAAACTCATCGAGCCGCCCAAAACCGCGCAACAGCACCACGCCGGCGCTCCAAGGACCGATGCCCGGCAGGTCGGTGAGAATCCTGAGCGCGTCGTTCGTGCTCATGGCGGCGATCGTGGTCGGGCTGAGCACGCCGTCTGCGATCGTGCGCGCTATGGAATGCAGCGCTTCGGCCTTGCGCCGGCTTAGCCCACACCGGCTCAGGGTCTCGATGCGAGCCTCGGCGCAAGACCTCGCTGTGGGGAAAGCGTAGTAGCGCAGCCCGTCCACGTCGAGGGGTTGGCCGAGGCGCTCGACCAGCCTGCCTATGATGGCCAAACCGGCCTCCAGACTGACCTGCTGGAAGGGCACCACGCTCGCGAAGGTCTCGAAGAGGCCTGGGAAGCGCGGCGGGCGCATGCCTCGCAAAGCCCAAGCCGTCGGTCGCAAGGCGGGCTCGGCGGTCGCGCGCTGGTGCAACGGCACCGGATCCAAATCGAGCCCGAGAATTTGGCGGAGCGTCGCCGTGAGTTGGTGACGAGCGGAAGATGGAGGCCGGCCCGCGCGCACCGTGCCGCGCAGGTCGGGCGCATCGATGCTGCCGCGGTTCTCCACCTCCAGCAGGACGCACTCATCTCCGATGGAGAGCGCGCGGAGGTAGCGCTCCTCCCGCCACACGTCGACCAGATTGTTCGGTCGGCGCTGCAGGACGCGCACCGTCGCCTCGAGGTGAAAGGGCGCGCGCGTGGCGAGTGCCACCGGGGCTTGAGTCATGCGGGTCATGGAGGCGCAGGCATCATCGTCTGCATGAAGAAGGCGCGTCGTATGGCCCCCTGGTAGAAGCAACCCCGAAGCGTCGAAGATTGGATCTCGGAATTCTGTTTCTGAACCCCGCGCATCATCATGCACATGTGCCGGCCTTCGGCGGCCACGCCCACCCCTTCCGCGGCGAGCGTGCTCATGAGCTCGTCGGCGATCTGCTCGGTCATGCGCTCCTGCAGCTGCAGCTGATGGGCATAGGTCGCGACCACGTGCTCGACATACGCCGAGTCCCCATCGCGGTCGCGCGGGATGCAGCCGATGTGAACCCTTCCGAAGAAGGGCAGCAGGTGGTGCTCGCACAGGCTGACGAACGCGAAGGTGTGCAGGGTCATCACCTGTCCGCGCGACAGCCGCGTCTCGACAGGACGCGAGGATGCGGGCTGGGGCCGTTTGACGGCAAAGGCCTCGATCAGCGCCGCGGCCCGGGCGGGAGTCTCGCGCAGCCCTGGCCGATCGGGATCCTCACCGAACTCGACGAGCAGGTCCCGGACAATCCGTTCCACGCGCCCGCGATTCATGGCCCCGGCCGGTTGATGAGAGAGAGAAACTCGCCGCGCGTCGCCTCGGAGGCCCGAAAACTGCCGAGCAAGGAAGAGGTGGCGACCACGGCATTTTGCTTTTCCACCCCGCGCATCATCATGCACAGGTGGCGCGCCTCGATGACCACGCCCACACCTTGGGCCTGGATGGATTCGAAGACCGCCGCCGAGATCTGGTCGGTCAGGCGTTGTTGAAGCTGCAGCCTGCGCGCGAACATATCCGCCAAGCGTGCGAGCTTGCTGATGCCAAACACGCGCTTGTCGGCGATGTAGCCGATGTGGCAGCGCCCGTAGAAGGGCATGAGGTGGTCTTCGCACAGGCTGTAGATCTCGATGTTGCGGGCCACGATCATGTTGTTCGTCACCTGCTCGAAGATCGCCTTGTTGATGAGCACCCCGATGTCGCTGCGATAGCCCGAGGTCAGGTGCTGGTAGGCTGCGGCCACGCGCGCGGGCGTACGCACGAGGCCCTCGCGCTCGGGATCTTCCCCGAGCTCGACGAGCAATTCCCGAACGAGCTGTTCCACTCTTTCAGTGTTCATGACGAGCTCCTGAGGCGAACCAGCGGCGGCGGAGATCTTGGCTGAATCGGACGAGCGGTCTCATGCGGGCCTCGGCAAAGCGGGCCGCGATGGCATGGGCGCTGAGCCCCGTGCCCGGCAGCTCCAGGTCGGGCGCGATTTCGGCCAAGGGTACGGCCACGAAGGCGCGCTTCTCGATATCGGGGGCCGGCAGCCGAAGCTCCGGCGTGGTCGAGGAGAGCGAGTCGTAGAGCAGAAGGTCGAGATCGATGGGGCGTGCGGCGTACCTGTCTTCGCCGCGCTGGCGTCCGAGGCGTCGTTCGATGCCCGCCAGCACCCCCTGCTTGAGTTGGAGCGCGGGCAAATCGGTCTCGACGGCCACGACGCCATTCAGGTAATCCGGTTGCTCCGGCCGCCCTTCGGCCGGGGTGAGATAGAAAGTCGATATGGCCATGAGCCGCACCTCGGCGGTCAGGAGCGCGAGCGCGGCCTCGACGTTGGCCTTGGGCGAAATGTTGGAGCCGACGCCGATGTACGCGCGGGTCACGGCGATCTCCCACGCACGATCTCGATCGCCACGGAGCGGGCAAAGCGAAGCGCGCCCGGCTTGTCCACCGTGACCTGCACCTCGAGAATGCCGGGGGGGGCGAGGCAGGTCCGAGCGATGGATTCCGCCAGCGCCTCGAGCAGGTGGAACTGCGATTCCTCGACCAGGGTGAGCACCTTCTTCTTGATGGCGCGGTAGTCGATGGTCTCGACGGAGCCGTCGCTCTCGTCCGCGCGGCTCAGGTCGGCTGACAGCGCCAGGCTGATGACCACGTCCTGCTTGGCCCGACGCTCCTCCGCGCTGATCCCGAGAATGCATCGTGCGGCTAGATCTCTAATGAGGATGCGATCCATAGGTGGGCTCCAGCAGATGGCTTCCGCCATCCACGTAAAGGGTCTGGCCGGTGAGGTATTCGCTGCTCAACAGGAAGAGCGCTGCCTCGGCGATCTCCTCGACCTTGCCCGGCCGGGCGAGCGGCACCGAGGCGCGAGCCCGGTCCGTCAGCCAAGCCTCGTCGTGGCCCGGTGGCGGCAGAATGAGTCCGGGCGCCACGGCGTTCACGGCGATCCCGGGCGCGAGCTCGATGGCGAGCATGCGGGTGAGCAGGCTCAGGGCGTGCTTGCTGGTCTGATACGCCACATTGGCGAACCGGTAAGTATCCACCTTGCTGTCCAACAGGTTGACCGCGCTACCGTGCGAGCTTTGTCGCGCCAGAGCACGGCATAGGGCCAAGGGGGCCCAGGCATTGACCGCCAGACAACGCGACATCGACTCGGATGTCACCGAAGCGAGGGTGTCGATGGGGAAGATGGCGGCGTTGTTGACCAGCGCATCGATGGGTCGTCCAACGGTGGCGCTGGCTCGACCCATGAGCTCCTCGACTTCGCTGGCGCGCATGAGATCGGCGCGCAACAAGCGGCACCGCCCGCCCCGGGCCACGATCGCCTGGCGAAGATCCTGCGCCGCCTGCTCCGAGACGTTGAAATGGGCGACCACCGTCGCGCCGGCCTCGGCGAGCGCCAGCGCGATGGCGCGACCGATGCGCCGGGCCGCTCCGGTGACCAGCACCGCCTTGCCTTGGACGGTGTGCATGCCGACCTCAACGAATGGCGCCGCGCAGGCTGGACGGGTTGTGCGGCACCTCCGAGCGAATCAGCTCGCGTGCCGCCTCGACCTTGTCCCAGACGTTGCACATCATCGCGCCGCGCACGCGGCCTTGGTCCAGATAGTAGATGACCCCCTTGCGGTTCTCCTCTTGCCAATCAGCGACGGTTTCGAGCTTGCTGTTGGTCTCGCCCACGGCCTCATAGCCGAACTCGAACAGGTCCGAGAAGAAGAAGGGCATGTGCAGGTAGGGTTGCGAAGCCCCCGCCATGTTGCGGCCGGCATGCCGGCCCTGAACCTGGGCGTTGTCCCAGTGCTCGACGCGCATCGAGCGGCCCAGCGCCGAGTAGGGGAATTGTGCGCTGTCCCCCGCGACGTACACGTCAGGGTGGCTCGATTGCAGCCACTGGTTCACCACGATCCCGTCGTCCAGCGCCAGCCCGGCTTGCTGGCCGAGCTCGACGCTGGGCCGTATTCCGATGCCGACGACGACGAGATCCGAAGCAAGCTCCGCACCTGTGCGCGTCGTGGTTATGAATTGACTTCCCTTGCGAAGCAGGGAGGTGGGCGCGTCGCCACTCAGGATGCGAATGCCGTGCTCCTGATACAGCTTCTCGAGGGAACGGCCCAACGCCTCGGGAAAGACGTGTTGACCGAGATAAGGACCCGGGAAGACCATGGTGACGCGCGAGCCGACCTGCGTGAGCGCGGCCGCCAATTCCGAGCCGATGAAACCTCCACCGATCACGACCGCCGCGGCTCCTGTCCGAGCCTGCGCTCGTAGCCGGCGGTAGTCGGCAAAGGTACGGTAATAGAAGAGGCCGTCGGCATCTCCCCCGGGGATGGCAAGCCGTCGCGGTTGGCCGCCGGTCGCCAGGAGGAGCTTGTGGTACGCGTGCCGATGGCCGGTTTGGTCGATCACGAACTTGCCCGGGAGATCCAGCTGCTGAACGCTCCTGGCCTGCATGAGCTCGATCCCGTTGGCGTCGTACCAGGTCTGGGGATGCAGAAAGATCTCTTCGGGTTGCTTCTTGCCGAACCAGAGCTGCTTGGTCAGGGGAGGTCGGTCATAGGGCGAGTCCGGCTCGCGGCCAAGCACGAGGATCGAGCCGGATCGGTCGAGCTCGCGAATCCCCTCGGCCGCGCTGACGCCTGCCAGTCCGGAGCCCACGATCACGTACTGATGCTTGCTTTGCATGCGCACTCTCCTCGTCGCTCGGGAGGTTCCCGCCAGATTGGATGTCAGGGCATGCACGTCGTGGGCGGCCAGCAGCCCGGCGCAGTCACACTCTCTCCCGTGACCGCGTGCCTACGCGAGTTGGCTGGCACCTACCCCGGCCACATATGGAAGGAAGACTACTTGCTGCTGCCGTTGAGCCGGAAGGTCTTCGACGCCGGCGACCTGGAGGTGCTGTCCGGGAAATTCGCGCAAGTTGAGCAGCGCATAGGCGAAGGCACGCACCATCGGCTCGAGCAGCTGGCGGAGAAACTCCATGACGAGAGCCTGCGCGCTGCCGCGCGGTGATGGTCCGGAAGCCCATCTCGGGAGGAGTATGTGTTCGGCGCTCGGAGCCGGCTCAGAGGTCAGTGTTCCCGTTCGCGCTTCACCAGCTTGTTGAAGTTGCTGCGCACCCCCTCCGCAGTCTCTTCTTGGTACACAAAGGCCAACTTGGACTCCTCGAATTTTTCGAAAAACTCGTCCCAGCTGATCTCCTCCAGGCTTTGCTCGCCGCTGTAGCCGGGAAAGTCGATGCGGATGATGCCCACTTCGCCTTGACTCCCGGTGCGCTTCACGGCCGAGGGCTTGCCGTCGCGCGCCTCAGCCCATTGGCGTATGGTTTCGTGGTCGGTGGTCACCTTTGACGTGTGCCGGGGCGTGGGCTGCCCCTCCTTGCCGGCAGGTTGTGCGTGTTTTGCGCTTGCCTGTGAGGATGTGTCCTTATGTTGTGACGAAGTCGCCTTGTGATGTGGCGTGTGTGTCGTGCTCATGCTCCCTCCTTTTCCCAGAGACTTAGATGAGCGGATGCTCGCAGCGGTTTTGTGCGTACACTTTCCTCATGAGGGCGGGAGCAGGAGGAGAGGGAGGAGAAGACTCGTACGTGCGCCAGAGTCAAACCGCGCGCGATCACTCTGCGGGCCGGCCCGAAACGGCCGCCGGGATGGGCGCTAACGCCAACGGTGAGTTGGTGAGATGAACCCGCAGGTCAATGCGCCACGAACGGGTCCAGAAGGGCGCCGGGGAATCCGGTTTGGCCGGGTGGGTGGCATCGACCTGGCCTTTGACTGGAGCGTGCTCATCATCTTTTGGCTGATCCTGTTCGGACTAAATCATCGTTCATGATTCTGGAACACCCGGGCTCAAGCGGCGGCTCGAAGC
>CAZHUY010000335.1:0-3033 GCA_964535465.1 uncultured Myxococcales bacterium
CTTCGAGCCGCCGCTTGAGCCCGGGTGTTCCAGAATCATGAACGATGATTTAGCTTCTCCATGTTCGAGGTCCGCAATTGTACCGGATTCAGAACTGGGTGATGAAGGCCCAGGCCTCCTTGGGAGCCCAGCTGGTGCTTTGACCGGGATCCTTCGGCTCCCAACCGTGCGCGCCGTCGAAGACGCAGTAGATGGTGGGGTGGCCCTCGGAGCAGTTCTTGTAGACGGTGCAGGTGTGCGGCTGGCCCGAGGCGGGGAAGTTCAGGGCGTTGGGCTCCTCGGTACAACCGTTGACCGCGGCGAATTGCGCCTGTTTCACCTTTCCGCTGGTCGGCATGGGCGTGCCACTGCTGTCCCCGCTGGCCTGCGAGGCCCAGTAGGCAATCGGTTTGGTCAGGGTTGTGGGGCAGGAGTTGGTCAGATCCGCTCCCGACCAGAATGCGACGCCGCGGAAGACGTCCGCCCGCGTACACGCCAGCGCGATGGCCATCCCCCCGCCAAAGCTGAAACCCGAGGCGAAAATGCGGCTCTTGTCGATGCACAACTCGCCTTCGACCTGCTCGAGGATCTTGTCGGTGAGCTCCACATCCGACTTGCTCCACGAGCCGGCGCCGTTGGCCGCGTCGGGCGCAACGAACACTGTGTTCTTGCTGTCGAAGCCCGCAAACCTGAAATAGCTCCTGTCCACCACCGACTTGGCCGAGGATCCAGACTCGGCGAAGGTGAAGACCAGGCGATAGGGGTGGGTGTTGTCGTAGCCGTCAGGGATGCGCAGGTAGTACTTGCGAGAGCTCTGGATGGTGATGGGTTCCGTCCCGCCCTTCAGAGTGGGAGTCTTCCCGCAGCCGGCGCTCTTCACGGCATCCCCGCTGCTGGTGCCGCTCGACGTGGCCCCGCCTGTTCCCCCCGCGGCGGTTCCCCCCGCCACGGTACCGCCCGTGTTTCCTCCCTTGGCGGTAGACACCGTCCCGGTTCCTCCGGCGCCCGTTGCTGTTCCACCCGCGCCTGCCGAACCCGACCGGCCAGCGCTGGCCTCGCTGTCACGCCCGCCACTGGCCCCTCCGGTCTTGGGCGTCGTGGCGCCCCCGCTCTTGCTCGTGCCGCCCAGGCTGGATGAACCGCCGGCGTTCGATTTCCCTCCACTGGCGCTGCTGCCCCCTTGGCCGGTCGCCTTGCTGCTGCTCGCCTCGCCACCGGACCCGTCCTGACCGGCCGCCCCCGCCGATGACGATGCCGATTGGCCCGCGCTTCCCCCTCCCGCGCTGCTGGCGCCACTGCTGCCCGCCCCGCCCCCGGCTGTGGAAGGCGAGCTGTCCGATGAGCAAGCAGCCGCGAACATGGAAAGAACAGCCAGCGTGGAAAAGACAGCGCGTAGGGGTGTCATGGAATTCCTCCTCAGAGAATTGCGCCAGCCGAGCGCAATTGACCGGAATATTTTGGGCCCATATGTTGGACACCACAACGACGAGCCCTGCAGCGCCGTTGTTTGGTCGCAAAGACCAGCCCGCTCCGATTGTGCGCGTGGCGTGATCGGGATCGATGTCCCGAGCGACCCGTGGCCTAGAAGATCCCGCCGATCACCAGCCGGGCGCCGTTCGAGGTGGGAGCGATACCGGCCGAGGTGAGGCTGAGGGAGGGGCGCCGCGTCGAGCGGGTGGGTGGGGGCGCAGTGGGTGGGGCAGGAGGGCGGGCGTCCCAGGCAACGACAGCGTCAATGACGACGGCAGCACCCATGCCGACCAGGCCCCCCAGGACCATCTCGCCCAACGGACAAAACGAAAGCATACCGTCAGAGCAGTCGGCCATTGCGGCTCCGAGCATCATGCCTGTGGCGGGGAGGCCGAGTCGCAAGAGCACGCTGGTCGCGGCCAGTGCCCCGCGACCATGTACCCCGTGAATTGCAGCCGGCGCCCCCAGATACCCAGCCACACCCAGGAAGCTGAGCATGGGCATCGGGCTGTCGTCCACGCCCCCGGCCACGAACGCCGCGACCGACAGGCCATCGGCTAGAAGGGTCTGCCAGCCATACCATCTTCGCTCTGGTGCTGGCGCACTCGTCTCGGCCAAGCCCTCACCCGCCAGGGCGCAGATGACAACGGGAACCACGAGGAGCGAAGCCAACTTCTTCATGGCCCGAGCAGACTGCAACGGCGGTGCCAGCGGGAAGAGCACGCAGGCACGCGGCTTTCCCGGCGTGGAGGCGGTAGAAGGTGGCGGTTTTTGACCACCTGCGGACTATCGAGAGCCCGCCACGCAATCGTTCAGGGGCGGAGCTGCGGAAACTCGAGAGGAGGTGCCGGCTCCTACAGACTCATCAGCGCTCGCTGGAGCTCAGCGTCTATAGAGCACCGAGGAGACACCGCATGCACTTCGTTCGCTCGCTGTTTCACACCGCAATGGGTACGGCCCTCTTGGCAGGCGTTCTCGCCTGCTCATCCTCGGGCTCCACCAGCAGCTCGACCGGCGGAACGAGCGGCTCGAGCGCGGGCGGCTCGAGCGCCGCGAGCGCGGGCTCTCGAGCCAGCAGCTCCGGAGGTGCCGGCACCAGCTCCAGCGCGTCGGGCGGCAGCGCCGCTGTCTCGAGCAGCGGCGGAGGTGGCCGCGCGGGCAGTTCAGGCGGTGCCACGGGCGGCAACCAAGCCCGCCATCATGATCCACCAGGGGTCGGAGGACAAAAGCGTGCCGCCCGCGCAGGGGCGAGAAGACGCGCGACTTCTGGGCCAACCGAAACACCTGCAGCAAGACCACCACGACATCTTTCACCGCCTGCCAGAGCTACTCCGACTGCACGCAGCCGGTGGTCTACTGCCCCGGCTCCTGGGCTCACGACATCACCACACAGGCGGTAGGCAACATCTGGTCGTTCTTCAGCAGCTTGTAGACGAAGGTCGCGGCTGATCCCCCGGTGCAGGCTTAGAACCGCCAGTCCACCACCAGCCTGGCGCCGTTCGAGGTGGGAACCACACCCGCAGAGGTGAGGCTGGCGCGTTTGCCCCGGGCGCCCAGGCGTCCGAACCGATCAAGCTGAAGCTT
>CAZHUY010000335.1:3043-5929 GCA_964535465.1 uncultured Myxococcales bacterium
GGGGGGCTGGGGCGAAGGGGGTGGGGTCGGAGTGACTGTTTCGAAGGCCATGACGGCGTCCACCAGGACGGCTGTGACCATGCCGCCAACCATGCCCTCCCCGAAGCCCGCGAAACCGTCGCCCCTCGAGGCCCCGAGCAGCATGCCGACGTAAGGGATGGCGATGCGCAAGAGGAGGCTCGCCCCTGCTCGTCCCGGGTTGTGGTGATAGGCATGAATCGCGACCGGCGCGAACAGGTACCCACCGACGCCCGCGACGGCGAGCATGTCGCTATCCGCCTTGAACCCGGCCATGATCGTCCCAAGCGACGCGCCATCGGCCAGGAGGCTCTGCCAGCCGTACCACCTCAGCGGGGATTCTGGTGCGCTCTCCTCGGCCAGGCCCTCACCGGCCAGAACACACACGAGCGCCGGGACGAGGGCGAGCGAAGCCAGGTCCTTCATGGCGAACGGCCTATGCAACCCCAGTGCCAGGCGGAGGGGTCGAGGGATCGCCTTCTTTCAGAGCGGACGTGGTGAAACGTGTTGGGATTTGGCCACCCTGGTGGCTGCGCATGACGTCCCCCCAGGGCCGAGTCATGACGGGATGATCCGACCTACGGGGCGCAGACCTTGTAGTCGACCCGCCAGTCGATGGAGGTTGGACCTTGCGAGGTTGTCTCGATTTCCTTCGGCATGGGATCGGGACGCACGCAGGTCTGTGCGGCTGGACAGTCGCTTGTCTCTCTGCAGATCAGCCGCGAGGGCGATGCGCACAACGAGGGATTCACGCACGATGTTCCCCGGAATCCCGCCGCCGATTCCATCGAGCAACACACGCTCCCGTTCGAGCAGTCGTCGGGCCCATCGCAAGGCATGCCGGCCTTTGGACAATTCGGGGAGCACACACCGGTCCGGCTCATCATCAACGAGGCAGGGCAGCAGAGACCGCCGTTTTCGCTGGTGCAGTTTCGCCCCTCGCAGTCCACGCTGGCTCCGGGCCCGATCACGGGCAAGGCACACGCGGGATCGGTGGCACTGTACACGCCGGGAGCGACGGGGAAGCCATCCTGCACGGTCTTGTACACGCACGCCATCGCGTCGCCGTCGAGGACGACCCAGGCCTTGGCGGGAATGCCTTGGCATCGCTGGGCGATGTCTTGTCCGATGAGACACACCGTTCGTCCCGCCAGGCGTCCCAGGTCGTATCCCGCCTCCTTGCAGACCGTCGCTTTCAGCCCCCAGTTGGCGTCCGCGGTCAGGTTCGCGGGAAGGCCGGCGTTCACGATCATGGGCTCGCCCAGCGTCGTGAGGCCCAGCGAGGACAGCACCGACTGCGCCGTGCGGGGCTCGCAGGTCAGGGGACGGGCCACATCCTTCACGGCATCGGCTGCCCGCGTGTCGACCGTGCCGGCGTCCCGGTCGCACTCACAATCGACTTCCAAGGTGTAGCTACCGGCCGCGCCGTCGTAGCCGTCCACCACGAAGAGCTTGGTTTGGCCCGCCGAAACGGCGAAGAGCGGGGCGTTGGTAGGCACAGAGGTACACGACATGGATTCGCAGCTTTCAAGCCGAATCAGGCGGAGATCGGGCTCGCTGCTCGAGAAGCGCACGGCGACCTTGCACGCCACCGGGGAGTGCAAGGCATACAGGGACTCCCGCCCGGACATCCACTGCGCGGTACAGGCATACGCCGTCCAGGAATTCGGCCGTCCCTGCACGAGGGTACTGTGGTTCACGCGATCGCCGCAACGTAGGGGCATGGGACTGTCGCAGCCATTCGCACCCGTCTCCACCGCGGACGCCGAATCGATGGCGCCATCGGCGCGGTTGTCCGCTCTCGCATCCGGGGCCGCCGATGCACCGCCCGACGCGCGAACACCGCCGGTCGAGGAAAGCCCCGCCGTGGAGGTGACACCGCCTGTGGCAGGGATGCCCCCGCTGGACATATCAGCGTCTACACCGCCATCGCTGCCGGTCCTCCGCAGGGAGGATTTCTGGCACGAGCCCACCAGCAGAATGATTCCTAGGATCAGCCGTTTTTCCATAGAGGCACCTCGCTCTGGCCTGCCAGGCCTGCGCTCGAAGTTCACTGAGGGGCTGTTTTATCACTCTCCGTGTCTTCTATGCGCCTTGGCTGCGGCACTAACCCAGGACGTCGCGAACCCGGTCCTGGGCCAGGAACTCGATGCGCCACCCGGTGGGACTCCGGGAGCCTCGGGGTGCCGAAGTGATGCCGGGCCAGCACGCGTTCCAGGCGACGCGGCTTTTCGCGTGCGATCTGCTGGAGGACTTCGACCAGCCGGTCGACTTCGCTCTGGCGGTTGGTGAGCCCGAAGCTGATGCGTACCAGGCCGGTGAGCAGTCCTTGGGTGGTGCGCGGGAGCAGCGCCAAACCGGTGCGGGCCAAGCCGTTCTTGATCCTGCCGATGCCGAGCAGCTGCTTGACGAACATGTTCACGCAGAAGCATCCGCCGCGCGTGGCGACGCCGCCGTTTTCCGCCAGCAGTTGCGCCAGCCGGTTGTGGGGAACCCCTTCGAGCTCGAAGCAGATCACGCCGCTCTTGTGGGCAGCTGGCGAAGCAGCCCCTGCAGCCGCCAGGGCGTCGCGAAGATGACCACGTGATCGGACCCCAATCCCAGATAGTCGAGCACGACCCCGCGTGCGTGCTCGTACGGGCGGGTGGAGATGAACGAGCCGTGACCGCTTCCGCGGTGGACATTGCCGTAGTGCTGGAGCGCCACATACAGGCGGCTCTCAACCGAGCGGAGGATGTCGTTTGCCATGGTCTTGTCTGGCAAGACGTAGGACTCCGGCCGGATCTGAGTACGCGGAAGCGAGTGCGGGCGGAGCTACGGGCTGGCGCCTTCCGCGCCGGCCGCATGCACGCTTCCTGCCTTCCTGCC
>CAZHUY010000336.1:0-5902 GCA_964535465.1 uncultured Myxococcales bacterium
TCGAGCCGCCGCTTGAGCCCGGGTGTTCCAGAATCATGAACGATGATTTAGCGCACCACTCAGTTGAGCTTGATGGCCGTGCCCTTGAGCGAGGCCTCCTTCTCGTCGAGAGCGAGCGTGGACTGACCACCCTTGAGGTGGGCTTCCTTGTCTCCGCTGATCGCGACCTGAGAGCCTTGCGCTTTGATGGCCTCGCTCAGATCGACGGTTGCGCCTTTGCCGTCGAGGTGGACACCCTGCGCGGCGGACATCGCAATTTCGCTGCCCCGGGCCGTGATGGTCTGGCTGAAGGTCAAGACGGCATCCTTGCCCTTGGCTTCAATCTTGTCGGTGCCGATGAGGTTGAGGAGCGTGCCCTTCATCTCGATGGTGCCATCCTTCCTGAGCGACAGGCTGGAGTCGCCGCACACCAACCTGATCTCGTTCAACGCGGAGACCATGACCGTACCCTCGGTCAGACCCGCGGGATCGGAAGTGGTGCACACCTGCAGGTTACAGTAGCCGCCCGTGACCGAGACGGACCTGCTTGCCCCCTCCACGCGCAGAGTGTCGCTTTTCTTCACGGTGATGTCGCGTCTGCCGTTCACGTTCACGGTCTGGTCGTGCTTCACCAGGGCGGTCAGGTTGCGTTCGGCGCGGAGGTGCAGCTCCTCTTGGCCTTTTGCGTCCTCGAAGCGGATCTCGTTGTAGTTGTCTGGGGTGGCCCCCTTGCTGCTACGGGTCTTGATGCCACTACGCGTTTTGTGTTCGGGCAGGTCATAGGGCGGCAGGTTCTGGCCGCTGTACACGCTGCCGGTCACCAGCGGGCGGTCCGGATCGCCGTAGAGGAACTCGACCACCACCTCGCTGCCCACGCGCGGGATGCTGAAGGCACCCCAGCGGTTGCCGGCCCAGGGCTGGGCTACGCGAACCCAGCACGAGCTGTTCTTGTCGAAGCCGCGGCTTCGGTCCCAGTGGAAGTGCACCTGGATGCGGCCGTATTTGTCGGTGAAGATCTCCTCGTCCGCCGCGCCCACCACCCAGGCGGTCTGCGGGCCGAGAACGCGCGGTTTGTCTTGCGGGGGCAAACGGAAGAGCGTGGCGCCGTCCAACGCCTTCAGCACGATCTGGCAAGGCTCGTCGATGGCGGTCTCGCCGGAGAGAAAGGCCGGGTTGCGCAGGGTCAACTCTATGTCGGTGGCCAGGAACTTGCGGGAACCGCAACCCTCGACTCGAAAGAGCGTTCCAGGCGTCAGCCAGCGCACAGTCCCGCGACCTTCATAGCCCGCGGCCTGGCAGCGTCTGGCATCCCATCGCAAACTCGCCAGACGCTTTGCCTCCAGCCGACTATCGCCGGCATCGGCCCGGTTCTTCGCCTCTTCCTCGTTCTCGAGCAGCACGCATCCGGCCGGGAAGTCGTATATCTCCCGCGTGGGATGGTCGCTCGTCTTGGCCGCGGCCCGTCCGTCGGGCGGACGCGGCGTAGGGGGCTGTGGGGCAGCGAACCCCAGGATGTTGGTGGCTGGCCCGCGTAGCCGGAAGTCGAAGTCCGCCAACGTGACGGCCTCGGTTTGCAGGCCGAAGCCCGCCTGCCAAACCTGCAGGTGCTCGTCGGAGCCGGCAATGGGTTTGGGTTTCCCCATGGCAATGGGTTCGCTCTCGCTGGCATCAGGATAGGCGTTGTCGGACTCGGTGATGACCAGGGTGTGGCCGTCTGGGCCGTGGTCGAAGAAGTAGTGGAAGCCTTCGTGCGCCAGCAGACGCGTGACGAAGTCGAAGTCCGATTCGCGGTACTGGGTCAGTGTGTCCCAGATGCGGTGGTTCTCGGACGGCGAGAATCGGACAGCCACCTCCTGCTCGTTCAGGATCTCCTGCACGACGTTGAGCACGTCCAGGTTCTGGAACACACGGCAGTTCTGGCTGAGGGTCAAGAGCCACAGCCGGGGACGGATGGTCACGGCGTACGCGGTGTGGTGGTCGATGGAGGCGCGAAAGGCAGCCTGGGTCACCAGCCCGTTGATGTGGCGGACCTTCTGCCCAGCCAGGGGCAGCGCCACCGTGAGGCTCTTGCCCAGCAGCGCCTCGGGGCCCAGACAACCTTCGGGCTCGAGCTGATCTCTGACGATGTCCGATTCGCTCCAGTTCACCAAGTCCAGGTGGTACTCGAAGAGCGAGCCCAAGGCCTCGCGGCCGTGCATGGTGTGTAGACGCAGGTCGTCCTTCACATGCGAGACCTTGACGGTTATGACCGGCGACAAAAGTTCCTGGGCATCGAGCATGACGGTCCTCTACAAGGGCTCGCGTGAAAACACGGACAACACATGGGCCAGCGAGGCGCCGGGCGAGCCCAGCACGTGCGCCTGCGCCGGTGACAGTTTGGCGACGGTCGCGGCGCGCGCGGCCGGGTTGCGGGTACGCAAGGGCCACAGGCGTGAGCCGGCGCCTGCTGGATCCACCAAGAAGGCAAGGGCAGCCGGGGGGGGAGGGCCGAGGGTGATGACCAGATCTTGCTCGGTCCAAAGGAACGAAGGCAGCGAGACGCCAAGGTGTCGGCTCACCAGTTCTATCCAGAAGCTACGTTGCACCTCGCTCGACGCCTGGTCGTGCAGGGTCAGCACGCGCGAGGGTTGGCCCGGCTTCGCGGCGCGGGCCTCGACGCAGGCGCTGATGGCGGTGGTCAGTCCGTAAGCCAGGTCCGCCAGATCCAGTCCGACCCTCAGGTCGGACAAGCCAGCCGCGGCCAGGATCTCCGGCGCGTCAGGTTGGCTGAAAGGCGCGCTGACACGACTGCCAAGCGCAGACAGGCGCGAAGTCAGCTCGGCCGTCGTGAGCTGCGTCGCCCGCAAGGCCAGGGAGGCCGCCGCGGCGAAGAACGACTCGTGCTGGTGCCGCCAAGCCGTCAAGCCTGCTGGCGGAGGGGCTGGTGCGGCGACGGACACAATGGCGGGGAAGGTCCGCGAGAGCGCGTCGCGCCCCGGTGCAAAGGCGCCCGCGCATAGGCGTGCCCGCGCGTTCAGAACGAAGCGCACGGATTGTGACGGAAGGCGCAGATTCACCCGCTGCAGGGCCGCGACGGCCTCTTGGAACCAGGCGTCCCAGCCGTCCTGGGCAAAGGTGCCGGCGTTGATGCGCACGAAGTCCGCCTGGCTGACGAGCTTGCCGTAGAAGGCGACCGCTAGCGCCGACACGCCGCTGCCCCCGGGGTGATGCTGCGTGGAAGGGTGAAGCGCGCGAACAGATCGCGAATACCCTCGGGTCGGAAGTCCAACTGCACCTGACCCTGATCCGACGCGGCAAAGGACAGCGACAACATGTCGCGACCCTTGCTGGGGGCGCCCTGGCTCAACAGTCGATAGAGCGCCCAGTCACCGTCCTCAATCGGACCGATGGCCGCGACTTCGTCGGACTTGACGTACAGACGCAGCAGCGCGCGTCGCGAGGGCCAGACGATCTCGTTCCAGCGGTCGAGGGTGTTCAGGCCGACCAGCTTGCGCGTGCCCGCGTCCAGCACGATCTTCGAATACTGCGGCGAGGGTCGGATGCGCACCTCGATGGGCATGCCCAGCTTGGCCGCGTCCCTGGCGAAGAGGCGGCGGGTGAGGTCCTGGGCGCGGGACCAGAAGGCAAGGAAGGCGTCCTGGTAGCGCAGCGACGCCCCCTCCTTCATGCGGAAGAGCGAGCCGGTCTGCTCCACATCGGGCTGCACCGACTGGGCGAAATACTGCCAAAGGATGCCGGTGTTCGGCTGGAAGAAGCGCTCCACGTCGGCCAGGCGGGCTTCATTCGCCGTCTTGCCCGCCGCGAAGGGGAACCTGCCCGCCAGCAGCTCGTCGAAAGCCACCACCACGCTCTCGCACCACTTGCGGTTGGCCAAATCAGCGCTGGCGCCCAGCACCGCGCTCTCCGACCCGCGCAAGGGCGGCATCAGAATGCGCTCCAGTACGCCCTGCTCCCAACCGCGGTCGTTGTAGCGCGCCAGCAGGCCTGTCAGGTTGGCCCGTGCCGCGCGCACCGCTGTCTGGAAGGTTCTGGCGTCGGGTGTGCCTTGATCGCCTAGGGCGGCGGCGACCTCGGTCAGGATCTGATCGACCTGATCGAACCCGCTGGGCTTGACCGATGCGAACCGCAACACCCCCTCGAGCTCGGCCGCGACCTGGCGGGCGCCTTCGTCTTGGGCGGGCTCGCCGGCCACCACGTCCTTCACCTGATCCCCCACCTGGGTCGAGCGCTGCGTGTTCAGGTTGGTGAATTCGGCCAGGTTGCGCCAGACGGCGGCAAAGGGCTTGTCGCTGGCCAGCTTCTTGAGGAGGGAGCGCGCCTGCTCCAGGTTGGCGGGCTCGCGCACCGACAGGGAGAACAGGAACGTCTTCCAGGCCCCCACGTAGTGGGCGAAGTAGTCCTTTCTGATGCGCGCGATGGTCTGCGCATCCCTGACCTTGGGATCCTTGCCGAGGATCCAGGCGTGGTCGTCATCGTCCTGGGCCTTCTGCAACTGCGCCAGGCGTTCCTTGACTACCCCATAGCCGGCCGGGGTGAACGCCCCGCGCACCGCCGAGGCCGTCTTGCCCTGGTCGGCGACAAAGAAGACGGAGGCACCCCCCAGAATGTCGACCGACCTCAGGTCGCGCGGCATGGCGGCGTCGCGAATCAGCTCGGCCAGCGGATCGTCGTCTTGACCGACCAACTGCGCGCGCGCCGTCGTCACGAACCGTCGCTCGCGTTCGGCCAGATCGCCAGGATCGCGAGTCTCGCCGGCGTACCAACGCACGAGATGGGCCACCACCTGCGGCGCGCGCGAGGCGATCTTGACCCCGACCAGACTCTCCCAGCGGGCCGCCGCCTTGTGGCCGGCCAGGGTCGCGGCCGGGGCCCAGCGGTCCGTGCGCGGCGTGGGCTCGTCGGGTTGCTTTTCGTGCGTGAGCACCAGGTGCAGCACCAGGGCGTCCATCAGCTCGGTCTGGCCGAAGGCGCTTGGTGCTCGGCCTGCGTCTGCCCGCAAGAGGGGGCGCACGATGGTGCGCTCGATGGCGGTGCGCAGGGGAGCGCGAAAGAACCCATGAGGAAAGAGCAGGGAGCCGTCGTGGGGCGCGGTCAGCAGCTTGGCGACGCTCTCCAGCGCTTCGAGGGTCTCGGCCGTGGGCAAGCTGGCGTGGCCCCGCCGGGCGGACAGACGTTCAATCAGTCGCTGCGCCTCGCCGACCAGCGCGCTGGCCTTACCGTACGCGCGCACCGGGATCACCAGCAGACTGATGGCGGTCGCCAGGGCGCCGGCGGTGAGCGCGATGCGCCCGAGCCGCTGGCGAATCAGAACCCGCGTGCTGCGGATGGCGACGTCCTTGTCGGCGAACACCAGGTTGGTGAACAGATCACGCACGAAGTAGCTCTTGGGCTTGCTGACCGCGACCGCCTCGGCGCGCGCCACCAGGCCGAACGACTCGGCCATGCCCTGCATGATGCGATCGACCGGTCGGCCCTCTTGCGTGCCGCTGGTGAAGTAGATCCCGCGCAGGATGGGCGCGTCCTGGTACACATTGTCGACGAACAGCTCGTTCGCCAGGTCGACCAGCGGCTGCCTGAGGGCGCGCAGGTGTTGGGGAAAGGCGAACACGGCCAGGCGCGCGCCCACCCGTCGCTCGTCGTGCAGGCGAATGAACGAGCGCTCCTCGGTCACCTGAGCCAGCTCGTTCATGTGATCGGCCAGCAGCTCGACGCGCTCGTCCGGGCTGGCCAGCAAGGGCAGGGTGGCGCCCCAGATCTGCCCGCGCTCCTTGTCGCGCAGATCGCCGAAGGTCTCGACGAAGCCCGGCAGCAGGTCGGTCTTGGTGACCAGCAGGTACACCGGCACCACCATGTCCAGGCGGCACATGACCTCGTCGGTGCGCGCGCGCAGCGTGCGCGCCAAGGCGGTGATGTCCTCGCCGTC
>CAZHUY010000337.1:0-5875 GCA_964535465.1 uncultured Myxococcales bacterium
TGGTACACATCGATGAAGTTCACGCCCACGGTGCGATGGCGAACCAACACCTCGCCCAGCGCGGGCTCGCCGGGATCGACCTCTTCCCAGGACATGACCTCGGGACCGCCCGTGTTGTGAATGCGAATCGCGCCTGCCATGCTCGCAAAATTAGCACCGTCGCCCCCTGGAGGCACGGTGGTACAACTACGCCATGGCTTCCCTTTTCCTCGACGCCTGCCGTGGTGAGCCCACCCCTCGCCCGCCCCTGTGGCTGATGCGCCAGGCGGGGCGCTACCTGCCCGAATACCGCGAGGTACGCGGCAACGTCACCTTCCTCGAGCTGTGCAAGACCCCGCGTCTGGCCGCCGAGGTGACCCTGCAACCCCTTCGCCGCTTCGGCTTCGACGCCGCCATCCTGTTCTCCGACCTGCTGATTCCGCTCGAGGCCATGGGTCTGGATGTGAAATTCACGGACGAGGGCCCCACCGTCACACCGCCGGTGCGGAGCGCGGCCGACCTGGATCGGCTCTCGACCTTCGATCCTTGGGAACGCACGCCCTTCGTGCTCGAGACCATCCGGCTGCTGCGGCCCCAGCTCGGCGACACCCCGCTCATCGGCTTCGCGGGCGCGCCCTTCACCACGGCGACCTACGCCATCGAGGGCAAGACATCCAAGCGCTTCATCGAGACCAAGAAGCTCATGGTGCGCGAGCCGGCCGCGGCCCATCGCCTGCTGGAACTGATCGAGACCGCCACCCGCGCCTATCTGCTGGCCCAGGTCGCAGCTGGCGCGCAGGCCATCCAGATCTTCGATTCCTGGCTGGGCGTGGTCTCGCCCGAGGAGTGGAACGAATTCGTGCTCGGGCCCACCAGCCGCCTGGTGGCCGCCGTTCAGGCCAGCGGGGTGCCGGTCATCTACTTCCCCAACGGCGCCACCACCATCCTGGACCGCATCGCCAGCGTGAAGGCGGACGTGTACGGCATCGATTGGCGGCTCCCCCTCGACGAGGCGCGTGCGCGTTTGGCCGCGGGCGGGGCCAAGCGGGCGGCCGTGCAAGGCAACCTCGATCCCGCGCTGCTGCTGGGACCGGTCGAACGCATCGAAAGCCAGGTCGCCGAGGTGATCCGACAGGGAGGCGGCCGCGGCCACATCTTCAACTTGGGCCACGGCATCTATCCCGAAACGCCCCTCGAGAACGTGACCGCCTTGGCGCGGGCCGTGCGCGGCGGGTGACCATGCTGGCGGTGGTGGCGCTCAACATGGGAGGCCCGGACTCCCCCGAGGCGGTCGAGCCCTTCCTGCGCAACCTGTTCTCCGACCCTGACCTGATTCAACTGGGTTGGGCCCGGCCGCTGCAATCGCTGTTGGCGCGCACCATCGCCCGCCGGCGCGCCCCCTTCTCGCGCGCCGCCTATGCCCAAATCGGCGGCAAGTCCCCCATCCGCGAGGAATCACAAGCGCAGGTCGACGCCGTGACCAAGGCCATGGCGGACATGGGCGTTCGCGCGCGCCCCTACGTGGCCATGAGCTACTGGCATCCCTTCCCGGCCGAGACCGCCGCGCGCATGCGGGACGACGGCATCACACAGGCCCTGCTGCTGCCGCTTCACCCTCACCGTTCGCGCACCACCACCGGTTCGGTCCTGCGCGCCATGCACGAGGCGCTGGCCAAGCACAAGATCGGCAGCGCGTGTCTCGAAGGCTACGCCGCCGCACCCGGGTACATCGAGGCCCTGTGCGCGCGCATCGACGAGGCCAGCACACAACTGCCCGAGGCCGAACGGGCCAACGCGCCCGTGCTGTTCAGCGCGCACGGCCTGCCCGAGTCGTACGTTCGCAAAGGCGATCCCTATCTGGACGAGGTGCGCGCCACCGTGGCCGCGGTCACGCGCCGGCTGGACTTGGGCGAGCGTGCACGGCTGGCCTTTCAAAGCCGCGTGGGCCGTCGCCGCTGGCTGGGTCCCCCCACGGAAGACGCGCTCGATTCCCTGGCCGAGGCCGGCGTCCATTCGGTCATCGTGGTGCCCGTGTCTTTCACCGGCGAGCATGTGGAGACCCTGCAGGAGATCGACATCGTGTACCGCGAGCGGGCCGGCAGCCGCGGGCTCATCCACTTCGCCCGCGCCCGCACCGTCGGGTGCCATCCATCCTTCGTGGCGGAATTGGCGAGGCAAATGGCGAAGCTTGCGCAAGAGGTCGGCACGCCAGGGTGAAGGCCGCGGGCCCCAACGCGATCACACGCTGTTTCCAATCGGCCCAAATAGGCTGATGGAAGTCCCTGGGCGCGACGCTCTAACATCCTAGTCTGGTCAGCCGGTTTGGTTGGCCAGGATGCTCAGGAGGGCCGATGACCCACACTCTGCGCTGTCTGATTGTCCTTGGTGTCCTGTGCGGTGCGCTGGCTTGCGCGATCGATGATGGGTCCCAGCCCGGCCCCGCTCCCGCCGGCGCCGTGCGCGGCGAGCTGGACGTCTTCAGTGCCACCTTTCCCGATGGGACCAGCGAATACCAATACGCCCTGCGCGTGATGGGCGACGCAGGCGACCAGCGCCGCCTGCTTTTCCCCATCAACCCCGATCTCGCCAGCGGGGCTTGGTTGGATGTGTGGGGCCAAAGCGACGGCCAGGACATCCTGGTGGAGCACTACGTACCCTTGGCCTTTTCCTCGCCTTCCGAGTCGAGCGCGCACGCGCTCATCACTGGCACCCCGTCCAAGACACGTAACATCGTGTTCGTGTTGGTCGACCTGGGCAGCGGCGTGAACCTGACCGAAGAGGCGGCCATGACTCGCCTGATGGGCACCGAGGCGGGCAACGATTCCGTACGCCAGTTCTTCATCGAGAACTCGTTCGGCCTGCAGGACGTGACCGCGACGGTGGTCGGACCGCTGACGCACACGATGAGCGGCTGCGCCACCAGCGCCACCACCGCCATGGCCACAGCCCTGCGGCCGCAAATCACCGGTACCTACGATCAGTATTTCTGGTACATGGGCAGCAAGGTCTCGGCGTGCAGCTGGTCGGGGTTGGCCATGGTGGGCTCGCCCGATCGCCCGGCGCGCGACACCTGGTTCAACGCCAGCTCGGGCTGCGTGGTGTTGGTGCACGAGCCGGGACACAACCTGGGCCTCAAGCACGCGTCCTCGATGAAGTGTGGCAGTGAGGTGTTCGTGGACGTGCCCGATGGGGTGTGCACGCATTCGGAATACGGCGACACGCTGGACGCCATGGGCAGTAGCTGCCGCCACTTCAGCTCGGTCACCAAGGGATACGAAAAGTGGTTCGGTGGCTGCAACATGGTCGACGTGACCTCCACCGGCACCTTCACCCTGCTGCCCATCGAGGTGCCCTGCGACGGCATCCAGGGGCTGCAAATCGCCATGCCCAAGACGCGGCCCTTCTATCGCTCGGGCGGCGGCGGCTCGGCCGGCACCACCAACCTCACCCACTATTACATCGAGTTCCGCTCGCCCTACGGGTTCGACGGCAAGCACGGCTCGATGGCCGCCTTGAAGCCGCAGGTGCAGATCCGCGTGTCAGGCGATCTCCGCAAGAGCACGCAAAGCGGGCTCAACACCTGGTACCTGGATCAGGTGCCCTCCACCAGCACGCTGGACGGCCTCTATGCCGGAGGTTCCTTCAAGGATCCAGCGGGCGGCATCACCATCACGGTGGAGGCCATCGAAACCACCAAGGCCACGGTGCGCGTCGAGATCGAGAACGGCACCGGCGAGCCCACTTGCATGGATGGCACCACCGTCACCGCTCCCGGACCCGGCCCCGAGTCGTGCGCCACGGGCCCCGCGGTTCCCAGTGCGCCGCCCGTGGGGGGTGACGGCGGACTCATTCCCGTCCAGTTGCCCGACGCCAGCCCCGGCCGCGACGCCAGCGTGCGCCGGGACGCCGCCCGGGACAGCAACAGAGCGGATGCGGGCGCGGGGGGCGCCACGGGCGGATCGTCTGGCGCCGGGGGCTCGCTCGCCTCTTCCAGTCGCGCCGGTGGAGACTCGGGGTCGGCCTCCGGGGGAAGCCTGTCGAACAGCTCGACCAGGACCGGGGGGACGACCAGCACCAGTACCAGCGCGGCCAGCGCGGGCTCGGGCGGAAGTGCAAGCCGAAGCGGGAGCGCAGGCGCCAGTGCCAGCGCGGGTGCAGGCGGCCAGGCTGCCTACACGGGAAGTGGAAGCTCTGGTGGTGCCTCCGGGAAATCGAGCAGCGCCAGCAAAGCGACGGCCACCAGTGAGAGCGGCTGTAGCTGCGTGCTGGCGGGAACGAATCAGTCGCGCACGAGCGGAGGGCTGGCGACCATGCTCTTCCTGGCCCTGGCCTTCACGCGCATCCACGCGCGGCCCCGCCGGCGATAGTCTGTCAGTCGATGCACAGCATGAGCGGCGGCTCGTCCAACGGCCCCGGCCCCGCTTGATCGATGACCCGCATGCAGCCGAAGATCGGCTCGAACTCGGCGCAGTGACCGACGAAGTACCCGGTGGCCGGGGGACCCGCCTTCACGACCTCGCGCTCGATGTTGTCCTCGGCCACGCACAGCCCCTGACAATCGGAACGACGGTGACAGCGCTTGCCCGCGTCGGTCGTGCGGCAAAGACAGGAAGCCACCTGCGCCAAGCCATGCCTTCCCCACTCGCCCCGACAGGCCTTGCACTCCTCTTGCGTCTGCGGAACAGGACGGGGCCCGCTGGTGGCCGAGGAGGTGCGCGGGGCCACACCATGGCGACAAGCCGAGAGCAGGAACAACATCAGGCAGATGACGGTGCCGGTGCGCATGTTTGCCTCCGTGGGACATCATTCTTCACAAAATCGGAGACAGGCCCAGCACAATCCCCGGCGGCCCGGTTGGCGCAAACCCGGTCTTCTTCCGCGGCCTTGGCCAGTTGCTTGTCGGCCTCCGCGATTCCCAGATTGCACAGCCCACGCTCTCGCTCACGGCTCCCGCGATCCGCTCTTTCCGCTCCACGCCAGCCGAACTCGCTCACGCTCACGCCCTCGCCCACGCTAGTCGCGAGCCGCAGGCCGGCCTTTCAGGCGGTCCGGTTCCAAGGGGGGCAGCCGCACTTGCAGCGTGAATTGGTTGCGATCGTCGGTGAGCAACGCATTCTCCGGTGGCAGGTACGGCGAGAAGGTGCGCACGCGCACGGTGCCGTCGGGCCAGAAGCGCACAAGGCGCAAGTAGCCCGAGCCCCCGAGCGCGTCGCCCTGGTAGTCGGCCATGATTTGGTGGCACACGCTTCCGTCGGGGCGGATGCTCAACAGTCGACCAGCTTGATGGGGCGCGGGGTTGGCCACATGGCCTGAGAACACGAAGTGGACGTTGCTGTGCACGGAGACCAACGAGTCCCACAGCATCTGGCCATCGGCCCCGCCGAGATAGCACCACGGATTCCAACACTGGGGATTGGCGCCGGGTGGGTTCGGATTGACACAATCGTCGCCGAAGTTGCACTCGCGTCCCACGTGGTCGTAGCGGGCGTTGTCCGAATACAGATAGGCGTGCGTCAGGAGGATGGCGGGCAAATGCGCGTGCGCGGTCAGGACCCCATTGCCCCAGGCCACCACCTCGGGTCGCGGCGAGAACTCCAGCGAGAGCACCAACCAGGTGCGGCCGCCGCCCTGCAGGAAGTAGTAGCCGTTCTCCATGTGACCGGGCTCGAAGAGGCCACCCAAGATGGGCGCCCGCATCGCCTCGCTGTCCAGGAAGTAGTCGTTGATGAAGGTCGCGCGCGGCTTGTCCAGCTCTGTGCCCAGATCGTGATTCCCGACCGACAGGACATAGGGCACCTTGCCGTCGAGCAGGCCCAG
Organism: uncultured Myxococcales bacterium; assembly: GCA_964535465.1. Lineage (GTDB taxonomy): Bacteria > Myxococcota_A > Polyangia > Fen-1088 > Fen-1088 > Fen-1137. The sequence continues at coordinate 5,797 of CAZHUY010000337.1, forward strand.
GCTGGCGCGCGCCAGGACCCACTACCCTTGGAATGATGGTGACACTGTAGTCCTTTCCGCACTGGATGGATGGCATCAT
>CAZHUY010000338.1:0-5850 GCA_964535465.1 uncultured Myxococcales bacterium
GTGGGTAGCTGATGAGCCAGAACGGACAACGCCGAATCGGCGTCTACGTGTGCCATTGCGGCACGAACATCGCGCATACGGTCGACGTGGCCGCGGTCGTGGCCAACGCCGCGACGCTCCGCGGGGTGGTGATCGCCCGGGAGTACAAGTACATGTGCTCCGACCCCGGCCAGGAGATGATCCGCCGCGACATCCGCGACGAGGGCCTGACGCACGTCGTGGTCGCCTCGTGCTCGCCGCTGATGCACGAGGGGACGTTCCGCAAGGTGTGCGAGGAGGCCGGCATCAACCGCTACATGTTCCAGATGGCCAACATCCGGGAACACTGCTCGTGGGTCCATTCCGACCGCCGGATGGCCACGGCCAAGGCGAAGCACCTGGTGGCCGCCGCGGTCCGCCGGGTCTGGTATCACCTGCCGCTGGAGCAGCGCGAGGTCCCGGTGCGGCCCGAGACGCTCGTGGTCGGGGCGGGCATCGCGGGCATCGAGGCCGCGCTGCGGATCGCCGACTCGGGCAAGACGGTCTACCTGGTCGAGAAGGAGCCGTCGATCGGCGGGCACATGGCCAAGTTCGACAAGACCTTCCCGACGCTCGACTGTTCGGCCTGCATCCTGACGCCCAAGATGGTGCAGGTGGCGCAGCACCCGAACATCGAGCTGCTCACCTACCACGAGGTGGAAGAGGTGGGCGGCAGCGTGGGCGCCTTCAAGGTCAAGGTCCGTCGCAAGGCCAGCTGCGTGGACAACAGCAAGTGCACGGGTTGCGGCATCTGCTCGACCAAGTGCCCGGTGAAGAAGATCCCGTCGGAGTTCGACGAGAAGATGGGCTTCCGCACCGCCATCTACACCACCTTCGCCCAGGCGGTCCCCAACAAGCCGGTCATCGACCGCAAGAACTGTAACCACTTCGTGCGCGGCAAGTGCGGCGTGTGCGAGAAGTTCTGCGAGCCCGGCGCCATCAACATGGCCGACCAGGACAGCATCCGCGAGCTGGAGGTGGGCACCATCATCGTGGCCACCGGCTACGACGCCATGGACCCGGCCAAGCTCGGCCAGTGGGGCTACGGCCGTTTCCCCGACGTGTACACCGGCCTGGAGTTCGAGCGCCTCAACAACGCCATGGGCCCGACGGGCGGCAAGATCGTCAAGAAGAACGGCGAGGCGCCCAGCGCGGTCGGCATCCTCCACTGCATCGGCTCGCGCGACGAGAGCTACTGCAAGCACTGCTCGCGCGTGTGCTGTATGTACTCGCTCAAGTTCGCCCACTTGCTGCGCGAGAAGACCACGGCCCGCGTGTACGAGTTCTACATCGACATGCGCGCCTTCGGGAAAGGCTACGAGGAGTTTTATCACCGGGTCATGCACGAGGGCGTGCGCTTCGTGCGCGGCAAGGCCGGCCAAGTACTCACGCCCGGCCCCAACGACGAGGCGCCCGAGGGCTCGATGATCGTGGTGGCGGAAGAGACCACGCTGGGCAAGCTGCTGCGCGTGCCGGTGGACATGATCATCCTGGCCACGGCCATGCAACCGGCTCAAGGGGCCCAGCAAGTCTCGGAGATGCTGCGCATCCCGCGTAGTCCCGACGGCTTCTTCGCGGAGAAGCACCCCAAGCTGGCCCCGGTGGAAACGCCCACCGACGGTGTTTTCCTGGCCGGCACCTGCCAAGGCCCCAAGGACATCCCCGACACCGTGGCCCAGGCCTCGGGCGCGGCGGCGGCGGCCATGCGCTTCATGGCCAAGGGCGAGGTCGAGATCGATCCCGCCATCGCCGTCGTCCGCCAGGAGATGTGCACGTCGTGCGGGATGTGCGTCGATGTTTGCGCCTACCAGGCCATCGAGATCGATCCCAAACGCAAGAAGGCCGTGGTCAACACCACCACCTGCAAAGGATGCGGCACCTGTGTCGCCACCTGCCGGGCCACCGCCATCGAGCTGCAACACTTCACGGACCGGCAGATCTTCCACGAGATCGTCGGCCTGCTCGAGGAGACATGGTGATGAGCGAGAACTTCGAACCCCGCATCGTCGGGTTCCTGTGCAACTGGTGCAGCTACGCCGGCGCGGATCTGGCGGGCACCTCCCGGCTGAAGGTGCCGGCCAACCTGCGGGTGGTGCGCCTGCCCTGCTCGGGCCGCATCAACCCGATGTTCATCTTCAAGGCGCTGGCCGAGGGTGCGGACGGCGTAATGGTGTCGGGCTGCCATCCGGGCGACTGTCACTACATCAGTGGCAACCGCTACGCCAAACGCAAGCTGGCCATCCTGCGGCGCTTGCTCGACTGGATCGGCATCGAGCCCGAGCGCATCCACTTCACCTGGCTGTCGGCCTCGGAGGGCGCGAAGTATGCCGAGGAAGTGAGCGAGTTCGTGGAGAAGGTGCGCAAGCTGGGTTCACACAACCCTATGGCCCGTCAGGGGGTGGCGCTGTGACCGCGGCCCTGCGTGAGAGCGTCAAGCGCCTGTTCGCCGAAGGCAAGGTCAAGTCGGTGCTCGGTTATCGCGAGCACCCCCTGACCAAAGCCGTGGTCCCCACCCTGGTCACGCGGCCCGAAGACGCCGACAAGCTGATCTTCGACGATCGCTGCGTGCAGAACCTGGCACGCGTGTTGGCCAAGGACCTGCCCATGCCGGTGGGGATCGTGGTCAAGGGGTGCGACGGCCGGGCGGTCAACATGCGCATCTCCGAGGGCGAGTTTGCCCGCGAGCAGATCGTGTTCATCGCCATGGCCTGCCCGGGCGTGCGCGCCGACGGTAGGGTGCTGGACGAACGTTGCACCCGCTGCGAGGTTCACCTGTCGCCGCTGGCCGACGTGGTGGTGGGCGACGTGGACAACCTGCCCAAGGCCGAGAAGACACGCGCCGAGACCATCGCCAAGATCAAGGCCATGAGCCACGCCGAGCGCTTCGCCTTCTGGACGAAAGCCTTCGAGGCCTGCACGCGCTGCTATGCCTGCCGCGAGGTGTGCTCGTTGTGCAGTTGCTCGACCTGCCTGTGCGACCAGAACTCGCCGCGCTGGATCGAGCAGACCGCCAAGCCGTCGTCGAACCTCATGTGGCACTTGATGCGCGCGTTCCACCACGCCGGCCGCTGCGTGGATTGCGGGGAGTGTCAGCGCGCCTGTCCCGAGGGCGTGCCCATGCACCTGCTGGACCTGTGCCTGGCCGAGGACGTGGAAGAGCTGTTCGATTTCCGCACCGGCATGAAGGAGGGCAACAAGTGGCCTGTCCTGATGTTCGATCCACAAGACCCCGATTCCTGGCTGGGAGGGCCGCACCGTGGCTGATGCTGTGAAGGTTTCACGCGAGCAATGTCTGACGGCCCTGCGGGCCCACGGCCCCATCTTCGCGCCCGACCAGAACGGCCGTTGGACCGTAACCCAGGACCTGCCCGACCTGGGCGCGGTCAGGCCCAAGCGCCCCCTCAAGGATCTGTTCACCCCGCCCCGTCGCGAGATCGCGCGCTGGAAGGCCGGCTCTGGACCCGCCGATATCGTGCCCGCCCCGGTCGACGAGACGCCAGGCGCGGTGTTCGGAGTGCGGCCCTGTGATGCGCGCGCCCTGCAACTGCTCGACCGCGTCTTCCTGAAAGGGCCGTATGTGGATCCGTACTACAAGGCGCGCAGGGACAACCTGTTGCTGATCGGCGTAGCCTGCCAGCCTGCGGACAGCTGCGCGTGCGGCGTGTTTGGCTTCGGCCCCGACGACAACGACGCCGTCGACGTGATGCTGACCCCGCAAGGGGATGGCTACGTCGCCCAGGCGGGAAGCCCGCGCGGCGCTGCCTGCCTGGCCAAGCTGACCGGCACCAGCCCGGCGACCCCGAGCGCACCTCGGCCCGGGCCCAAGCCCGCCTGGTGGACCGGCCTGCCCGACCCCAAGGCCCTGTACGCCAACTTCGATCACCCCATATGGGCCGAGCTGCAGACCACCTGCATGAACTGCGGCGTGTGCACCCAATACTGCCCCACCTGCCAGTGCTTCACCATCGACGACGAGTCCTTCAAGGGCGAGATCCAGCGCATCCGCATCGTCGACAACTGCCAGCGCTCCGACTTCACCCGCATGGCGGGCGGGCACAACCCGCGCACCGTGGCCATCAGCCGCCTGCGCCAGCGGGTGCTGCACAAGTTCTCCTACATTCCGACGCAGAACCCGGGCATGGTGGGCTGCACCGGGTGCGGCCGCTGCGTGGACCTGTGCCCGCTTGACCGAAACCTGTTTGCCGACGTGTACGAGATCATGAAGCGCATCAACCAGGAGACCGAACGTGTTGCGTGACCCCCTGCTGCCCCTGGCGGCCCGAATCTGCGAGCGCATCGACGAGACCGCCGACACCGTCACCTTTCACTTCGAGCTGGTGGATGAAAATCTGCGCAAGCAGTTCCGCTATCTGCCCGGACAGTTCGGCGAGATCTCGGCCTTTGGCCAAGGTGAATCCACCTTCGTCATCGCCGGCGATCCCGCCAAGCCCGAGCGTCTGACCGTCACCACCAAGCGCGTGGGCGCCCACACCGAGGCCCTGCACCACCTCTACGCAGGCGCGGTCATCGGCTTCCGTGGCCCGTACGGCAAACCCTTCCCAGTCGACGAGTGGAAGGGCAAGGACATCGTCATCGCGGGCGGCGGCATCGGCTTGGCCCCGCTTCGGCCCATCATCTGCCACGTGCTCAATCATCGTGCGGACTACGGCAAGCTGACCATCGTGTACGGTGCGCGCAGCCCGAGCGATCTGATGTACGCCGTCGATCGCGAAGTCTGGGCCAAGGCGCCCAACACCGAGTTGGTGGTCACCGTGGACAAGGGCGACGCCAACTGGAAGGGCCGCGAGGGCTTCGTGCCCGCCATCCTGCGCGCCACCGCACCCAAGGCCGACGACGCCGTGGCCATCACCTGTGGCCCGCCCATCATGATCAAGCTGACCCTGCCGGTCTTCAAAGAGCTGGGCTTCCCCGATGATCGCATCTTCACGACCCTGGAAATGAAGATGAAGTGCGGCCTGGGTCAATGCGGCCGCTGCAACATCGGCCCCTTCTACGTGTGCAAGGACGGCCCGGTCTTCACGGTCGCGCAGCTGCAGAAACTGCCGGCGGAGTTCTAGCCAGAGACAGCAGGCCAGACGCCGAGCTGCAGACAGGCGATGGTGGCGGTGGTGAACGGCACAGCCTTCGGGCCCGACACTATCCTAGTGCCGAGCCGTGTTACACTGGGTCCATGAAACATGCCGGCTTGCTCCTGTTGGTGCTGGTATCAATGGGAACGGGTTGCGATTCGTCGACGAACTCGGGCTCGAATCCTTTGGTGGACGCAGGGGGGAGCGGGACGGGCCCGATTTCACTGTCACGAACCGCCACGGCCGCCGACGTCGATGCCATGCTCAAGGCCTGGTGCGATTGGGATGTCCGTTGCAGCAGCAACTTCCCCACCGGGATATGCGACGAGAGGCGCGCCGGCTGGGGCCAAGCCAAGTTCTATGCGGCCGAAGCCCTGGCGGCCCTGGCCGCATGTTTCCCCACTCTTACCTGCGATGACTATGAAGATCGTTGTCTGGAACCCGTAGCGACGAGAATCGCCAGCGCCAGCCCCAGCCGTTCCGACTTCTTGGGTGCATGTTGGGACCTCGACAAGCGCTGCACAGGCGAGGGTGAGTTGAATCTCATCGCCTGCTTCTGGTTGACGATGGCCGCCGACTGGGTCTTCCCTCAGGTCGAGGCCTGCCTGGCCAAGCCCTGCAGCCAAACCATGTCCTGCATGCGCGCGCTAAACTGACAGGATGACACGAATACGCACCAACGTTGCCCGGCACCACCAGCAACCATTACCACGGGGTTGTCGTCGACAAACGCGGGCAGCTT
>CAZHUY010000339.1:0-5833 GCA_964535465.1 uncultured Myxococcales bacterium
GGTCGAGGTGAAGATCTTGATCATCTCGGGGATGAGGGCGCCGGCCAAGGTACCGCAGGTGATGATGGTGGAGAGCTTCCACCACAGGGTCGTGTCACCAGCCAGATTGGGGATGATGAGGTAGGACACCAGGTAGGTGGAGAGCACGGAGATGATCGAGGTGAGCCACACCAGCTGGGTGAGGGGCTGCTCGAAGTTCATCTTCTTGGCGGTGCCGAAGCGCGCCTTGGCGATGGCTTCGTTGATGAAGTAGGAGAGGGCGCTGACCACGACCATCATGACGCGCATGACGAAGATCCAGATCAGCAGCTGAATCTGGGTGGCTTCGCCGTGCACGGCGAGCAGGATGAAGGAGACGAGAGCCACGCCGGTGACGCCGTAGGTCTCGAAGCCGTCCGCCGAGGGGCCGACCGAGTCGCCCGCGTTGTCGCCGGTGCAGTCCGCGATGACGCCCGGGTTACGAGCATCGTCTTCCTTGATCTTGAAGACGATCTTCATCAGGTCGGAGCCGATGTCGGCGATCTTGGTGAAGATACCGCCCGCGATACGGAGAGCGGCCGCGCCCAGCGACTCGCCGATGGCGAAGCCGATGAAGCACACACCGGCCCAGTCACCCGGGACGACGAGCAGAATGCCCAGCATGATCACCAGCTCGACGCTGATGAGGAGCATGCCGATGCTCATGCCGGCGCGCAGGGGGATGGCGTAGATGGGGTGGGCCAAACCCTTGAGGCCGGCGAAGGCCGTGCGCGAGTTGGCGAAGGTGTTCACGCGGATGCCGAACCAGGCGACGCCGTAGCTGCCGCCGATGCCGATCAAGCTGAACAGCATGATGACGACCACGCGCGAGGCCGGGTAGCCCTGCAGCACCCCGAAGTAGATCACCATGATGGTGCCGATGAAGAGCCAGAGCATCATGATGAACTTGCCCTGGGTGAAGAGGTAGGTCTTGCACGTCTCGTAGATCAGCTCGGAGATCTCGCGCATGCTCTTGTGCACGGGCAGACCCTTGAGCTGCTTGTAGATGGCCAGACCGAAGATCATGCCCAGGACGCAGACGACCAAGCCGACCATGAGCAGCTTGGTGCCGGGCACACCCATGAATGTCTGTGATGCCAGGTCAGGGAGCTTCAGGTTGGCCTCACCGCCGCCCTTGTGGGCTTCTTCGGCGAGCGCCTGGCTGACAGACGCGAGCAGCGGCAACGTGCCGCCTAATGCAGCGAGCGAAAAACGACGTAGGAAATGCATGCGGGGGGTTCCTCCGGGCGCGCAAATTAGTCCGTGTTCTCGCCCATATCAAGTAGAGAAGGCGGAAGTTGGCCGGACTGAACCCTATCGGCGAGGTAGGGATTGGAGTCTGCCGACGGAGGCACTGGATGGCGTAGTGCGGTGTGATCGCGGCGGCCCTCATGGCCGAGAGGAGCTTTTGCGATAGGCTGGCGCCATGTTTCGACTCCTGATGACGGGGCTGGCTTTGATCTCTATGGCTTTGCCTGCTCGCGCTGCCATTCCAGAGATCGGCTTCGAGAAATACCGTTTGCCCAATGGGCTGAACGTCATCCTGCACGTCGACCGGACCGTCCCCGTGGTGCACGTGGAGGTCTGGTACAAGGTCGGCTCAAAGGACGAGGAGCCGGGCAAGACCGGGTTCTCCCACCTGTTCGAACACATGATGTTCCAGGGGACCAAGCACATCCCCGAGAACGGCTTCTTCAAGCTCCTGGGGCAGGCCGGGGCCTCGGCGCGCAACGGATCGACCAGCACCGATCGCACCAACTACTATGAGACCCTGCCGGCCAGCGAACTGGAGCTTGGGCTGTGGCTGGAGAGCTCGCGCATGGGGTTCCTGCTGGAGGGGCCTTCGTTCTCCAAGACCCTGAGGAACGAGCGCGACGTGGTGAAAAACGAGCGACGCCAGCGGGTCGAGAACGCCCCCCTGGGCGGGGTGGCCGCGGTGAAGCTCGAGGCCCTGTTTCCGGTCGGTCATCCCTACCGTCACGAAGTCATCGGATCGATGGCGGATCTGGATGCCGCCACTGATGACGACGTCCGAAACTTCTTCAACCGCTTCTACGCTCCCAACAACGCCACCCTGCTCATCGCGGGCGACATGGATGTGGCTCGGGTCAAGGGGCTGGTGGAGAAGTACTTCGGCCCCATTCCCGCGGGGCCCGAGGTCGTGCGCCCCACGGTTCCGCCCATCCCGGCGTCCGCCAACGAGCGACGCATCGCCATGGAGGCGAACATCAATCTGCCGCGCGGCTTGCTCTCGTGGAACACGGTTCCCTTTTTCGCCCCGGGCGATGCCGAGTTGGATCTCCTGGCCAAGGTGCTGGCGGGCGGCAAGAGTTCACGCCTGCACCGTCGTCTGGTGTACGAGCTGAAGATCGCGCAGTCAGTCTCCGCCTACCACATCAGCCGGTCGCTGGGAGGGACCTTCGAGATCGCGTATGTCCCGATGCAGGGACACACCCTGGCCGAGGTGGAGGCCGTGATTGATGAGGAGCTGGCCAAGTTGCGCGAGCAGCCCGTGGACGCCGTGGAGCTGGAGCGCGCGCGCAACGAAACCAAGACCGAGTCGGTGCGCGACCTGGAGACCCTGCAAGGTGTGGCCGGGCGACTCCTGACCTACGACGTCTTTGCCGGGGATCCGGCCTATCTGGGACGCGACTTGGCTCGCTACGAATCGGCCACGCCCGAGCTGCTGCAGAAATGGGCCACCCAGATCCTGCGCGTCGCGGGCCGGGTTCACATCAAGGTGGAACCCAACCCAGCGGCCCCCCTCATGGGGCGGGTGGTGTCACCGGCCAAGACGGCGACGCCGGCCAAGGCCAAGGTCGTGCCCAAGGTGTCCGCGGGAAAGCCCCCGTCGCGGCGGACGCCGGACGCCGAGTTCCGCGCCAAGCCGCCGGTCGCGGCCGAGCGCACCACGTTCAAGATTCCCGCCGTCAAACGTTTCCGTTTGAAGAATGGTCTGCGTGTCATCCTGGCCGAATCGCACAAGCTGCCCATGGTGGGGGTGGAGATGGTGGTGCGCACTGGCAACGGGGCCAACCCGGCGGACAAGGCGGGCTTGGCGGATCTGGTGGCCGACATGCTGGACGAGGGCACCGCCACGCGCAGCGCGACCCAGATCGCCGACGAGATCGCGCAGGTGGGGGCCAGCCTGCAGACCAACGCCACCTGGGACGCCAGCTCGGTGTCGGTGCAGGCCTTGACCGAGAACATCGATCGCTCCTTGGAGGTGTGGGCCGACGTCCTGCTCAACCCCGCCCTGGCCGAGGCGGACCTGAAGCGGGTTCGCGACAACCTGTTGTCCTCCCTGGCCCGGCGCAAGGATTCACCTCCCCTGGTGGCGGGGATGACCCTGGCGCGGGTCTTGTTCGGCGAGCGCCATCCCTTTGGCTGGCCGTCGAGCGGCACGCAGGAGTCGGTGGGCCGAATCGCGCGCGCAGACATCCAAGATTTCTTCGGCAAGTTCTATCGGCCCAACAACGCCGTCTTGGTGGTGGCGGGCGATATCAGCGAAGCCGAGGTTCGAACCAAGATGGACAAGCTGCTGGCCAGGTGGAAGCCCAAGTCCCTGCCGCGCGCGGTGATGCCCAGGGTGCCGATGCTCGAGGGCCAGACCTGCATCTCGTTGGTGGACAAGCCGGGCGCGGCCCAGTCCTCGATCCGCGTGGGCACCATGGGCATCGAGCGCAAGAACCCCGATTACCATCGCGCCCTGGTCATGAATCAGATCCTGGGGGGCGGTTTCAAGCGGCTGGCCTTGAACCTGCGCGAGAGCAAGGGGTGGACCTACGGTGTGGGTTCGATGTTCGAGGCGCGACGTTGGCCTGGGCCGTGGACCGCGGGCGGCGAGTTCGTGACAGAACACGCCGCGGACTCGGTCTCCGAGATCCTGAAAGAGGTCATCGCGTTGCGCACCGACGACGTCACCGACAAGGAGCTGCGCGAAACCAAGGAGGAGATCCTCCGGGCTTTCCCCGCGCGTTTCGCCACGGCCAACCAATTGGCCGCGCAGATGGCGGCGCTGGCCGTCTACGATCTGCCCGACAACGAATGGCAGGGCTTCGTCGCCAAGATCGCGGCGGTCAGCGCGGCCGACGTGCGCAAGACCGCGCAGAAGTACCTGCACCCGGATAGCATGCGCGTGGTCGTGGTGGGCGACAGAAACCGGCTCGAGAGTTCGCTGGGCAAACTGGGCAAGGTCGAGCTGCGCGATCTCGACGGGGCGCTGGTGCGGCAGGGAACGGAATGAGACAGAGACCTTCCGGAGCGCTTGTCGTGGCCGTGAAAGGTGAGAAGTGCTCGGCGAGGGCCGCCCCCTTCGGGGACTTCGAGACGGACTGCCCACCCCGCCAGCCCCCGTCCGCTGCGTGGACGCCCGTCGCGGCCGCGGCCACGACCACGGTAGGCCGAGGCCGAGGCAATTCGTGACCAGTTTTCGCGAGCTTCGTGCCCAGCGCTTGGCCGATGAGGTCGGGGCCTTGCATAAGCAGGCCGACCTGGCGGTGGCGCTCTGCTACCCCAGCCCCTACCACGTGGGCATGTCGTCGCTGGGGTTTCAGACCATCTACCGTGGGCTGCACGCCCTGCCTGGGGTGACGGCCGAGCGCGCCTTCCTGCCCGACGATTTCGAGCAGGCCCGACGTACCCGCGAGGAGCTGTGTACCTACGAATCAGGAAGGCCGGTGGGCGACTTTCCCGTGGTGGCGTTTTCGCTGGCCTCCGAGCTGGAGGTTGCGGGAGTGGTGACCTGTCTGGATCTCGCGGGGATCCCGATCCTGCACGCCGAGCGCACTCAGCACGCGCGCACCTTTCCCTTGGTGGTGGTGGGTGGGCCGCTGACATTCTCCAATCCCGTGCCGGCCGGACCCTTTGCCGACGTCATCGTCATGGGCGAGGCCGACGAGTCGATGCCGCTGCTGATGAGCCTGCTGGCCACGTACCCGGATCGCGAGGCCCTGTTGCACGATCTGGCGCGGCGGCCGGGCTTCTACGTTCCCTCGTTGCACGGCGAGAATCCCGGGACCGTCACCGTCGCGCCCGAGGCGTGCTTGCCGGCCTATTCCCAGATCGTCACGCCCCACACCGAGCTGGCGAACATGTTCCTCATCGAGCCCGAGCGCGGTTGTTCGCGCGCTTGCGCCTACTGTGTGATGCGACGGTCGGAACGGGCGCGCATGCGCTTGTTGTCACCCGAGCGCGTGCTGTCGCTCATCCCCGAAAACGCGAAGCGGGTCGGGTTGGTAGGCGCGGCGGTGACCGACCACCCGGGCTTGCCCAACATCTTGCGTGCCCTGATCGACCAGGGACGGCAGGTGGGCATCTCCAGCCTGCGCGCGGATCGTTTGAGCGACGAGTTGGTGGGTTTGCTTGCGGCGGCGGGTGCCCGCACCCTGACCACCGCGGCCGACGGGGTTTCCCAACGTATGCGCGATCAGGTGGATCGCCACACGCGCGTGGAGGATCTGTTGCGCGCGGCCCAACTGTGTCGCACCCACAGGATGACGGGGCTCAAGCTCTACGTTCTCATCGGCCTGCCGGGCGAGACCGCGGCCGACCTGGACGAGCTGGCGCGCCTGGCCTTGGAGATGGCCGCCCTCGCGCCCAAGCTGTCGCTTACCCTTTCGCCTTTCGTCTCCAAACGAAACACACCGCTCGATGGTCAGCCCCAGGAGGACATCGCCAGCCTGGAAGACAAGATCGCGGGCCTGCGCCGGCACCTGCGCGGTCGTGTCACTCTGGGCGGCGATCCGCCCAAGTGGGCCTGGGTCGAGTACCGCCTGGCCCAGGGTGGGTTTCGCGAGGGCCTGGCCGCCGCGCA
>CAZHUY010000340.1:0-5793 GCA_964535465.1 uncultured Myxococcales bacterium
CGGCGCGACAGCATGTGCGTCCGCATGGCCTTGGCCACGATCTGGTGGATCTGCTCCTGCTCGAAGGGCTTCTCCAGGTAATCGAAGGCGCCCAGCTTCACCGCCTCGACCGCGTTTTCCACCGATCCGTGCGCCGTGATCATGACCACCGGCACGTCCGGGTAGTCAGTGGACAGCTTGCGCAGAAGGTCCATGCCATCCAACATGGGCATCTTGAGATCGGTGATGACCATGTTGATCTCGCGGTTCATGTGCAGCAAGGCCTCGCTGCCATTGGCCGCTGTCACGACGTCGTACCCCGAGCGCTTGAGGATGGCCTCGAGCACGCGGCGCATGTTGAGCTCGTCGTCCGCGATCAGGATGCGCTTGGCTTCTGTGTCGGTTCCGGGCACGGCAGGACGTTAGCCTATTTCGAACCGCTCGGCACCGCTGGCTGTGCGTTCGCGGCGGGCGCGATGACAGGGGGCGGCGAAGGGGGGGGCAGGCCGGGCAGGGGTGGCGGAGCCTTCTTGGACTCGGCGTACGAGGCGTAGGCGTCGGCCTCCACCGGCAGCAGCACCGTGAAAGTCGAGCCGGTCCCCGTCTGCGAGCGCACCTCGATGGTGCCGCCGTGGTTCTCGATGATGCGCTGGCTGATGGGCAGGCCCAACCCGGTGCCTCGCTCTTTGGTGGTGAAGAACGGAATGAACAGGTTGCGCAGATCCCCGGGCGAGATGCCCACGCCGGTGTCGCGGAAACGGACCTCCAGGAACGCCGCCGCCGCCCCTCGACGCATGGATCGCCGCAAGCTGGTGGACACGTGCAGCTTTCCTCCGGCAGGCATGGCGTCGATGGCGTTGAGCACGAGGTTGAGAAACACCTGGCGAAGCTGCTGGGCATCGGCGCGCACCGGCGGGAGCCCGTCGATGAAGCTGGTCGAGAGATCCACCTTGGTGGCCCGCTCCTTGTCCACCAGCAGGAGGGTCTTGCGGACCACATCGTTGATGTCGAGCGGATTCTGGTCGCCGCGGTAGGGGCGCGCGTAGTCGAGGAACTGCGAGACGATCTTGTTCAGACGGTCCACCTCCTCGACGATGATGTCCAGGAACTCGCGCATGCCGCCGGTCTCGGCCGGCTGGGTCTCGCCGGTCTCGGTCGGCTGGGTCTCGCTGGGCCGCAGGAACTGGGCCGCGCCCTTGATCGATCCCAGAGGATTGCGAATCTCGTGGGCCAAGCCCGCGGCCATCTGACCGAGCGCCGCCAGGCGGTCGCGCTCCTTCATGCGCTCGTAGACCTGCGAGTTCTGCAAGGTCACGCTGATGGAGGCCGCTACGCCCCGGAAGAGCTCGATCTCCTCGGACGAATAGGCCTCGCGCAGACGCTCGTCGCGCAGGACCAGCATGCCGAGAAGCTGCTCTTCGCTGATGATGGCCAGCACCACCGAGCCGTTGAGCATTTCCAGCGCGCGCATCATCAAGAGCAGGCTCTCGCGCTCCTCGCTCTGGGTGTTGCGCAGGGCCGCCAGCTCGCGCTCCAGACCCTCGATGGACACTGCCCCCGCCCGCCGCAGCCGCTCGAAGAACGCGCGGTGGGCCACCGAATCCATGCGCCCTTCGGGACGCGGTCCGATGTGCCCGGCCAATTCGTAGGCCGAACCGTCGGGATCGATGGTGAAGAGCGAGGCGTGGGTCACCCGCCGTGACGCCTCCAAGGCCGACAGCACGCGCGGGACCAGATCGCGCACGTCGATGACGTTCATCAGGTCGGTGCGCAGGCTCTCGATGCGCCGAAAGAGCTCGTACTTCTCCTGGAACATCCAGCGGTTCACCACCCGTTCCAGACGGGAGCGGAGAGGCTCGAACACGATGACGATAGCGGTCGACGCCACCAAGGCATTCAGGAAGAAGACGCCCAGCTCGTCCAGCTCGACCCATTTGACCAGCAGCAGGCCGTAGATGAGCGTGGCGATCACGACCAGCGTGGCCAACACCACCATGCGGCCGAGCAGCTCGTTCAAGTCGAGCAGACGGTAGCGGGCCAGCGTCTGTGACAGGAAATACAGGTAGATGGTGATGAAGATGTTGCCGAACGAGGGCGCGCCGGGAATCAGGTCCAACAGAGCGGCGGTCACGGTCGCCACGCCGCCGATCAGCAGATACAGGAGCCGTATCTTCTCGACCCGCGAGGGCGTGCGTCGGTAGCGCCGGTACAGGTAGTAGACCGAAAGGTACAGCCCGATGAAGACGTAGCTCACCAGGCCGGCGTGGAACCACAGCTTGGTGTGGATGGGCGACGCCAGAAAGCGACTGAGCAGAAGGGCCACGTAGAGGAAGACGGCTCCCACCACCGTGGTGCGGGAAAGAGGCGGCGGGCCCGCCTCATCGCCCAGAAAGGCTTGGAAGAACCTTTGGGCGGTGGCCGGCAGAGACACCGTGGCCGCCATGGCTGCCCACTGCAGCAGCGAGTCCGTTTCGCCCGTCGAAAAGAACGACAGCAGCTTTTGCAGCGCGATGTTGAAGGCGAAGGTCGCGAACAGGACGTGAACTGCGCGCCTGGACTCGCGCAGCAGCACAGCGCCGCCCATGGCCAAGCTGACGATGGCCGCCACCAATGCGGAGAGGGTCTGGGTGTTCAAGGCCTTGCCATCTTACAGCCTTTGCCGACCCGACTTCGCTCTGTTAGCATTCCGTTCGGCATGAGCGCGGTCGACCCTTCACGACCGCTTCGGCGGTCAGAGCACTCAGCTACCGCTTCCCCAGGTCGCGGTGCACAGGGAAGACTCGGCCCGGGCGTTTCGCAGGGAGTTGGAAACCTAAACGCCAGAACGGATATCCCGTGATCCATACGTCCGTTCTCGTCCTCAACCGCAGTTACCAGCCCATCCACGTGACCAACGTGCGGCGAGCGTTTACGTTGCTTTACCTCGGCGTGGCGCATGCTGTTGACCGCCAGTTTCGGGCGCTCGATTTTGCCAGCTGGTCTCAGCTGTCCGCCGAGGCTGGCGACGACGTCATTCGCACCGTGGATCGGGTGATCTTGGTCCCGCGGGTCATCATGCTGCAGCTCTATGACCGCATCCCGAGGGCCAAGGTTCGCTTCTCCCGACACAACATCTACACGCGGGACGCCAATACCTGTCAGTACTGCGGCCGCCAGTTGGACCGTTCGGATCTGAACCTTGACCACGTCAAACCGCGAGCTCAGGGCGGCCGGACCACATGGGAGAACGTCGTCTGCTGCTGCGTCTCCTGCAACCTCGCCAAGGGCGCGCGCACCCCGGAAGAGGCCAAGATGCGCCTGCTGCGCACGCCGGTTCGCCCGCGCTGGACGCCGACTTTCCGCACCGGCATCGAGGGGGTTCGCTACCGCGAGTGGCGGCCGTTCTTGGACGTGGCCAACGCCTCTTACTGGAACGTCGAGCTGGAAGAGTAGGCGGCGGCCCGTCTGCGAGGCTCGCGCTATCATGGCCGCCATGGCAAGGCTTCCGCTCGGCGGATTGCGCGTCCTGGTCACGCGACCGGGGTGTCGCCCCACGGACAAGTGGGGTCTGGCGCTCTCCGTGGCCGGGGCCACCGTGCTCGCCTACCCGACCGTTCAAGTTGTCCCTCCCCCCTCGTGGCAGCCGCTCGACCAGGCGCTTGCGCAGGTGGCTCGCTACGACTGGGTCGTGTTCACCAGCGCCAGCGCGGTCCGCTTCGTGCTGTCCCGCCTTCCTGACGGGCAGCTTTCTTTCGCCAAGTCGCAGATAGCCGCGGTGGGCTCCGAGACCGCTCGGGTCCTGCGCGAAGCCGGCGCCAGCGTCGCCATGGTTCCCACCGAACAAAGGCAAGAAGGGCTGGCGATGGCTTTTCGCGCCCTGAGCCCTGGCGCGCGCATCCTCCTGCCGCGCGCTCTGGAAGGGCAGGACACCTTGGTCGAAGCCCTGCGCGGACAAGGCTGTGAAATCGACGTGGTCGCGGCGTACCAGACCCTCCCCATCGACCCCTTGCCCCCTCTGCCCGCATTCGACGTCTCGGTTTTTGCGAGTCCGTCGGCCTTGCGATCCCTGGTGCGACAGCACGGCGCGAACGTGCTTGCCCAGAGGACGGTGGCGGTCATTGGCCCCACCACCGCCGGCGAGGCGAGACTGCACGGTCTTTTGCCGGTCGTGGCTGAACAACCCAGCATCGATGCGCTGATCTCGGCTATTGTCCGCGAGCGTATACCCCAGGGAGGTTCCTGATGTCCTTTCCCGAAAATCGACCGCGCCGCCTGCGTCGCACCGCCAACCTTCGCCGCATGGTTCGCGAGACGGCTCTTTCCGTCGACAACCTGGTCTTTCCGTTGTTCGTCTGTCCGGGAAAGGGCGTGCGGCGCGAAATAGGGTCGTTGCCGGGGCAATTCCACCTTTCGATTGACCAACTCGGCCGCGAGGCAGAGGAAATCGCCAAGCTGGGCATTCCCGCGGTCATCTTGTTCGGTCTGCCCGAACGCAAGGACGAGGTGGGCAGCGAGGCCTGGCACCCGGAAGGCATTGTCCAACGCGCCATTCGAACGATCAAGCGAGCCGTACCGGACCTGGTGGTGGCGGCGGATTGCTGCTTCTGCGAGTACACGACACACGGGCACTGCGGCGTGATTCTGGAGAAGAAGGGCGCGCACAGCGTGGTGGACAACGATGCCACGCTGGAGAATCTCGGGCGCACTGCGCTGGCTCAGGCCCAGGCAGGAGCCGACATCGTCGCGCCTTCGGGGATGATGGACGGCATGATCGGGTTCCTGCGCGAGAGCCTCGATGAGGCCGAGCTATCCGACACCATTCTGCTGTCCTACGCGGCCAAATACGCCTCCGGCTACTACGGTCCTTTCCGAGACGCCGTTGCTTCCGCGCCATCTTTTGGTGACCGCCATGGTTACCAGATGGATGTGGCGAACATTCGAGAGGCGATTCGCGAGGTTGCATCAGATGTCGAAGAAGGAGCGGACATCGTGATGGTCAAGCCCGCCCTACCGTGTCTCGACGTCATCAGCGAGGTGCGACGTGAATTCGACGTTCCCGTGGCCGCCTATAGTGTTTCGGGCGAGTACGCGATGCTCAAGCTGGCGGCGGCAAAAGGGCTCCTTGACTACGACCGGATCGTATTGGAGAATCTTCTGGCTGTACGGAGAGCGGGCGCCGATTTGGTCGTGACTTATCACGCCAAGGATGCGGCGCGGTTGCTGGCGGCCAGGAGTTAGCGGGCGCCTGGCGATTTTTGATTTTTTTGTTTGACTTCTTCCCGCGGATACAGCATCTTCCCACTCCCTTCGACGGAGCCGCCAACGCGGGGCTGACGAAGGCACCTTCGGTCTCTGAAAGCTGAACAGCAAACTTGGAAGAAATGTCGACTTCCCTTGTCCTGCAAAGGGCAAGCGGAATCGACCCCGAAACTTTGAGTGATACGAGAATGAATCGGAGGATCGCAAGATCCTCAGAGGATCGAATCAGTTATCACATCCGGTCAAAAGCCGGGTGTTGCAAGTTTAACTGGAGAGTTTGATCCTGGCTCAGAGCGAACGTTAGCGGCGGGCTTAACACATGCAAGTCGAACGAGAATGAGGGGGCAACTCCTCTAGTAAAGTGGCGAACGGGTGCGTAACACGTGGGTAATCTACCTTTCGGCGTGGGACAACAGACCTAACGGACTGCTAATACCACATACGTCGGCGGGGACTCCGGTCCCTGTCGAGAAAGATGGCCTCTCCCTGGAAGCTGTCACCGGAAGATGAACTCGCGGCCCATCAGCTTGTTGGCGAGGTAACGGCTCACCAAGGCTAAGACGGGTAGCTGGTCTG
>CAZHUY010000341.1:0-5758 GCA_964535465.1 uncultured Myxococcales bacterium
GTCGAGCACCACGTCGACCGGCTTGGGGATCTGGCTCACGACCTTGAGCAGCACCACGCTGTGGCCGGCGACGTTGGTGGCGGTGTACGAATCGGTGGCCGGGCCCACGTCCTTGGCGGCCCAGATGTCGCGCACGCTGGCCGGGCCGGCGGGCAAGCCGAGATCGGTCCACTTCACCGTGATGCTGGCGTTGCCCGTGCCGCGGTTGAAGAGGGCCACGCCGCGCGCGTTGGTCTCAGCCAACTCCTTCGACCACACCTCGAGGTTCGAGCCCGGGGTGGCCACCACGCGGCCTTGTTTGCCCAGCGGATCCTGATTGAGGGCGATGGCCTCTTTGTTGGTGAGGATGGCCGTGGTGGTGGCGTCCATGTTGCGTATGTCGTTGCCGCTGAGCAGCGGCGACGCCATGATCGCCCACATGCTGAAGTGAGCGCGCCCTTCGGTTGCGTTCAGGCCGTTGCCCACCTCGAGCATATCGGGATCGTTCCAGTGCCCCGGCCCGGCCCCTTCGTACAGGGCCTTGTTCCTGTCGATGAGCTTGATCACCGAATCCCATTTCGCGCTGATGTCGAACTCGATGCGCCACGCGTTCGAGACCTTGGTGACGTCCATGCCGGTGCACTTGGAGGCCGAACAGTAGTCGCTCTGGTCGGCCGGATTGATGCTGATGAAGATGGGGCGGTTGGTGGCCCGGATGGCGTTGAACATGGTGGCGAATGCGCTTCTGGCGCCCTGGCACTTGTCGTACTTCAGGTAGTCGACGCCCCACTCGGCATAGGACTGTGCATCCTCCTTCTCGTAGCCCAAGCTGCCCACGCATCCGGCGCAACCGCCATAGAGGCCAGCGCAGGTCTTGTTGTTCGGGGTCGAGTACAGGCCGAACTTGAGGCCCTTGTCGTGAACGTAGTCGGCCAGCGCCTTGAGCCCCGCGGGGAACCGGCTGCTGTTGATCTTGATCTTCTTCGTGGCCGAGTCGCGTCCATCCATCCAACAGTCGTCGAGATTGACGTACTCATAGCCGGCGTCCTTCATGCCGCTGGTGATGAAGGCGTCGGCGATCTGCCTGACCGACTTCTCGTTGAAATCGTTGCCACAGGCGAACTTGTTCCAAGAGTTCCAGCCCATGGGCGGCGTGGCCCCGATGACGGTCGAGGTGCTGGCGCTGCTGGTGCCGCCGCTGCCGGTCGTCCCGCCTCGACTGCTGGTGCCCCCGCTGGCCGTGCCCCCGGTCCGCCCGGCCGTGCCGCTGCCGGCGCTGCTTCCCCCCGTCGCGGCGTCGCCCGAACCCGAGCCGCCCGTGTGGGAGCCCCCAATCGCGCTGCCACCCACCGCAGTCGTGCCTGCCTTCGACGAGCTGCCGCCCTTTCCTCCCACGCTGCTGCTCGATCCGCCGCCCCCGGCCTTGCCGCCGCTCGCGCTGCCGCCGCTGGCCGAGTTCCCCGCGCTGCTGCTGGAGGACCCAGCGCTGCTGCTCGACGAAGCGCCCCCCCCGCCGCGCGCGGATGACCCGCCACTGCCGGAGTCGCTGGTCTGGCCGGTGCTGGAATTGCCGGCGGCTCCGCCGCTCGAGGTGCCCGGGCCTGCGTCGTCCGAGCAACCTGCCGTGGCGAACACGAGCGCAAGGGCGAGTGAAGAGAGCGCAGCCTTCATGAAATCGACCTCCAATGTCATTCTGTCTTGGGCAGGAGCGGGACTGATCTTCCTATATCTCCCGCGAATTGCTGATTGCGATAGTAAGGTTGTTCGAACTAGGGTGATTTTGTGACGGCGCGAACCTTCACCCGTTCGAAGTTGGATCTCTGGCGGCGCAGCTCGTTCGAGGTGTTGACCTCCGATGTGGTGGCCGGGCGTCATGCGGGCCCTCCGCCACCGTCGGAATGGCGGCTCGCCCTGCGGAGACTCACGGAGTTGTCTCGCAAGCCGGTGCAGGCGCCCGCCTGGTGGACCCCCATGACAGGCTACTTCGGCAGCCTCGAGACCCGGACTGAGCCCGCCAGCTACCACTGGGATGGCATGAGCCGCCTGGGCCGCGGCGACGCGCCCCTCTTTGCCTTCCAGCTCACCCTGGCCGGCTGGGGGCACTTCCAGCTCCATGGGCAACGCCCGCGACGGGTCTCGCCGGGGACGGCCTTCATCGCCGTCATCCCCTCGCGTCACCGCTACTACCTGCCTGACGATTCGCCAGGCTGGACCTTTGCGTGGGTGTCCATCTACCACCCTTACCTACTGCAACGGATGACCGAGCTGATCAGGGAAAGTGGCCCCTTGCTCGACGTCGAACCCGCCGGCCCCTTGGCCGCGATCGCCCTGCGGCTGGTGAGGGGCGCCATTAAGAAGGACTTCCGCGATCGCTTCGAGGTCGAGGCGGCCCTCTTCGAGTTTCTGGTCGCATGCGAGCAGCAGGTCGACAAGAACCGCGCAAGCTCCAACGAGGGCGGGCGACTGCTGGAGGACGTGCGCGCGCGGGTGGTGGCCAGGTTGCCCAAGGCCCTGGACGTGAACGCCCTGGCCTCGGACTACGGACTCAGCCGCACCCACTTCAGCCACTTCTTCCGGACGCAGACCGGCGTGACGCCCGCGCGCTTCGCCACCGAGGTCAGGGTTCACCTGGCCACGCGCATGCTGCTCGACACGCACGCGCCCTTGAAGCAGATCGCCGAGGACTGCGGCTTCGCCAACGCCAACTACTTCTGCAAGGTGTTCCGAAGGTTCCAGCACATGAGTCCCGCCTCCTACCGACGGGCCCTGGCCTTTCCCCAGCAAGGGTGAACTTCTGTAGGATGACGGCATGGGCTCATCTTGGTGGAACCTGGAAACGAGCGGCTGGGCCAAGTTGGTCCTGGCTCTCGCCGCGCTGGGCATCGTGGCCTGGTCGGAGTGGGCCCGGCGCGCGCGGACGTCGGCGCAGGCGGATGTCTGGGGGAGGAAGTGGCGGCCGCGCCTGCTCTCGCTGCTCGGGGTTCTGGGGTTCGCCGCCTACTTCAACTTCGGATCCTTCAACTTTCAAGGCGACTACCTGCACCGCTGGGACGCGGCCCACTACGTGTTGGGCGCCCGCTACTTCGACGAGCTCGGCTACGACGGCCTCTACGATTGCATCGCCGTGGCCGACGCGGAAGTCCCCGGTCAGGCGGCGCGCATCGCCAAGCGCACCATCATCGATCTGCGCACCAATCACCTGACGACCGCGGTCCACGTGCTCGCACACCCCGAGCTGTGCAAGCAGCGCTTCTCGCCACAACGCTGGGCCGAGTTCAGCGCCGACGTGTCCTTCTTCCGGTCGGACTTCCCCGAAGATGCCTGGGAACAAATGTCCACCGACCACGGCTTCAACGCCCCCCCGGCTTGGCTGCTCTTGGCCCATCCCTTGGCGGGGCGCGGCCCGCTGACCTGGAGCGGGTTGAAGGTCTTCGCCGCGCTCGATCCGCTGCTCATCTTGGCCGCCCTGCTGGCCTTGGCCTGGCTGTGCGGAGGCTGGACCGCCTCCTTGGTGGCCATCGTGCTCGGCACGTACTTCCCCGGACAGTTGTTGTGGACCGGCGGCTCGTTCTTGCGCTGGGATTGGCTGGCGGCGCTCTTGCTTGGGCTGGCGCTGTGCCGTCGCAATCACCCCTGGCTGGGCGGGGCCCTGCTGGGCTGGGCGACCCTGCTGCGCATCTTCCCGGGCTTTGCCCTGCTGGGGGTGCTCTTGGGTGTGGTGATGGCGCGAATCCGTCGCAGACCGGTGGATCCGGCGGCGGCGCGCATTCTCCTGGGGGCGCTGGGCGTGGTGCTGGTCATGGGCACGGTCTCGGGCATGGTTCGACGCGAGAACGCCTGGGGGGATTTCGTCCGCAACATGCGCAAACACACCTCGGTGGCCTCGGGCAACCGCATGGGGCTGGCCAGCTTGCTGGCCTATGATTCTCAGGCACGCGAGCGCGCTCTGCAGCCGGTTGCCGGGGAAGACACCCGCGCCCGTTGGGCGCAAGCCCAGGGCGAGACCCTACAACAGCGTCGATGGCTCTGGCTGTTGCTGGGGGCGCTGGGCACGGTTGCCATCGCCGCCTGTGTGCGCGACCAACCCGCGTGGCTGGCGGCCCTGCTCGGCCTGCTCCTGGTCCCCCTCGGTACGCCTATCGCCTGCTACTACTATGTCTTCGTCGCCGCCCTGGCACTGCTGGCCGAGGCCCGCCGCGAGGTGGGCGGCCTGTTGCTGGCGCTTTCCATCGCGTCCCTGTTGGTGGCCCGCCTATCCCAGTACGACATGGACGAGCAGTATGCGGCCCAGTCGCTCATCGTCATCATGACCATGGCCTTCGTGGCCAGCGCTTTTCTCTCACGTCGCGCGGCCACGGACGCCACCAGCCGCTCGATCGAGGCGGCGTAGAACGCCTATCGAACCGAAGCATCCCCTCCATCGGTCGCGCCGACTTCGATGGCGTCCGCATCGACCGCACCGACGCGACCACCGACGGGCGGATAGATGCCGTCGCCTTGAAAACTGAGACGCGATTGGCTTCCGCCGTTGCCCCCGCTGCCCCCCACGGGGACCAACCAGCCGTCGCCGTGAATCGTGTAGCTGCTTTGCGTGCGGCTGGTCCCCCCGCTGCCCCCCACGGGCAAGCCGCCGTCGTTGTGGTAGGTCAAGCCGCCGCTGCCCCCCCTGCCTGCCACGGACCACGAAGAACCGTCGTAGTGGAAGGACCGGCCGCCGCTGCCCCCCCTGCCTGCCACGGGCCGCGTAGAACCGTCGCCGCCGTCGCGGTGGAAGAAAGTGCTGCTGCTGCGAGTCTGGCTGGCGCCACCAGCGCCGCCGGTCGGAGAGCGCGAGCCGTCCTCGTGAGACGAAGAGGAGCTGCTGCTCAACCAAGGTCCAGCATCGACGTGAACGCCATCGTTAGGACCGAGGCCATCGGATTTGCACGCAAGGAAGGCCACCGTCAGTCCCAAGGTGAGTACGCACATTAGGAGCCGCGCCATGGCGCCATTGTACGCGTATCGACGCCCGCCGCGCCATCTCTCCTCGTCATTGTGGCGGTGGCGAGTGATCGCAATCACGCGCACGCGAATGAACGGCGCACAGGGCGGTAGACGCGGATGCGCACGACCTCGGCCGCCGCCGGATCTCAGGCCGCTTCGCGCCTTGACCTTCCGCGATCCCGTGGTGCAGATTACTCCGTTCGCAGCATGAGTAGCCTAGTCGACCCCGCACCAGACAGCCCCTTCTGGCGGCGTCTCCTCGCCTTTCTTCTGTTGCAGCCCAATTTCTTGCTGCTACTGGTCATACAGGTGGGGTTCTACTGGTACTTCACCTACACAAAGATCGTGGTGAGCTACGATGCGCCGGTGCTCGCGGTCCTGGGCGGGCTCTCCGTGGTGCCGATGGTGGGATTGCTCAATCTGGGGCTGGTGCGCGTGCCCTGGCGACCCCTGCGTGTCCTCCTCAACGCCCTGTTCATCCTCTCTCACTTCCTGCTGATCCTCTATCACTGGCGCCGCGGGGCATCACTGGACTTCGCGCTGTTGGCCACCAATGTGCGCGAGCTGGTGTCGCCCTCCGGCTTCCGCACCGTGTTCGAGGTGAGCGGCGTGGCGGTCGCCGCGTTCCTGGCCGGGCTGGTGGTCTACCTGTTCCTCGTCGAGCTTCTCATCAAGGGGCTGTCGCGCATCCGCCCCTGTCCGCGCCCACGCCTGGTGACGCCGGTCTTGATCGTGCTGCTGCTGCCCTGTCTGGGTCCCTGGAAGATACCCAACGAGACCACCCTATTCCTGCGCT
>CAZHUY010000342.1:0-5701 GCA_964535465.1 uncultured Myxococcales bacterium
GCCGATCTGCTCGACGTCGAGGGCGCGATAGGACAGGCGCTGGTGGTCGAGGTAGAGCAGCTTTTCGAGGACCCGATACACGGTCTCGTCGTCCACGCTGGGCACGCGCACGGCCGCGCGGGCAACAGGATCGATGGGCGCGCCGCCAGAGGCGGGCCAGCCTTCCAGGAAGGGGTAGCGTTCCGGGTCGAACAGATCGCCGCGCCGGGCGGGCAGGACCATGGAGCCGTGATGAGCGCCTTCAAACACGATGCGGAACAGGCTGACCAGGCGAGGCCAGGCGCCGAAGCGCCGGTTCATGGTGTCCGGGAAATTGGCGTAGTCGTCTTGCAGTTGCTCGAACAGGCCCAAGACGGAGTAGTGGCGGTAATAGCGGGTCTCGCCGATGGGCAGCAGCTCGCGGTCCTCTGCGTAAAGAAGAAACACCAGGCGCAGCAGGGCGGTGAGTAGTCCGCCATAGACATGGTCATCGCCGCGAGTGATGGCTTCGTCCAGCACCTTGGTCTGGTCGCGGTTCGCGGCGGCTTCGAATCCGGCGAGCAGAACTTCGAGGGCCTCGCGCACCTGATCGGCGAGTTGGTTGGTGACGTTGGCCTGACGGCGGCGGCTGTCGCGCAGGAGTTGGGGGAGCTGGCGCTCCGCAGAGACGGCAAAGAAGCGGCTGGCGGAAAGGAGGGTGGCGAAGGCGTCGAGCACGGGACGGCCGCCCGCGTCTGCCATGGTGGCGAGCGAGAAGGTGATCGAGCCGGTGGCCTCGCCATGCGGGGCATAGATGAGACGGATGACCTGCTGGTTGGTGAGAAGCCCGATGGGAACGCGGCTGGCACGCAGCAGGCGATCGAACTTGGCGGCCGGGGCGTATTCCCAGGGGCCGGTTTGCGTCTCTGGCTTGTCCAGATCCAGGCCGGCAGGGAGAGACCAAACAAGCATCTCGTAACCGGAACCGGCGCGGGACTGCGGGGTCGAGACATCGGGGAGAAGATCCCCCTGCCCTTCCGGCTGGGCCGGGGACTGTTCGCTCGTGGCAGCCATCTTGCGTAGGGCCAGCATGGGGCGGATTTCTTGGCGCCCCTCGGGAACGTAGAGGGAGAGATCGGCGGGCAGCTGCTCGCCACGATCGAAAAGGTCGGCAGTCAGTTGAAGAATCTCGGCGAGAAATCGGTCGAGATCGACAAGCTGACGGGGAGAGCCCGGCTCGGGACCGAGCGCTGGCGCGAGGTCTCGCAACAATTGCTGGAAGGCGACCGGCCGCCTTTCCATGGCGCCCGCGCCAGCCAGGACGGGAATCGAGAAGACCAAACCATCGATCGGCTGGACGAACCCGAGCCAGGTCTTGTGAAATTCGATTTCCAGATCCGCCATGTTCCAGCCTATCGGGTGGTGGGCCAAAGATAGACGAGGCCCACGGGTTCAAGGCGCCTGAGCATGACTTGGTACACGGCAGCGATCTCGGCCGGCTCGGTTTCGATCTCCCGGTCGATTTCGGTCAGACGCGCGCTCATGTGCTTGCGATCGAGCTCGAATTGTTGGCGCTGCTCCTTCTCGGTTTCAGTAAACATGAAGGTGAGCTGCTGACCTTGCAGGGTTTCTCTGATGGCAGAGCGCTGATCCTCCAGGATTTTGCGCAGACCTTCGGACTCCGTACGCGAGCGGGTGCGCAGCTTTTCGACGGCATCGTGCTCTCGGCTCTCTGCCTCCGCGCGGATGTGCGTCCACAGATCGGCGAAGTCACTGGCGCTGCTGGTCTGGAGCTTGCGACGAATGGTGTCTCCCACCTCTGCTTGGGACGGGGTCTCCGCCAGCAGGCGTTCCAGATCGGCGATGGCCTTGCGATCCGCCTCTTCCGAGAAGGGCTTGAGATGGGCTCCACCGCGTCCTTCGATCCATTGGGCCGCCACCAAGATGATTTCCTCGTGGAGGCGAGTGGCGCCCGGACCGAAGAGCGAGAGGCGCCCAACACCAATGACGCGGGCAATTGCATCGCGCGGATTGCGCAGCACCGTTACGCGGCAGAGATCGTGCGCGGCGAAACCTTGGCTGCGGAATCGGGACAGGGTTCGCTGGACAAAGGGGTGCTGGAGATGGAGCTGCACAACCTCGTCGTTCATGTGCTTGGGGGCGATGAAGGTCACGGGGCGCAGAGGACGTTTGCGCCATTCACGAAAATCTTCATCGCGTTCGCGCGGGGGACGGAAGGCATCCAGTGTTGTCTGCCAAGTGTCCCCAAGCTCGGGCAGGTGGAATGTGTGCGGCTCTTCGGTCGGGACCAGCGGCTTTTCCTGCGCAAGCTGCAGGCCGACATCGAGTGCCTCGCGCAGCAGGGCCGGATCAAAGTCCATGATCTTGCGCGAGTCATTCAGGATGCGCGCAACCAGGTCGATATCGTTTCGGGCCTTTTCTACCGCGTGGAACGACTCCAGCTCGCGGGTGACGCTTTCCTTCAGGCTGTCCACGTTCTCGGCCGCTTCCAATTTGGACTGCGTCTCTGGGCCGATCCCCTCCTCTAAGACCTCGGCCAAGCGCACGGCCACAACCTCGCCCAGGCTGCCCAGATCGCGACGGATACGTTCGACTTTCTGGATGAGGATCCGCAGGACATGGTCTTCATCACGCTGCGGATAGAAGAAGTAATGGCAACGGACCTCAGGCTCGCGCTGCAGGGTGCGGTCCACCCGGCCGTTGCGTTGTTCCAGGCGGGCGGGATTCCAGGGGACGTCGAAATGGAAGATGTCGGCGCAATAGCCCTGCAGGTTAACGCCCTCTCGCCCGGCATCGGTGGCCAGAAGGATGCGCACGGGATATTGATCGGGCGGACCGTTGAAGGCGCGCTGCACCTCTTCGCGTTGGCGATCGGACATACCGCCATGGAATTCCATCAATCGCTGGTCGCCGTCCGCTGTGCCATCAAAGGCGGTCCGCAGGATGCCCGCCAAGTAGCGTTTCGTATCCGCGTATTCGGTGAAAATGATGAGGCGACGGTTGGTCCAGGTCGCCGGATTTCGTGAGGGTCCACCGCCGCCGAGGCGCACACCTGGACATTGATTCCGGCGGATCCAGTCGAGCAGCGCGAGCACTTTCGGTCCGGGAGCGCGCCGGGATTGCTCGGCCAGGCTGATCATTCGTTCGAGCAAGCTGGCGGCGTCCGTGCTTGGTGCGGACAAGCCAGAAGAGAGCAGCGCCATCTGAGCGTCAAGCTGCTCGCCGATGGCGGATTCATCCTCGCCTCGTTCGTCTTCATCCGAAAACATCGCAGGCGAACCGGCCTGGCCATCATGTTTGCCAACGGATTTGGTGTGGACCGCCAGGGTGCGGGCGAATGCCTCGATGCTGGAGAGCAGGCGTTTTTGCAGGTTGGCAATCACCAGGCGGCTGCGATTGTTCTTCTGTTTCAGAAGTGTCGCGTACTGCGCCAAGAGGACGGAGAGTTCGATCTCTGCGTTGGTGCCCTCGCCGACGGTAACAGGCGATTCAGCGCGTCCATCAATCGCATACTGCTGCCTCCATCCATCCGCACCGTGGGTCAGATCGATCTGAATGACCCGCCGTTGGGGATAGCCTTCGACCCCCAACTCGCGCAGCTCACCCTTGAGCCGGCGGACCATGACCGGATCGAGTTGCTCTGGGCCGCTGACCGTGACCCCGCGGGTAAAGCGCTGCTGATCGAGGATCTCGAGCAGGGAGGAGAAGCTGTTCGAGTGACCGTTGTGCGGGGTGGCGGAGAGAAATAGGCGATGCTCGAACCTGTGCGCGACGTCCCGGACCACGAGGGTAATATCGGAATCGTGTGCGTACTTGGATGCTGACGCGGGTGCCGCCGTGTGAGCTTCGTCAAGGATGAGCAGGCTCTTGGGCGTGCGCCGGTCCAGGTGGCGGACCAATCCCTCGCGGTACTCGGGGCGACGCAGGGTCTGGTACGAGATGATGAATCGTGGAAAAGTCGTCCAGGGGTTCACGCCGAAGCCGCGCTCTTCGCGGCGCTGGCAAACAAAATCCCGGTTGTAGATTTCGAAGCGGATACCGAACCTCCGCTCCATTTCCGCGCGCCACTGGAGCGCCAGGGCGGCCGGACAAATGATGAGCACCTGGTCCACACGCTGACGAAGCATCAGCTCTTGCGCGATGAGGCCAGCCTCGACTGTCTTGCCGAGGCCGACGTCGTCGGCCAGGAAGAGATTCACCCGCGGCAGCTCCAGCGCCTTGCGCAAAGGCACGAGCTGGTGTTCGAGAAGCTTGATGCCCGCGCGGAACGGCGACTGGAATAACCGGGCATCCGTGGCGGTCACGCACCCCCATTTGAGGGCGTGCAGGTAGGCGGCGAAGTGGCGTGGCGGATCGAGTCCATCCGTTTTGCCAAGCCCCTGCGCCTCCGGCTCAACAACCCGCGCACCAAGTTCGCGCTCCCACAGAACCTCTAACGGGCGGCCAGCAGCATCGTCGTCCAGACATACCAGACTGACCAAGCTCTGACCGGCCAGACCCTCGGACAAGTCAGGGACAGCCACCTTGGTGACGAGATACTGCCGGTGCCGGACATGCACAACCTGCCCTTCGCGCGGCAGGCCGTGTCCCGTGCGCGCGTGTGACCAAACAGCCTCGGCCTCGCCCGCATGGCTGGCCGCCACTGGTCCAGCGAGTCGCCTCATCAACTCCTGCCGACCACGCCCTGTAGCATCGAGCCCGTGAGCTCGGCAGGCCGAACGCAACTCATCCCGCCGAAGCCGCCCAAGAATGCTGGGCAAGTCCAGCGGCGAGTCCGCCAGGGCCGCCACATGGGCCTCCTTCGTCGCCGACGCCGAAACCGGGACCTCAAACTCCCGCCCCAAATCCAAAAGCCTCCCCTTGGTCAGGACGGACAGAACACTAAGCTTGGTGATCTCAGGCACGGTCGGACGCCGATGTTATCCGGGTTGCGCCCGCCCTTCTAGGGTTCCCTGTAGGTCGCGGTGGCCCTGGCCAGCTCACTTGAGGTCACGATATAACGGCCACGAAGACCTCGGTTGCCCAATCTTGAAGATAGGTGAAGTGCGTCGTGGAGGAGGTACCCCGATGTTGCGCAGCCACACGGTTGCGACGCCATACTATCCGGCTGATCTGGCTAACGCGGGCGCCGGGCCTTGTTCTCGCAGGTGTCGGTCTCTGGCATGGCCTTGGCAGCGGCCAGCAGGGCTCGTTGGGCATCGGCCCCGAGCTTCCTTGCTCTCTCAACGATCTGTCTGACAAGGGGGCTCTCATCCGATTCCAGGACACGACCAATAGTCGATGCTGACCCCGAGGGCTGCTGCCGAGGGACGGCTCGCGTGACGGTGGCAGTGGACGGCGCCGAGGTAGGCAGCCCGCGTAAGCAGCGGACGGTGGCCCGTCATGATCGGCGCCGCGCTCTTGAGAAGGCAGGATACAATCCCCAGCGTGGATACGGCCCGTGTTCGACATCTTTTGGGTCATCACATCGGTGGCCTCAAAGATGCTATTACCCACGATGACTTACCTTCGCTCTGTGCTGACCTCGGGCTCCCGCCGCCGCCATCAGAAGGATCAAAGTGCGAACGCCTGACTGCCAGTTTCGGGGCTCTGCCCGACTCTGAGCTTGATCGTGTGGCGAGGGCATTCCTCGCTCTACATCCGCCCTCACCAGGGGAGAGGAATGTGCTCCAGGACCTGCTCTGGGATGGCATGGGACCGGAGGTGCCCAAGCGCTTCCGAC
>CAZHUY010000343.1:0-5686 GCA_964535465.1 uncultured Myxococcales bacterium
GGTTTGGGATGGCGTGGGCCTGGCCATCCCCGGCGCGCGGCCCGATGGCCCCCAAGAGAGCCTGGCCGAGACCGAGCTGGATTTGTCCAGCGGCGTCTACACCGTGCAGGCGGCTCTGGACATCTCACCCCTCGACGATCTCCATCACGTGGCCGACGGCCTCGTGGGCTGGCAGGCGCAGGGCCTGAGCGTGGAGCCGTTGAGCCTGGTCGCCGTGGCCCATACCTCGCACATTGGCGGGACGCTGAGTCTGCGGGGCGAGCTGGCCCACCCGGGAGGCAAGCTGCACCTGCGCCTGCGCGTGGCGATCCCCGCGGGCAGCGGCCAGGCGCATCCTGGTCGGCTGTGGGCCAGCGGCCTGACCCTGCACCAGCACCTGGCACGGGAAACCGCCGCGACGGTGCTAGACTAGCCGTCATATGGTGGTCACGGCCTCCGAACTCGCCCAGACACTGCGCAGACGTACGGCGAACCGCCGTGCCCAGGCCGAGGTGCGCGCGGCGCGTTTGCGCACGCTGTTGCCGCAAGCGCGAGCCCTCCTGACCGAACGGTACCAGGCTAAGCGCGTGGTTCTATTCGGCTCGTTGGCCCTCGGTTCGTACTCAGATAGCAGCGATGTGGATCTGGCGGTCGAGGGCATGCCCTCGGCGTCCTACTTTCATGCTCTCGCTGACCTGATGTCCTTGTTTGGCGTGCCCGTGGATTTGGTTCGCATCGAGGAAGCGGTGCCTAGTCTGCGGGCGCACATCGAAGAAGAAGGATGCCTCCTGTGAGTCCGCGCATCGCCAGGCTGCGCGCCGAGATCGACAGCGACATCCTGACCTTCCAGGCCAAGGTCGAGGAGCTTCGGAGTCTGCCCGAACTCTCGTCGGGCGAACGTGCGACTTTGGCTCAAGCCGCGGTGGCGCTCCATCATGCGTACGGCTCTCTCGAATCGGCGCTGACGCGCATCGCGCGGGCGATCGACGACGGCCTTCCCGAGGTTCCTGAGTGGCACCAGGCGTTGCTGCACGTCATGACCCTACCCATCGGCGGTGTTCGCCCTGCCGTCTTGTCCGGCGAAGCCTACGCGCTCTTGCAGCGCTTGCTGGGGTTCCGCCATTTCTTCCGTCACGCCTACGCTGTCGAGTTGGACGGCGCCCGCTTGGACGATTTGCGCGCCTGTGCCCTGTCGGCGCTGCCTCTGGTCAGCGAGGATCTGCGGCGGTTCGACAAATTTCTCGCCGAGGCGGGCGCGGCATAGCAAGACACCCACCCGATGAAGTTCGACAACGTAGCAATCGTGGGCCTGGCCCATGTGGATGCCCCGCACCGCATACCCTCCGAGGACATCGACGCGCGCATGGCCGAGACCTACCGGCGTATGGGCGTGCCGGCGCGTCTTCTCGAAAGCCTGACCGGGGTGAAGGCGCGGCGTTTTTGGGATCGCGAGACACGGCCCAGCGATGCCGCCACCCTGGCGGGGCGCAAGGTCCTGGCCGACACCGGCGTGGATCCCCGGCGCATCGGCGCGCTCATCAACACCTCGGTGTGCCGTGACTACGTCGAACCGTCGGTGGCGTGTTTCGTCCACCACAACCTGGGCCTGCCCGAGACCTGCCTGAACTTCGACATCGCCAACGCCTGCCTGGGCTTCATCGATGGCATGCAGATGGTGGGCAACTTGATCGAGCGCGGACAGATCGAATACGGCCTGGTGGTGGACGGCGAGAGCAGCCGCACCGTGGTCGAGGCCACCCTGGACAGGTTGAGCGCGCCCACTTGCGACCCAAACATGCTGCGCGATCAACTGGCCACCTTGACGGTGGGATCGGGCGCGGCCGCCATGGTGTTGGCGCACACGCGGCTGGCGCCGGCCGGGCACCGTTTTCACGGCGGCACCAGTCTGGCGGCCACCCAGCACAATCAATTGTGCCGGGGACAGAACGACGTGGGCATCACCGACACGCGCGGTCTGCTGAACAATGGGGTGTCCCTGGCGCGGCGGACGTGGGAGCTGGCGCAGAAGCAGCTCGGCTGGAACACCGACATGGTCGACCTGTTTGCGCTGCACCAGGTGAGCGAGCTGCACACGCAAGAGCTGGCGCGCAGCGTGGGCTTCGACGTGAGCAAGGCCTTCCTCATCTATCCCGAGCTGGGTAACGTGGGGCCAGCCTCGGTGCCCATCGTGTTGTCCAAGGCCCTGGAGGCCGAGCGCGTCGCCCCCGGCGATCACATCGTGCTGGGCGGCATCGGCAGCGGGCTCAACTGCACGGTGGCGGGCGTGACTTGGTAATGGAGCGCGCGCGCGTTCCTTCGGCGCTCTATCCCTTCGCGTCCCATTTTTTCAATCGTGGCGGTCTGCGCATGCACTACCTGGACGAGGGCCAGGGAGCCCCCGTCGTCCTGCTGCACGGCAACCCTACCTGGTCGTTCCATTTTCGCGAACTGGTCAAAGCCCTGCGCGACCGCTACCGCGTGATCGTGCCCGACCACATCGGCATGGGCCTGTCGGACAAGCCGGGCGAGGATTGCTACACCTACCGCCTGCACAGCCGCGTCGACGATCTGACCGCCCTCATGGAATTTCTGAACCCGGGGCCCGTCACCCTGGTGATGCACGACTGGGGCGCCATGATCGGCATGGGTTGGGCCTTGCGCGTTCCCGAACGGGTTGCCGGTCTGGTCGCGATGAACGGCGGCGCCTTCCTGGTACCGCCCGACATGCACGCGCCCGCGGCCCTGCACCTGGTGCGCAACCGTGCTCTGGGATCGCTGGCCCTGCGCAGCTCCGATCTTTTCATCCGCACCGCCGCGCGCGCCTGTTGCACGCGCCAACGCATGTCCGAAGATGTCTTGCGGGGCTATCTGGCGCCTTACACCAATTGGAGCGAACGCCTGGCCCTGGTGCGTTTCCCACAGGACGTGCCCCTGGTTCCGTCCGATCCTTCGTACCCCATGGTGGCGGCGATGGAGGCGGGGCTGAGCCGATTCCGCGACACTCCAGCGCTCATCGCCTGGGGCGAGCGCGACGTGGTCTTTCCCTCGGCCACCGTGGATCTGTGGCACAAGCACTGGCCCCAGGCCGAGGTGCACCGCTTGGGTGACTGCGGGCACTGGGTCCTCGAAGACGCTCCCGAGGAAATTTCGCGGTTGGTGGGGGATTTCCTGGCTCGACTCCCCTAGCGTCCAAACGCCCGCCTTGGCGCAGCAGGACAAGATCGACGGCGGGAGGCGAAGGGCAGGGCCGCCGAATTGCCACGGGATCGCTTGATCTCGATCGGGAGGGGGAAGAAGATGCGCGCCCGCTAGTCGTAGAGGGTGGTGAACGTCGGCCGCCCATTGTTGTCGAAGCGAACCATCCAAGGGAGCGCAGGAGATCACCATGGAACCCAAACACGCATGTGCCGATAGAGTGATGGAGCTGTGCAAGAAAGGGGTCGCCATGCCCAACCCGCTGGCGGTGGAGATCGGCGCCGAGGTCGACCTCGGCCACATCTCGAGCCAGGGCGTGACCCTGTATCCGGGTTGCCGAATCGCGGGCGCCAAGACCGTGATCTCCTCGGGGGCGACGCTGGGCAAGGAAGGCCCGGTCACGGTGGAAGACTGCCAGCTCGGTCCCGCGGTCGAGCTCAAAGCGGGGTTCTTCAGCAAGTCGACCTTCCTGGAAAAGGCGAACATGGCGCTCGGAGCTCACGTGCGCGAGGGCTGCCTCCTCGAGGAAGAGGCCAACGGGGCTCACTGTGTCGGCATCAAGCAGACCATCCTGTTCCCCTTCGTCACGCTGGGCAGCTTGATCAACTTCTGTGATTGCCTGATGGCCGGGGGCACCAGCCGCAAGGACCACAGCGAGGTGGGCAGCTCCTACATTCATTTCAACTACACGCCCAGTGGCGACAAGAGCACGCCCTCGCTGTTCGGCGACGTCCCCCGCGGCGTCATGTTGAATCAGCCCGCCATCTTCCTGGGAGGGCAAGGCGGCGCCGTCGGCCCCATTCGCGTCGGTTACGGCTGTGTCACCGCCGCGGGCTCGATCATCCGAAACGATGCGCCCGAGGACTGCCAGCTCATCATCCCGTCGGTGCCGGCCGGCGCGGTCAAGCCCTACGTGCAGCGCGCCTACAAGGACTTGCCCCGTCTCTTGGCCAACAACCTCATCTACATGGGCAATTTGGCGGCGCTGGCGGCTTGGTACCGCGAGGTTCGTCAGCCCTTCTTCGCGCGGCAGGAGTTCGGCACCTTGGTCTATGCTGGCGCGCTCGACAAGCTGGCCCTGGCCATGAAGGAACGGGTGCAGCGCCTCAAGGCATTGATCGCCAAGGTCACCGATCAACACCCCGCGTGCACCTGCAAGCGTGGTTCGGGCTGCGAGCTGCATGGCAACGTGGATGCGGTCTGTGCGCTCTTCACCGGTGAGGTGAGCGACGATCTCATCGTGAGCCGACGTCAGGCCTTCCTGACCGACTTTGCCGCCGAGCTGGCCGGCCAGGACTACATCAAGACAATCCAGGGCTTGTCCGCGCCGGCCTCGGCGGCGGGCGTACGTTGGCTGCAGACGATCGTTGACACGCTGTGCAGCCGCGCGATATCCCACTGGCCATCCGTGAAGATCCCGATGACCTTCCCCGCGATAGACCAGTCCACGCCAAGGTAGCCAACCCTTCTGCAGAAAGCGCCAGCATGCCCACGACCATTTATGTTACCGAGACATTCGATCACATGAGCAAGGTGGCCGCCGAT
Organism: uncultured Myxococcales bacterium; assembly: GCA_964535465.1. Classification (GTDB taxonomy): domain Bacteria; phylum Myxococcota_A; class Polyangia; order Fen-1088; family Fen-1088; genus Fen-1137. Next base: position 4,720 of record CAZHUY010000343.1, read on the forward strand.
CTGGTCGAGGCGGACATCAAGGAGAAGCTCGCGGCCAAGACCGAGTACGTGCTCGGTTTGGCCACCGGCAATTCGCCGACCGGACTCTACAAGCACCTGGCCAAGGCCTTCAACGCAGGGCGCATCGACGCCAAGCGTGTGCGCAGCTTCAACCTCGACGAATACGTGGGATTGCCGGGCGAGAACGCCCAGCAGCGCACGCTCCACCGCGAGTCCTATGGCACTTTCATGTTGACCGAGTTGTTCGGGCTTCTGCGCGATAAGTTCATCGAGACCAATGTTCCCTGGGGGACCTTGGTCGAGCAGCAAGAGCTCAACCAAGCTCTCGCGCAGAACCCTGGCGCCTACGAGCTGCAAGGGATCAGCAACGGCAAGGCCGTCCGCATCAAGAACGGCGCCTCCCCCGTGCTCCGGATGATCAAGGAGCAGATCCTGGGCGCTTACGCCGAGAAGATCGCCTCGGTGGGGGGCATCGACCTGCATGTCATCGGCGTCGGTGGGCGCGGCCACGTGGCCTTCCACGAGAGCGGCATCCCCTTCGCGGGCAACCCCATGCTGCTGGTCAAGCTCGACGACAACACCGTCCACAACGCGGTCGAAGACGGGCACTTCGCCTCCGTGGACGCCAGCCCTCGCTACGCCATCTCCATGGGTGCCGAGCTGGTCTACCGGGCCCGTCGCATCGTGCTGGTCGCCAATGGCAGCCGCAAGACCGGGCCGGTGGCGGAATCGCTGCTTGGCCCGATCACCGCGGAGGTTCCGATCAGCTACGGACAGAAATTCGCCGCGGAGGGCGGACACTTGGCCTACGTCCTCGATGCCCTGGCGGCTTCCGAGCTGCTGGCCAAGCAAGACCAGGTCAAGGCCAAGGGGATTTCTCTGGTCGACCTGCGTGGTCAGTCCTACCCGAAGGTGGAGGATCTCGCCTTCACCCGCTGCCCCAAGACCGGCCGCATCGGCTGAACGG
>CAZHUY010000344.1:0-5676 GCA_964535465.1 uncultured Myxococcales bacterium
GTCCCGTGCTTTTCAACCTTTTTTCTGATCCGGAATCACGAACGGTGATTTAGACGGCGGCTCTGCGCAAGAGGACGAGGGCATACCAGTCGTGCTCGTCCCGGTAGATCGCGTCGACGAGGAATCCGAAGCGGCCCAACCAGGAGCCGATGCCATTCAGGCGGTACTTGCGGCTGACCTCCGTCAGTATCCGGTCGCCGGCCTCAAGGGTGAAGCTGAGCCCGAGTGGCGCCACGCGGATGGTCTGCCGGGCCAGCAAGCGGGCATGTATCTCGATGCGCCGGCGCTCTGGAACCCAATTGGCTTGATGCTCGATGGCGTCGAGGTCGATGCCCGCATCGAGCTCACGGTTCATCCGCGCAAAGAGGTTGCGCGTGAAGGAGGCGGTGATGCCACTCGCATCGTTGTAGGCCGCATGCAGCAGATGGCTGTCCTTGACCAGATCCAGACCCAAGAGACAGAAGTTGCCGGGGGAGAGCTGGTGGAAGAGGCTCTCGAAGAGATGAGTCGCCTCGGCCCCGGAACAGTTGCCGATGGTGCTGCCCAGGAACAGCACCATGGCGGGCGAGACGGCAGGGAGGAGCGCCACGGCCTGCTCGAACCTGCCGTGCACACCCACCGCGGTCACGCGCGGTTGTGTTCGTGCCAGTTCCATCTGCCCCCGTCTGAGCGCGAGCCGACACACGTCGATGGCAATGTATCGGGGCACGTCTCCCGCGTGCGATGCGGCTTCAAGGAGCAGGCCCGCCTTTTGTGAGCTGCCCGCGCCCAACTCCACCAGACTGACCGGTCCGGTGCGCGCGCGTAGTGCTCGAGCGTGCCGGGCGAGGAGCGCGGTCTCGATGCGGGTGAGATAGTACTCGGGTAGTGTGCAGATCTTCTCGTACAGCGCGCTGCCGATGCTGTCGTAAAGAAAGCGGCTGGGGATCCTTCGCACCGGCGCCGCTAGCCCAGAAGCCACCGCCTGCGCGAAATCCGCGACGCTTTCGGCGGTAGGGTTCAGCGAAACGATGGAGGGACCATCGCCCGTGAGTGCCGCGTGAAAGCATCGCAGGGCCCCTGCCGCCAGTGGGTTGATGGCGCCTTTCTCTCGTGCGTCCATGGCCGCCGGCCATTGTGCTTCGCTCATCATGCTGCCTCCCCGGTTGGCCCCTCCGACCTCCTGACGGGCCTTCACCTCCGGCCTCTCACCCCACAATCGTGTGATGCGAAGGCGTGCGGCTTGTGCCAAGTGCCGCCTCCCGCGCCACCCACAGCGGCGGTGGGCAAGGCGAAGAATGGTCCGGAGTTCTCGCACCTCTGGCAGACAATGCGTGCTCGTCGCCCCGAGGAACATAGCCAGCGGCGGGCTCATCTACACGACGAGGAGCGAGCATGAGCAGGAAGAGACGAAGGGAAGCGTGTGATGAATCTTGGATTGGGGGCCTGGCAGGGGCGGTGGGCAAGGGGCTCTTGGCCGGGCTGGTCGGAACCGCCGCCATCTCTCTTTCCCAGGCCATCGAAATGAAGATGACAGGACGGTCCCCCAGCTCGACGCCTCGTCAGGCAGCGGAGAAGCTCTTCGCGATTACGCCGAACAACGAGCAGGCGGCAGCGAGAGTCAACAACCTCACTCACTATGGATACGGCTCCGCCCTGGGCACCATCCGGGGATTGTTGGCCGTGCTCGGCTTGCGCGGCACTCCGGCCAACGCTCTTCACATTGCGGCCGTGCAGACCCTGGCCATGGTCATCGTCCCCAGGTTGGGGCTGGCACCGCCCGCACGCCAGTGGGGCAGCAAGGTCATCGCGACCGAGGTCGTCCACCATGCCGTGTACGGGATGGCGGCCGGCTGTGCTCTCGATTGGATGAATCGCTGCAAGAGAGGGTGAGGGCATGCGCGGGTCTCTCCGTTCACTTTCAGCAGCCCAGGTCCTCGATTGCGTCGGTAATCCGCAGCGACCGATCATCGATACGCGTCCCGCCGATGCCTACAACGGATGGAGACTGGAAGGCGAGCCCCGGGGCGGGCACATCCTCTCAGCGCGCAGCTTGCCCGCCAAATGGGCTCCCTATATCGATTGGCCCGAGATTGTCGCCGGTAAGGGCATCGAGCCTGACCAAGCGCCAGTTCTCTACGGTCATGACGAAGCCCGGGTTCTGGAGGTGGCACGCCTCTTCCTGCGGGCAGGTTTCCCCGAGGTGGGCGTCTTCTCTTCATTCGTCGAGCAGTGGGCCGCGGATCCGCACATGCCGATGGCACAGCTTCAGCGCTATCGCCATCTCGTTCCGGCCTGCTGGCTGTGGGAGCTGATCCGCAGCGGAACGGCTCCCGAGTTCGAAGGCGACCGTTTCGTGGTCTGTCACGCTCACTACCGCAACCGGGCCGCCTACGACGAGGGGCATATTCCGGGCGCCATCGAGCTCGACACGAATCGGCTTGAGTCCTCCCACGATTGGAATCGCCGGGGGCCGGACGAGTTGCGCGCGGCCCTTAGCAGCACCGGCATCACCAATACCACTACGGTGATCCTTTACGGCCGCACCTCGCTGGCAGCACCGGAGGATCCGTTCCCCGGCAGTCGCGCCGGCCAGCTGGCGGCTATGCGTTGCGCACACATCATGCTCTACGCAGGCGTCAAGGACGTCCGGATTCTCAATGGTGGCCTGCAGGCCTGGATGGATGCGGGTTACGAGACGTCCTCGCAAGAGAGCACGGCCCAACCGGTGGCCGACTTTGGCGCGCCCATCCCCGGACGGCCGGACCTGTTCGTCGACTTGCCCCGGGCCAAGGAGATCCTGCGCTCACCCGACGAGAACCTGGTGTGCGTGCGCAGCTGGCCCGAGTACATCGGCGAGGTCAGTGGGTACAACTACATCGAGAAGAAGGGACGCATTCCCGGGGCTGTCTTCGGCAACTGCGGCAGCGACGCCTATCACATGGAGAACTACCGCAACCTCGACGAGACGGCGCGCGAATACCACGAGATCCTTTCCGCCTGGATCCAGGCGGGGATAACCCCTGAGAAGTTCAATGCCTTCTACTGCGGTACGGGTTGGAGAGCGAGCGAAGCTTTTCTCGCCGCGTGGCTGGCGGGGTGGTCGCGCATCGCCGTATACGACGGCGGGTGGTTTGAATGGAGCAGGGACGAAGCCAACCCATACGAGACCGGTCTACCAGCGAGCGCCAGCCGCTGACCGCGATGGCCTTCGTCACGTGGGGATCTCCATGAAACTCGCCGAGGTGAGGCAGGAGTTTCCCATCCTGACTCGCACCGTCGGAGGATGCCCGCTCACCTACCTGGACAACGCGGCGACCACTCAGAAACCGCGCGCGGTTCTGGAGGCGATTCAGAGCTTCTACAGCGACAGCAATGCCAACATTCACCGCGCCGCCCATACGCTGGCTGAGCGGGCCGGCCAGGCTTTCGAGGCGGCTCGTGAGGCCGTGGGCCGGTTCATCAATGCGCAGCACCCGCACGAGTGTGTCTTCACCTTTGGTACGACCGATTCGCTCAACCTGCTGGCAGGAGCTTTTGGCACGTTCATCCAGGCCGGCGACGGGATTCTGGTGACCGGGATGGAGCACCATTCGAACCTGGTTCCCTGGCAGGAGCTTTGCCGGCGCACCGGTGCCACCCTGGCGGTGCTGCCCCTTGATGATGATGGGTGCCTGTGCATGGAGGCGCTGGAACCAGCTCTGGGCGAGAGGCCGAAGCTGGTCTGCGTGACCCACGTCTCGAACGTGACCGGAGTGGTCAACCCCATCTCCGAGATCGTGGCGCAGGCCCACGCCCACAACGTGCCCGTGCTGGTCGATGGAGCGCAGGCGGTCGCTCACCTGCCGATCGACGTGCAAGCCCTGGGCTGCGACTTTTACGCCTTCTCAGGACACAAGGCCTACGCGGAAACAGGCATCGGCGTGCTCTTTGGGCGCGAGGCCTGGCTTGAACGCCTGCCGCCCTGCCGCTTTGGGGGCGGCATGGTGGCGACCGTCGAGGCCACCTCCTCCACCTTCGCCTCGCTTCCGGGGAAGTTCGAGGCAGGGACGCCGAACATTGCCGGCGCGGTCAGTCTCGGGGCCGCCCTGGCGTTCATCAACCAGCTGGGGCGAGCTGCGATTGCCGAGCACGAGAGGGAGCTGCTGGCATATGCCACCCAAGCCTTGGCAGAGGCCGAGGATGTGGTGGCCTACGGCGGGAACGCCTGCGAGCGTTGCGGCTCGCTGTCTTTCAACCTGGGTGGGTTGAGCGCCTATGACGTCGGGGTTCTCCTGAACCAGCTCGGAATCGCGGTGCGCACCGGCAGCCATTGCGCGCAGCCCATGATGCGCAGACTGGGGATCGCGGGAACCATTCGGGCGAGCTTCGCCGTCTACAACGACCGCGACGATGTGGACCGCCTGACGGTCGGGCTGCGCCGTGCGCGCGAGGTGCTGGGGTGAACCTGGAGATAGCGGCGTGAGAGCTTCTGTCGAGGAGGTGCAGGACGAGATCGTTCGCGAGCTCGCCGCATGCCGGGACGGGTTGGACAGGTACAGCTTCCTCGTCGATCTCGGGAAGAAGCACCCAACCATGGATGCGGGCCTCAAGACCGAAGACGCGGCGATTCCTGGATGCCAGTCGCGGGTTTGGATCGCGGTGCATGAAGAGGATGGCGAGCTTCTGTTCACGGCCGCGAGTGACTCTCTCATCATCAACGGCATCCTCGCGCTCCTGCTTCGGGTCTACAACCGTCGCGCCCCACACGAAATCGCCGAGAGCAAACCGTACTTTCTTGTGCAGTCAGGATTGCTCGCAAGCCTTTCGCCCACCAGGGCCAATGGCATTGCCGCGATCGTACGCAAGCTCCAGGAGTGCGGCGAGTATCACCGGCATCGCTGATCGATCGACGAAGTCCGAGCCGCTTGTGGTGGCGACGAAGTCGTCGGTGCCGGCTCCATCGATACCAAGGACCGCCGACCACGGGTTGGCCTTGGCCGAGGCATTGATCGCGACTTTCCTGTCGCGGTGCGGGCCATGATCTATTAGGGATATGGCCGAAAAGCGCCGACGCATCGCTGGTCCGCCGCTTGCATTCACTCGTCGCCATGTCTCACCGACGACGAGCAATCCTGGCGGCATCCAGCATGGTCCTAGCGCTTCTGGCTTGGAACACAGCCAGTGCTTGCAGTGCCTTTCGCCCGGCCAAGACCACGGCTTATCCGTCCTCGGGTGCCCTCGATGTCTCGCCCATGACCAGCATCAAGCTGATCCTTGGTTCACAGACGTCCCCCGCCGCGCTGAGCTTGACGGACTCGAGTGGCACGATCTCGCTCGCCGCAGCAGAAATGATGGGTTCGGGTTTCCACCAGAGTGGCCATGCTTCCTTCTGGCTTTTCCCCAAGGCACTCTCTCCGCTGACCGAGTACGTGGTGACGGACTCGTCGGGGGGCTCGCCGGTCGAGCTCACCCGATTCACCACAGCCGCAAGCTATGACAAGGTCCAAGGCCCGGACGTCACGCTCACCTCTTTGCGCCTGTGGCGGGTTCGCTATCCCCTTTCGTGTTGAGCGACAATTACATCTCCCCATCGGCGACGATTACATCGCCCCATCCTGACGCGCGAAGGTGATCGGAGGATAGGCTGCCGCCGCCCCACCGAGGGCAGGAGGCGCTTTGAGACCGGTCACCGACGCCCAAGTGAGGCGAATGATG
>CAZHUY010000345.1:0-2033 GCA_964535465.1 uncultured Myxococcales bacterium
CTCGTGAACCTGCAGGGCGTGACGAGAGATGAACATGCAGAGGCCGTGACCATGTTCGGGGCGGACATCTTCGTGCAAGACCAAGACCGGGCGCAGGCATTTGATCACGCGAAACCAGCGGGCATTGGCCAACTTGCTCGCGGGGATGTCCTCGGGGGCGAATGCCGGTGGCGGCGGAAACCAAAGGGTCAGGCTGGGAACACCAGGGCCAGCGCGACGGATGAGCAGGCGTTGCGCCTGGGAGAGGGATTGGCGGTTTGCCTGAGCTTGTGTGCTCTGGCGGGCGGCACCCATGCCGATGGCACCTTCGAGCAGGAGGTTGAGGGGGCGCCCGTCAATGATCCCGTGCAGGAGGCGCCCTGCTGCGCGTTCGCCACCACTGCGATGGCCGAAGGCATGCAGCGCATAGGCAAAGGTCAAGGCACCAGGGCACGAGATCGCCACCTGGGCGAGCCGTCCTGACGGGTCCGCGGCCAGTTTCCGGTAAAGCCACGGTCTCATGTGGTTCGGAAATCGCAACGCCACCCTGCGCACGGTCGAGTCCAACAGGGCCGCAGCGGCAAGAGCGGCATCGTGGATGGCGGCGCGGGCCGCTCGCATGGTCTGGCTCAGACCACGCTCTGCAGTATGAACCCTGCGAGGACGCGGAGGCGTCAGGGCGCGATAGACCCAATTGCGTGCTTCTGCAAAGGGATCGCCCTTTGCCAGCGTGATCCCCGCGGTCAGACCCCAGCTTCGTGTTTCCCACTTTCCGGCGGTACGAACCCTCAAGGCGAAGCGCGGGCGCACACGGAGATTCAGCTCGAAGGTCGGCGAAGTCCGCCCCTCGTGGTCGACGCGCAACTGGAGCTTGAATAGGTGCGGCCAGGTTCGCTGTCGCAGCTCGACGGTCACGCACCTGTGGTGGAACCTGGCGGCCACCTGCGTGGTGGGCAGAGTCGACTCGTTCTCGGGCGGCCACCGCTCCCCCTCTGGCCGCGATGGCAAGCGCGCACCGCAGCAGGGACGAGTGGGCGTCGCGGCTGCAGGCTGGTCGTCGGACCCAAGTATCAGCCGCCCGAAGGTGAGCTGCACGGGAGCGGGCGTGGACCGGGGATAGGACACCTCTGAAGGATACCCTCGGGGACTGACAAGGAACCTCCTGTCACTCGTCGGACGAAGCGAGCCTGCCCAGTTCCCTGATAATCGTCGTCATGCCCTCGGTGTCCAAGGCGCAGTACTTCTCAAGCGCCGCGCGCACCCTCTTGCGTTCGGCCGCCGACACATCGCCAAAGGTGATTCGAGCGAACTCGGTGCTCGCGGTGCCCCCATCCCCGATCTCGAGCGCATCGTAACCCTTGCCGGTCAGTGCGGGTAGGACGCTCTTGAGCGAGGCGCTGCCGCATTGGTCGGGATGGTAGTAGTGGAAGCTGCGGAACGGCTGCAGAAGGTCGACCACGCGAGGCTCGATTCGTCTCCACCAAGATGCAAAGGCCGGGTAGGCCTGGCTGCTCGCCTGCAGGGCGTCTTTTTCGAACCTGGCGAAGTAGGCCAGAATCGACCCTCGTGGGCCGATGTGGCGCTTGAGCAGCGTGAGGATCTCCTTCCGCGCATCGGTGGGCTTGTCGGCCAGGAAGGCGTGATGCTCGGGCTTGGCCGAAGGCTTCCTCACGACGTGCAGGGAAAACTGGAATGGCACCTGCTGGTAGGGGCTGGTCTTGTCCCACATCGGGATGGATGGATTGATGGTCTCGAAATCGAGGAAATAGAGCGGGTACTGGAGCCCGTCGAGGAACGTGCGGAGAGCTTGGGTATCCACGTGCGGGCGCTTGCTGCGGACCGCACGAACCTGGATGGTCTGCTTGGCCGTCAGGGATACGTCGTCCGGAAGGTCGCGGATATGCCTGATGCCGTCGTGAAACCATTCGAAGGCCTTGGCCCCGCGCCCCGCCAGCGAGAGCACGCTGTGCTTGGGGACGGACTTCCAGCAGATCCCCAGGAGAGGACAGTCGTAGGGAGCCTGGCACTGCGGGCCGATGTCTTGGGCCGGGGGC
>CAZHUY010000345.1:2043-5645 GCA_964535465.1 uncultured Myxococcales bacterium
GGCTTCCCTTGCCCGATGACGGCCACCATTTTCTTCAGGGCGCCACCCACCTTGCCCATGGCCATGTCGACATCCTCGGTGACGTCAGTGCTGGTCAGTAGCTTGCGGGGCTCGACCTTGCCGCGACGGACGTACTTGCCATCGAGGTGCATGAGGAAGCAACGGCGGATGGACAGCCCTGCCTTCTTGTACACGTAGTGCTGCAAGGCCAAGTCACTGATGTGCACCTCTTTGACCTTGGTCGTGCCTTTGACCTCGACGATGTCCCACTGCTCGCGGCCGACCGGGACCAAGACATCCGCACGTGCGAAGGCGCAGCCGGTGATGAATCCAGCCTCGAATAGGGGGCGGCGTTTCGACAGCACCGCCCGGGACAACTCGTCCACCGTGGCCCGTTTGACGATGCCAGCGCCGACCTCGATTCCCGTCGGGAACAGCGTCTTGGCGAGCGCACCAAGTTCCGAGCCTTGGTCGAGACGCGCCTGCGTGGCGGTGTCCACCGCAGGAAAGGCATCCGGCTGGTTGAAGTGGTACCAAAGCAGCCTCGGGCACTGCAGCCCAGCCAAATAGCGACCCTTGGAGATAATCGGTGCCTGCTCGGCCTTCGAACCATCCGACCCTGATGTGCTCATGTGCCTAGTATCGGACAGGGGGCTGACATGGAAAAGAGAACGTTCGCACTCGTCGATTGAGGTCGAGCGCACATGAGCTTACAATCGGGCGATGGCGAGCAAGAAGCCGTCGACTCGACCGGGCGCTGTGAATGGCTCGCGCCAGCCCGCCGACGAGCGGATCCTTTCGTTGCTCATGCTGCTGCTGGAGGCGAATGGCCCGGTGGCACGCTCGGAGATTTTCGAGCGGATCGCCGCCTACCAGACCAAGAACCCGTCGGCTGGTGAACGCAAGTTCGAGCGGGACAAGAAGGACCTGCGCGCGCTGGGGGTGCCGATCGAGGAGCACGAGGAAAAGGGCAGAGAGGCCGAATTCCTGTACACGGTTCGCTCGCGTGAATACGGCCTGCGACCCGTGCAGCTTGACGACGAAGAGCGGGTGGCCCTGATCCTGGCGGCCGAGGCCTTGCGTGGTACCGAGGGCCTGGTCTACGGCGAGCTGGTCGACGATGCCCTTCGCAAATTGTCCTTCGACAGCGGCCGCCCGCATCGCGCCTTTGCGCCCACCAGCCTGGGCATCACCCTGCCGGCGCGCGATCAGAGCCCTCGCTTGCGGCGAACCATGGCCGCCCTGACCTCGGCCATCGAGGGGTGCAAGCGAGTGACCATCACCTATGGAACCCCTGGAGACGGTCCGACCGTGCGCGATGTGGATCCCTACGCGGTTGTCTACGGCAGTGGAAGCTGGCAGCTGGTGGGCCATTGCCACCTGCGGGGAAAGCCGCGCACCTTTCGGGTGGACCGCATCGCCAAAATCAAGCTGGCACCCAAACCGGCAACCCCTGATTTCAAACGACCAGACAATTGGAGCCTTTCGACCTACGTTCAGCGCTCGCCTTGGGTGTTCCAGGCTGGAGATACCCAGTCTGCGTTTGATGTGGTGTTGGACATCGGACCCGAGCGCACGTGGATGGCCGACGAGGACTTCGGCCCTGGATCGGTGTGCGAAGCGGTGGCCGCCCTTGGCAGCGAAGGCTGGACCCGCGTTCGCTTTCGTTCAGGCAACGCCAACTACATCATCACGCGGGTGTTGGATGCGGCCGGGCACATGAGGGTCGTCGAGCCCCCTGAGCTGCGAGCGTGCGTGCGCGCGATCGCAGCGGCCATTGCAGGCGCCAACCAGACCGAGCAGGGGACGCCATGAAGAAGCAGGAGAAGCGGCTACGGCGCGCCCTGTACCTGGTGCCCTACGTGAGCAAGCACGAGGGTGGCGTGCGGTTGGCCGAGCTAGCCGAGCTCGTCGGCGCGAGCGTCAGCGAGCTGGAGAAGGAGATCCGAGCGCTGCTCTACGTGGGCGTGCCCGACGGCTGCGACCACGTGAACATCTTCATCGACGGCAAGGGTCCCGCGGCCGTGGTGTCCGCCTTGCCGTGCCGTCTGCTGAATCGCCCGCCGCGCCTGACCACCCAGGAAGCCTTGGCGCTACTCATCGGTGCCGAGGCCGTGAAGTCCACCGGCATACGCACCTACGACGAGGCCGTCAGCCGGGCAGCAACCAAGATCCGGGCGATGCTTCGAGAAAAGCACGAGGGGACCGCAGCCGCCGAAGGAATCGTCCTGGCCATCCCCGGCCACGAGAAACAGGAAATCCTCGCAGCCCTTGCGCGGGCCTGCCGCGAACGCCGCACCGTCGAGCTGGACTACGCCTCGGTCGCCAGCCAGCGCCGAAGCCGCCACCGACTGGAACCCTACGGCCTTCTCAATCACACGGGCGCCTGGTACGTGCTCGGCCGCAGCCTGACCCACAAAGAAGACCGCATCTTCGTCTTCAAGGTCGAACGCATCCTGGCGGTCACCGTCCTGGACACGACCTTCACCGTGCCCAAGGACTTCGACGTCAACACGTACCGTGGCGACCGCATGTTCATCAGCGACTGGAAACCCACGAAGGTCACCTTGCGACTGCGTGGGCGCGCTGCCGAGCGCATGAGTGATTGGTTCCCAAACCGCCAAAAACAGCGGGACGGCAGCACCATGGTCCACTTCAAAGACCACATCACCGGCTGGCTTGCCGCCTGGGTGTTACGGCAAGGCGAGGGCGTCGAGGTTGTGGCGCCGCCGGAGTTGCGGTCGTGGGTGGGGAGACTGGCGCGGAGAGTGGGGGAGGGGCATGGCTGACGAAGGGAGTCGGCAATGACAATGATGGCGAGGAGAGTGCGGTGTTGGGGCTGATAGACAGGGCCTCTGCAAATTCAAAAGAAAGGGAGCGACCGTGAAAGCAGAACCAGGACGCGATTTTGCCAAGAGCTGGTTTCCCCAATTCGTCGCGTGGGCCAAGGGACGAGGGGAAGAGCTTGCAGAGTTGATGTCGGATAGTGCAAGAGAAGAGCTGCTCAACTCGTACGTTGCCTGGCACATGCGCAAGCACGCGCAGGAGGAGAAGAAGGCGTTGTTCTGGGCAAGGTGTGAATGGGCCGGCATCGACGTCACTTTCGGTGTGGCGAAAGAGCCGTTCGCAGATTGGGAGCAGGCATGGCGTGCAGAGCTCGACGGAGAACAAGGCGTGCTCGAGTGCAAGCTCATATACGGGCACCAGAACGACGCTGCTAACAAAATTGGCTGCGCGGTGAAGCAGCTCCGGGCAAGACGGGATTGTTACAAACACCGCCTGGGGCTTCCGTTGGCTCTCCTTTACTGGGTTTCTTACGAGGAAAATGGTCCCGAGCTCGCAAAGACTCTTGAAGATTTCGAACTGGCGGATCTCGGTGGCGGATTCCGTACCATCGGCCAAAAGAACCTGCAGCAAGTTTGGCCCTTGGAGAAAGCGGGTGTGGTCCATCTTTCCGTGGGCCTATTCGAACTCCGAGGCTGAAGGGTGCGCGCCCTGGTCCCCAAGGACGGGAGATCCGAACTCCAGATCGTGTCAGTCCCCGGCATTAGCACTACTGATTGAAAAAGTTGCCAGTCTGCCGGGAAATCGGCGACATCATT
>CAZHUY010000346.1:0-5020 GCA_964535465.1 uncultured Myxococcales bacterium
GTGAATACGTGGCGAACGGGGCCATTGCGAACGGGGACGTCGTCATGCGGGTAGCTGCGGTGGCCAATCAGGTCGCTGCGGTTCCCGGTGGCGACAACGCTGCTGGGTATACCTACGGCGTGGCGCTTCACGGCGCTGCTTCTGGAGCGAAGGTGCTCGTCGCCGAAGCTCTGCCGGGAACCGTCTGGGAGGCCGACTGCAACGTCGTTGCCAATGCCAACCAGATCGGTCTCACCAAGACCATGGTCAATGCTGGCTTCATTGCCACCGCGGCCAATGCGTCGAACCTGGCGAATCAGGGATCTCGCGTCGTCGTAGACGACGTCGTGTATCTGGCTAATGGTTCTCTGGCGAACAAGTACATGGTACGGTTTGTCCAGTCCGCCGCCCGCGTCTAATCGGAGGTAGAAGATGGCCATAATGAATCGTGGCGCATTCCCCCTTCAGTTTGACCGGGAAATCGCCAAAATGTTCAATCAGGAGTACACCCTGCAGCCGCAGGAGTTCTCCCAGATTGCCAAGATCGAGAACTTCCCGAAGGGTCTGACCTACACGGAAGCTGAGATAACCGGGCTCGGCCGCCTCCAGGCGATGTCCGAGGGTGGGATTGTCGACTACGACATCCCCGCCGAAGGTCACAAAAAGTCGATCACGACCGTCAAATACGGTCGCGGCTTCCAAGTGACTGAGGAGCAGATCGAAGACGAGCTCTTCGGGAACGCTCCCAAGATGGCGCAGTCGCTCGCTCGCAACTCGACCTACTGCTTCGAAACCAACTTCTTCAACCTGTTCAACAATGGGTTCAGCGGAGGTGGTGTCACGGCGTGGGACGGCGTCGAGGTGTTCGGCTCGCATACCACGCTCAAGAGTGGAACTGCGTTCTCCAACGTCGGCGCTGCCGACCTCACCCAGGTGTCGCTTCAGGCCGCCTTCGACTTCTACGACACCCTCGAGGACGAGGCAGGCAACCCCATCAAGATGACGCCCAACAAGCTGCTGGTCAACACCACGAACAGGGTGAACGCCAACACGCTCGTGGACGCGACGGGGCGCCTCTGGTCGACCGCGAACTTGGATACCGGCGTTGGGACCGTCTCGGCCACGACAGGCTTTGCCTTCGGCGGCCGCACCGATATTCCGAACTACCTGAATCCGAAGAACGGTCTCGTGAGCGACTGGACCGTGTTCGCCAGCCGGTACATCACCGACGCGGACTCCTGGTTCCTGCTCTCCCCCGATCACGACTTCAGGTTCTACTGGAAGAAGAAACCTTCCATCGTTTCCTGGGATGATCCCCAGACCGGCAATCGCCTGTTCAAGTGCGTCACCCGCTTCGCGGTCGGCGTCTTCAACTGGCGCGGTGTCTACGGCTCCCCCGGGGCCTGATCGAAGGACACAGAACCGTGGGAGGGTCCGAAAGGGCCCTCCCCTTTTTGGAGGTAACCATGCTTGCTACTGAGATCAAAGACGCGCTGCTCGCTCCGTTCGTTTCCAATACCGACCGAATGTTCCTGTGCAACGCGGCTCCGACCAACTACGCCCAGGCTTCTACGACCTACATGGTCGGATACAAGGACTCTCCCACGGTTTCCGCGGCCGAAGCTGGGACAGGGAACGCCCGCAAGGTCCACATCAGCGCGGTCACTGACGGTGTTGTGAACACGGGTGGTGGCAACGCGGCCTTCGTGGCCTACGGCAACAGTGCGAACTCCTTCCTTCAGGCGGTCCATGCGCTCGCTTCCAACAAGGCCCTCGTCGCGGGAACTCCTTGGACCTGCAATCAGTTCGATGCGGTGATCGTAGACGAGGCGTAAATGGCAGAGCCTACCGGCGAATGGCTGGCAAATCTAGAGACAGGCAATGCCTCAGAGCTTGGGACGGCGCAGGTGGAGTCGGGGAACTCCCTCGCCGCCAGTGCCGACGCCGCCGCTGAGGATCCTGGGGCAACCGTTGGAGTCGCCATCGGAGCTCCTGGGGTTACTCAGTACGTTCCGCTTCCGGGTGAGGGGACGTACCGAAGAACATTTACCACTTCTTCAAGTCTGCAGCGTCTTGTCCAAGTACGTCGGATCGCCCGTGTTGAGAACTGGGTCGAGGTTTATGAATACGCCTACATCTCCGACACGCTTCGTCGATTCGAGGAGTACCCAATCTATGAGCCGCTCCCGAGTGAGGTTGTTTGGCTTGAGACGGAGGGAACTCCTCCCGCCGGCTACGTTGCGTGGATGATGGTGGAGTCGACGATGGGTGGAATTAAAGCTGGAAAGGGAAAGGGAGCAATCTGCGTTTCATGCGAGAGCCAGTTCCCGATCTCTGAGATGACGAAGATACGCGGCAAGTGGTACTGCAATCGCAACGGCTGCGCGGAGGATCAACGATGAACATACTTCAAGTGGTTCGAGGAGTCCACGAAGCGCTTGGCGAGCCGAGCGATCTTCAGTATTGGAACGAAGCTGCCGACAAGGACACGCCCGATCAGGACGCGGCCACGAACTCTGAGTATTATCGCAACTGGCGCCTCTACGTCGACGCCCTCAACAACGCTTGTCTCGCAATCGCTTGTTGGAAGTTCCCCAACAACAAGATGATTCGCTTTCGCTCGCTCGAGGAAGTCGCGACGTTCCAGTCGCACCTTCGACCGATTGAGGTGACGAACATCTCGGGAAACATTTTTCAATACATCTCAACCGATCCGGCTTATCCGGTCGATCCGACGCCCGACGCCTACAAGGACTGCATGATCAGGCAGGAGTCAACGAACGCGAATCTTCTCGTCATCCGTTCGTGGACCGCGGTCGGCATGAACTACCTACTTGTGGCTTCGGTCGGATCCGCCGTCGTTGGAGCCGACTTCTTCCTCCACAAGAGGGACTACTCATTTGCGAACGTGGACTTCAACTTCCAGCCCATCACCTCGCTCGACATTCCCTTCGATTATCGAAACGGCCGCCCTCTCGAGATCATTGATGTGATCGACGCCTCGACCGGAACTCAACTCGAGTACGAAGTGAAGTATGACCACCTCCTCGGGCAGACCCCCGCAATAGGAACTCCCGCTTCGTTCTATAAGAAGGCGCTCGGCCTCCGCTTCGACGTGTGGCCTACAGATATTCGAGGATACTTCGTTCGGTTCTTGCGAGGACCACGTCAAATAGGATATGCTGACGACGTCAACGTAGTCGAGCCAGAACTGCCGATTCAGTTCCATGAAGCGATCCGGCTGTGGATGATTTGGTGGGGGCTGCGGCGCATGGGAGAGAATAATTCGGCTTACAGCACGAAGAAGGACTTGGATGACGTTCTCCTGCGAACGCAGACTGAGGAAGATATGCAGGATCGCTTAACGCCCGGCCAAATGAAGCTGTGGCCGAATGGGAGGTAGAACATGGCCTACGGTGTTACCTGGAATGGAACTTTCGACGGGAGCCCCGTGGCTACCGACAACATCGGAAACGGTTATGCTGAGATCCTGGCCCTCAAGCAGGGAGTCCGTGAGCGTATCGGACGTGACCACGAGTTCGACATGGCCAACTCAGGAACAATCGCCAACCAGGCCGTCCACAAGAAGGGATCTGCTCGGGCCTTTATGTCGGTCAACTCACCGACCAACCTCGAGAGCGCCAACCTGGCCTCCGACATCACGAACATCCATGACGGGAAGATCTGGTTCCAAGCCAATAGTCGTGTGATGCACGTCCAGACGAACGGAGCAGGTTCGCTTGAAGGATGGCAGCCGGCCACAATCCACCCGCGGGTCCATGAATGGACGACCTATCCTGCCGCCCCGACGAGTATGCAGCTAGCGGGGGTCTCCTACCACCAGTTGACCACGACTGCTGAGGCTTCCATGGCGTTTGACATCGCGGCCACACCGCCGCCCTTGAATGGAGCTGTCGCCATCATCGACAACAAGTCGGATCAGATTGCACTTGTGACACTCTATACGGGGATGGATCCACAGGAGCAGGTCGCTGCACAGACGTCTGCGATCTTTGTCTACAACAACAACGTGTGGACAAGAATCACGGGACTCGCGGCGCAGTCGTTGTCTGGCTACTCGGTCGATCCGAATATGGGAGCCAACACGATTCCGGTGCGCGCGAATGGACCTTCCAACGCTGGAAAGCTCCCTGGCGACATCGAAGGGAACGCCAACGGTTCGAGCTGGCTTCTTGGGTTGGCCAACACGGACAACGTTCCGGCTGGATCCTTCGCTGCGATGGCGGCTCTTGGTGCTGCGTGTGCGAGCTGCGTTGCGGTGTATGATGTTCCTGGCGGACTTGGAGGCCGGCCTCGGCTCCACTGCGATGTGGACGGCACTGCCTACGAAGCTCAGGCCATTCGGATGAGTGGCGGACAGCGTAGGGTTCCTTCGGTCGAGGCGGTTGCCAATACAGTCGTTGTCCGTGAAAGTAGTGGGAACATAAATGGCAACTTCAACGGCCCTGTCAGGATGGGATCAACATTCGTCAGTTTTGGTAACGGTTCTCCTGCATCTACGGTTATCAACGGTAACTCGTTCACTCCGCCCTCTGCTGGTATCTGGTGTGTGTACATGGCGGCAGGAGCCGTGAATGTTTCTTACAAAGGAACCATTCTCTTCAAGATCGAAAATAATCAAACTCCCCTTGTTGTTACATCTGATGGAAATGGTGATTGGGTGTTCACCGATGTTGTCGCCGGGTCGACGACACTTTGGTATTGGAAGCTGTAGGAGGAATCGATGGCTTGCGAGCTTCACGAGGGAATGCAACGGGACATAGACAGGCACCGGGAAGACATCGCGGAGCTCTACCGCGCAACAAGCGGTCACGAGGCGTCTATCCGAGAGCTCATCACGAAGGACGAACACCGCGAGGCGGCGGTCAGTGAGCTCAAGGCCACCGTGCGCGACGTGATGTCAGAGCTGCGTGGGATGATAACGTCACTGACAGCCCAAGTGACTGCCATGTCAAACGCTCGGGCAAATCGAATAGCATCGCGCTGGGACGACATTTTCCTGAAGGTGTTTGGGGGTCTC
>CAZHUY010000346.1:5030-5547 GCA_964535465.1 uncultured Myxococcales bacterium
TGGGGCGATCGGTGCCGCTGGGTGGCTTATTGGCAAGGGGATGACCCCATGAGGCGGGGCGCCCCCAAGCTCGGCGATCGTTCGTACTACTGCAAGCAGACGAACAACGCCTTCGAAGAGTATCTCAAAACTCGTTACGGTGAGCGCTGGCTCACGACCTGCGGTCCCTCAAGCATGGTCAACTGCGTCGGCGCACTTGGACGTTCGACCGGCCCAACGAAGCTCGGCTCTTTCGAGTTTCAGCCCGAAGACTTGGTCACCCTATTCTTCAACGACTATCGGAACTTCGAAAACTTCAAAAAGGTACGGGACTATTCGATGGGCGTTCTTGCCAAAACTCCGAAGAATGAGATCCCTCAGTATTATCCACTGGCGTCCGAGGCCCTGTTTGGTGTGAAGTCGGAATTGCTTTTTGGTCTGAGCTTTGAATCAATTCGCGATCGGGTTGTCACCGGGAAGCACACGATTCAGGCTTGTCTTAGGCATCCGGCTCATTACATCGCTCTCGTTGGATACG
>CAZHUY010000347.1:0-5505 GCA_964535465.1 uncultured Myxococcales bacterium
ATGGAAAGAGTTTGCCATTGCCATTTCCACAGAAGACCCTGTACTCCTGCATCGATTGCAGCAGCGCGGCCTGGGTCTTGGGTGGGGTGCGGTTGATCTCGTCGGCCAGGATGACGTTGGCGAAGACGGGCCCGCGCACGAAGCGAAACACGCGGCGACCGGTGGTGCGATCCTCTTCCAGTACGTCCGAACCGGTGATGTCCGACGGCATCAGGTCAGGCGTGAACTGGATACGACCAAAGGAGAGATCGAGCACGTCGGCCAGGGTCTGGATGAGCAGGGTCTTGGCCAAGCCGGGCACGCCCACGAACAGGCAGTGGCCGCGCGAGAACAGCGCGATGAGCAGGTGCTCGATGACCTCCTGTTGGCCGATGATGCGCTTGCCGATCTCGGCGCACAGGGCCTGGCGGGCATCGCACAGCTCGCGAACCGCGGCGATGTCGCGTTCGAACACCTGAGGCGTCGAGACGGTCTCCGCACGAGGCGCGCCGGAAGAGGGGGCCACGGATTCCTGAGGGTCCGACATCGGCCACAGGATGCCACGTCGCCGCAGACGCGGCAAAGGCCGGGGCGGACCGTTGTTCTCGCGCTCCCGATGGGCCCCACGTTATAATGGCGCTTCACCGTCGAGTGTGCGCGTGAATTCCAAGCCCTGTCCTCACTGCGGTAAACAGCACAGGCCCGAGACGCGGACCTGTCCCGCCACGGGCAAGCCCGTGGACGCGGGGCCGGCGAACGCGAGTCCCAGCAAGACCATCTTTGGCATGGCCGCTCCCCCGCCGCTGCCCATGCCTGTTCGTTTCGGCAAGCCTGCGGAGGGGGCCAAGCCCGGCGAGGTCGCGCGCAAGACCGATCCTCCGCTTGGCGCAAGACCGGCGGCCGCGCCAGTGCCCTCCCGTTCCGTCCCGGTGAGTCCGTCCGCCCCTCCGGCCCGTCCCTCCGCGCCGGCCTCCGCCCCTCCGGCCCGTCCCTCCGCGCCGGCCTCCGCCCCTCCGGCCCGTCCCTCCGCGCCGGCTTCCGCTTCGCCCGCCTCTGCGCCCTCGGAACCCAAGAAGCCGACCTTCGCCAAGACGCTATTCATGTCCGGGCCTCCGCCCCTCGCGGCCCCTTCGTCCGGAACGGTACCTGCGCCTCGGAGCACGCCCGCGGCGGTCCCGGCGGCTCCCGCTGTGCCGCGCATGGTTTCCCCCGGGGTTCGCGCCCCCACCGCCTCTCCACCCGCATCGCCGGGCCTCGCCGCGCCGCCAGCATCCGAGCCCGCGGGCGCCACGCCCTTGGTCTCCTCCGCCTCGGAAGTGCCCAGCGAAATCCCTCTGGTCGTGGACGAGCCTTCCGCGGCGCCGGCGGGCGAGGTTCGCTCGACGTCTCCGTCGCCCTCGCCGGACGATCAACAACCCACGCTGACCATGGAAGGGCCGGGCAAGCAGAGCCGCACCATCCTGTTGCAGGAGGCGCCCCTCGTGACGGCGCCCCTCGTGCCGGCCCCGCCGGTCGCGCCAGCTCGTGCGCCCGTCGCGCCGGAGATCCCCTCCTCTCAGACCGACCCTGCCACGGTCAGATTCGATCTGGGCGACCTCACCCCTGTCGACGCCGCGCCTGTGGCCTTGCTCATCGCATCGCGCCAGCAATCCGAGAAGCACGATGCGCCTGCGTCCGCGCTGGAGGCACACGAGAGCCCCGCCCAGCTGTCCGCGCCCAAGCCACGCGCCGAGGCGTCCGGCAAGCGGGGGGGCGTGGCCCTGCGCCGCGCTTCATGGCTGATGCGAGCCCTGGCCGACGCGCGATCGGCCACGCGTCTGTTGGTCGATTCCGCCAAGTTCTACGGCAAGAACGTCCGTGCCTTTGCCCTGCTGATGACGATCGTGCTTCTGCCCACGCTGGCCACCAAATCGTGCCTGGTGGCAGCCAGCACCGGATCGGCGGGGGCGATCGCCACCACGTTGGATCTGTCGCGCGTCCGGGAGGACCTGACCCGCAGGGCGCAAGCCAGCAAGGCCCAGGGCCAGGTCGACAAGGCTGCCCTGGCCGAGCTGGCGGCACTGGAGACCGTGGACGTCGTCCAGGCCAATCAGCCGCCCGTGGAGGCGCCGAGTGAGTTCGTGCGAACGGCGCGCTGGGTGGGCGCGGCTCTGCTCACCGGGGTCTTCATGCTCGGACTGGCCATCCCGCTGGGCTTCGGCGCCGTGGCCATGCTCTTCGTCGAGCAGACCGCGATGTCGCGATGGCTGAGCGTCTTCGAGATTTTGAACCGTCTGTGGCGTCGCCGGCTGTCGCTCGCCTCCAGTCTGTTGCCCGCGGCGCTGATCGTGGCCGTGGGGTGCGCGCTCTTCATGGTGCCGGGCATGCTGGCGGCGGCCCTCTTCTTGTTCGTGCCGGCCATCGTGATCTTCGAACACTCATCGGGCCGGGCGGTCTTCGCGCGCAGCCTTGGGTTGGTGCGGGCGGAAGCCGTGCGCGTGGTGGTGGTGATCCTGGTGGCCTGCGCGGCCGGGGCCGCGGCCTACTTGCTGGCCGGCGCGTTGATGCCCGAGGGCACCCGCCGCATCCACGTCTTCCTGCGCTTGCTGTCGGGTGACGCTTTGATGTTGGCGATCTTCCCCGTGCCGGCTCTGGCCGTGGCTCGTTTGTACGTCGATGCGCGGGCGCGCGAGGGCGAAACCCCGGCCACTCTGGTTCATGCTGGCCGGCGCGAGACCCCGGCGGGCCTGGCCCATGCCGCCCGGCGCTGACATGAGCCCACCCGCCGGCATGGTCTTCGACCAGGATCGGATCGATGGGGTCTTACACCGCCTGTTCATCGGCGCGCCCGACACGGGATTGCGTGATGAGGATCGTCGCAAGGTGCAAGAGATGCAGGGCCTGTTGGCGGAGATCGCGGCCGCGGTGGCCCGTCGTTCACGCCGGACGAAGCTGGTCATGGTGGACGCGGCTGCGGGCAAGTCGGTGGTGGGGCTGTTGGCCGCCGAGTTGGTTCTCGCGCCCATGGGCCGGCCCGGCCGCGTGCACATCATCGAACGGGATGCTCGTCGCGTGGTCGCTTGTCGACAGGCCGTGGCGTGCCTGCGGGCCCCTGGGGTCGAGGTCGCCATTGCTCAGGCCGACGTGGGCGACGCCCAGGCCTGGCCCGCGCGGCCCGACCTGGTGCTGGCCCTGCACGCTTGCGGCCCGGCCTCGGACCTGATCATCGATCGAGCCATCGACGTGCAGGCCCGCGATCTCCTGTTGGTGCCTTGTTGCACCTCTCGAAAGGTGGCCGCGGCCGCGCTGGCCGAGCGTCACGCGGAGGCCTTGGCCATGCCCCGCCAGGCGGAGGTGCGTCGCCGTTTCATTCAATCCATCGTGGACGCGGAACGGACCCTGCGCCTCGAGGCCGCCGGATGGCAGACCACCGTGGTGGCCTTCGTCGCGCCCACCGTGACCCCTCATAATCTGCTCTGGCGCTGCCGACACGTCGGCGAGCCCGGTCGCATGGCCGAGGCCGAGCGCGCAAGGGCGCGTTTGCTGCACATCTGAAGAGAGGGTCGGCGGGGCTGAATGCTCTCCATGTGCGGGAAATCACGGACGATCACGCGTCATGAAGCATCAGTGATCGAACGCACCCGCGGTCTGGGCTTTGCCTCGGCTGATCTGGCGTGAGCCTCCAGGCTGTGGGTAATATCAAGTCATGAGCCAAGCACGCCATCCTGCGCCCGAGGGCCGCTCGCCGGCAGCGGGAGCGGCTCGTGCAAGGCGTTGGACCCTGTGGCTGGCGACCCTGTTGGCGGGCGCGTGCAGCTCCGCCTCGTCGAGCTCGGACTCCGAGACCATGAACGGTGGCGCGGCCGCGGGGGGCCTGTCCGGGGGCAGCGGCTATCCCAGCGGGGGTGGCTCGTACAGCAGTCCCGGCATCGTGGTGGGGGGCTCATCCAGCTCCAAGTCGGCTTCAAACGATCAGACCTCGAATGGTGGTGCTCGCGCTGGGGGGTCGAGCTCATCGGCCGCCAGCCGCTCCGGTGGCGCCTCGGCGGGGGCGAGCAGTTCCTTCAGCGCCAGCAGCAAGGGCGGTTCCTCCGCCGCGCTTGGCGGAGCGACTCTCAGTTCCAGCAGCTCGGGCGCCGGTTTTTCCGGCGCGATTCCCAGCTCGAGCGGTCGCGCCGGTTCTACGGCGGCCGGCGGAGCCGGAAGCGGGAAATCCGGCGCGGGTGGCATGACCGGTCTGGGTGGACGGGGCGGGGGAACGGGCATGGTCTCCGGCGGGGCGACCTATACGCCCGGTCCGGATGCCGGGATGTCGCGCGACGCGGGTGCCAGCGCCGACGCAGGCCCCATCGGGGGCGGTTGTTCCTTTAATGGCGGCGCCGTGACGTCGAGCGCCTATCCCGGAGGCCTGACTTTGAGCAGAGCCTGCAGTCCCTACCTCGTCAGCTCGATCTCGGTCTACGGCGACGGCGTCTTGACCATCGAGCCGGGTGTCACCGTGAAGTTCAGCAACGGCGGCATCCTCTCCGTGGGCGTGTTGGGACCAGGCAGGCTGATCGCGGCGGGAAGCTCGTCCGCGGTCATCACCCTCACCTCGCAGGAGGCGCAGCCGACGTCAGGGTTCTGGCGTGGCTTGGCGTTCGGCGCCGGCACCGCCAGCGGCAGCAAGATCACTTACGCCCACATCACGGCCGCGGGACAGAATCGTGACGGCGCCCTGGTTGGCGACCTCGAGTTGCCCGCGAACGTGCTGACCGTCGACCGCGTCACCATAGACAAGGTGGGCGACGGCGCGAGCGGCATCCTGGCCCTCGGCGCGCGATCCAACATCGCGATCACCAATTCGACCTTCGTGGATGTGCCCGAGGGGCGCTATCCCATCTCGGTCTACGCCGCCTCCTTCGGCGGCATCGGTGCGGGCAATACCTATCCTTCGGGTAGCGCCATCGAGATCATGGGGGGAACCGTCGACGCCAGCATGAACTGGACCAACCCAGGCCTGCCCGTGGCCATCACCGAGGAGCTGGTGATCGAGGGGGCGGGGAACCCGGTGCTGACCGTGGGGTCCGGAATGAACCTGAGATTCGCCTCGAACGCAGCCGTGCAGGTGGGCAGGTCGGCGCCCGGAAAGATCACGATCGCGGGCACCTCGCTGGCGCGGGTCACGCTCACCTCGCTGTCCAGCACGCCCACGTCCGGTAGCTGGGCGGGATTGCAGCTCTGGAGTTCCGGCAAGGCCAGTATCAGCTATGCCGACTTCCGCTATGGCGGCACCAACAACGGCGACAGCCGAGGTAACGTGACGGTCGAGAGCAGCGCTGCCAACGTGCAACTGGCGGTCGACCACTCCAGCTTCGGCGACAGCTTGGGGTGGGGCATCTATGTGCCCTGCGCGTCCGCGGGACAGAACGCGGCCATTATCACGGTCGACACCAACACGACCTACGCCAACAACGTCCTCGGCAGCAAGGGCCCTGGGCTGACCTGCGCAAACTGAGCTAAATCATCGTTCATGATTCTGGAACACCCGGGCTCAAGCGGCGGCTC
>CAZHUY010000348.1:0-5495 GCA_964535465.1 uncultured Myxococcales bacterium
GCTTCGAGCCGCCGCTTGAGCCCGGGTGTTCCAGAATCATGAACGATGATTTAGGTGTTCGATGCGAGGCGCGCTTGCACCGTGGCGACGATTGCGGCCGCGACCTGCTCGCGTTCCGCCGAGCCATCGAGGATGACGGCGCTGGCGTCGGCATGGGCCAAACGCCGGTAGTTGTCCGCCACCCGGGCCAGGTACGAGTCGGCGTCGTAGCGCTCCACCGGCCGACCGGCCAGGGCGCGCCGCTGGGCCGCCAGCTCGACGGGGATATCCAGCAGAATCGTCAGATCCGGGACGCGAACCCCACGCGCCAGGGTGGCCACCCATTCACGGTCGGCCTCCTCGGCCTGGTAGGCCAACGAAGACATCAGATAGCGGTCCGTCACCACGTCCACGCCCTCATTCAACAAAGGATCGATCTCGCGTTGCAGGTGGTCCAACCGGTCGGCCGCGAACAGCAGGGCCATGGTTCGACCCTCCATGGGCGCGTCGTGCGGGATGCGGTGTTGCCCGAGGAGAATCTCGCGCAGGAGACGTCCGACGGGGCCCGCGCTGGGCTCGCGCGTGGCCATGGCCTTGCGTCCATTGTGGCGCAGATAGGCCACCAGCCTCTCCGTCTGGGTGGTCGTGCCCGAACCATCGATGCCTTCAAGAACCAGAAGTCTGCCGCGGGTCAAGTCTTAGCTCCTGGCCGTCTTCTACACCAATCCGCGCGCTTGCCGAGAGCCCGCGATCCGATACTCTTGCCTCGTGGCTTCTCCCCGCTCATCCCGTCTGGCAGGCTCCTGGGTTCTGGCGCTTTGCCTGGCCGCCTGTCTGCCCCTGGCGATGTCGGCCTGCAAGCGCTCACCCAGGGTGGCCCGGCAGCCGCCGGCGGATATCGCCTTGACCCCCTTGCCCGGCGTGCTCTGCGTCGAACAGCCCGATGCCTGTCTGTACTGTGCGGGGCGCGAAGGGGGGAGCGCCTTCCTCGAATCCTCCCAGTCTCGACCGCGCATATGCGACCCCAACGATCCCGAGGAATGCGTGGAGTTTTGTTCGAGTCTGACCCCGCCCTGCGCGCTGCCCTGGAGTCCGGGTGAGCACTGCGTTCTCGAGTCCGAAATGGCCTTTCGCCGGGCGGTCTTCAATCGCGATACGGCGGATCGGCCCGAGCTGATTCTTCCTGGGCGTGTGACGGACGAGGCAGGCCACAGGCTCGAGGGCGTGCACGTCGACATCTGGGTGGTCTGGGGCACGCAGTACACCTCGCTGGGCGAGGAGGTCTCGGTCAAGGATGGAACCTTCAAGCTCCATCTGCGCAGCGGTCCCTGGACCTATGCGCTTCGCCTGCGACGGCCCGGCCTCGCCAGCGAAATCGTCGAGCGCCTGGGCCCCGACAAGCTGACGCCTTCCGGAGCCTTGCCTCCGCGCACGTTCCGCCTGGCGCCCGAGGCGGTGGCGCGCGGTCGGGTGGTCGACGCCGAGACAGGCGCCCCGGTGGAGGATGTGCTCGTGCAGGCGGTTCGCACGCCCGAGGACGCCATCGACATCAGCGAAACCCGCTCGGCTGCCGATGGCAGCTTCGTCTTGGGTGGCCTGGAGTCGCGTCGCTATTCGTTGCGTATCTCCAAATTCGGTTGGCAGGCCGCGAGCACCAAGAACACCTTCACCGCTCCCGCAACCCGCGTGACCGTCAAGCTGACGCAGAAAACGGTGATTCGTGGCGTGGTCCTCAACGCGGACGGAACGCCCGAGCCCAATGCCACGGTCGCGGCTGTCCTCTCCGATGTTCCCGGCTCGCCGATCTTGCCGGTCTTCTGGACCACCGATGCGGAGGGCAACTTCGCGCAGGATCACTTCGTCCCCGGCCCCTATTACTTGTGGGCGCGACGGGGTGACATGTTGGCCTATCCGCCCGAGAAGATCGAATTGGAGGACCAGGGCGAGGTCAAGGTCGAGTTCCGGCTCGAGCACAGGGGGGCTCGGGTCACCGGTCAGGTGGTTTCGCGCTCCGGCTACCGTCTGTCTCCGGGCACCCGAGCTCTGCTTTTGGGGCGTGCCCCTTCGTTGGCCTTTCCACGGCCCGCGGTCGGGGCCTTGGACGAGAACGGGCGCTTCACGGTCACGGGGGTCTTGCCAGGCCGCTACGAACTCAGCGTGCGCGAAGGCTCGCGAACCTTGACCATCGCTCAGGGCCCACGTGACGTCGAGGTCCCCATCGATCCCGACACCACGGTCACGCTCGAAGAGCCCGTGGTGGTACGCTCGCAACCGGCCGAATGACGCCCGGGATCAGTTGATCACGCGAAAACGGTTCAGGCATTCGTCCAGGACGCGTTGGGATTCGTTTTCGAAGGCGTAGAAACGAACCGCCATGCCGGAGACCGACTGGGTGGCGCCTCCGTTGGCGAAGTTCATGAAGTAGTGATTCTTGACCTCCCCCAGGGCCACGATCTCGGCCGTGCTGTCGGCGCTGGAGAAGGAGACGCGTATCTGCGATCCCAGGGGCAGGGGTTCGGGCATCTCGATGAAGATGCCTCCTGCCGAGACGTTGCGAGCCACGCAATCCAACTCGCCGAACAACACCGACTCGACTCGCACGGGAAAGACCTTGTCGAAGCGCAGATGCTGCCGTTTCTCGGGGAAGACGGGGCGGGGTTGCACGTCGTGATCACGGTGTCTCATGAGTGACACAGTGCCATGTCCCACCATGAAGTCAAGAAACCTACATGTGCGACATGTGCAGGCGGGCCGGGCAGGGGGTCGGGGGAACCTCGTTCCAGGTGATCTTCCTGTACTGCTAAGCGTTGTGAGAACGATCGAACCCTGATACATTGATTCCCGGCGCGGGGCCCTTCGTCTCATGCTTTCCAGCCAAAGGACGACTCGACACGACGTATTGCCATCCCCTGGGCAGGTGGAGGGGATCGTGGTGGCGTCGACCCGTTTGGCGGCTCGCCCAATGGTCCAGGTCCTGAAGGGCGAGGGCATGAACGTGCAAGTGGTGGGCAGCCCCGAGGTGGCCTTCGAAGAAGTGCTCCTGCACCGCCCGAATCTGATCATGATGGAGGCTCGCGCCAACGAGGTGTGGGGGGTGGACTTGTGCGCCCGCCTCAAGGGCAACGCCCGTACGCATTTCGTCCCGGTCATCATGTGGACGGACGCCAAAGCCGGTGAGTCTACCTACCTTCAGGCGGTGAGCGCGGGGGCGGATGCGGTGTTCACGCCTTCTTCCAGCACGGAGGAGGTGCGCGCTCGCTTGTGGGCCCTGCTGCGTACACAGGTGATCTATCGGCGCGAGGAGAAGAAGCGCCTCTCGCAGGTGGCTTCGATCGTCGCGCGGCGGCGTTGGGTGGGTGGCTTGATACATGACCTTCAGAACTCCATCGGGGCCGCGCAGGCCAATTTCGAGTTTTTGGCGCAAGAGCTGGCGCCGAGAGGTCGGGCATCCTCCGAGTCAGAAGTGGATGAATGCATCTTGGACTGCCGGGCGCTCTTTCGGGACATGTCGCGAGGCTTGCGCACGGTCCTGGATTTCGAGCGCTTCGAATCGGACCGGGTCACCCTACGCGAGGAACAGGTCTTCCTGTCGGACTTGGCCGAGAAGGCAAAGAAAGCGGTGGAGGCATCTGCCATCGCGCGCGGGAAGAGCATCGTCATCGAGGCCGTCTCGAGTCTGCAGCCGGTTCAAGGCGATTCTGATTACTTGGCCGAAGCCATGGTGAACTTGATCGCACACGTCTTGCGACAGCCTGGCAATCGTCAGTGCCGCATCCGTCTGTCCTGCGCCGGCGGCTTGAACCATGCCAGCGTTTCGGGAGATCACGAACGCGTTCCCGAGGACCAACGTCATCGGGTCTTCGAGCCCTATTTCCAGAACGGCAAGCAGGTCCCTGTGGGACATGGATTGGGCCTGGCGTTGTCCAAGGCGATCGTCGATGTCCACGGCGGTTCTATCTGGCTCGAAGACATTCCCCATGGCGGCTCGGCATTCGTGATTGAGATTCCCTCCAGCGGACCTCCCTCCAGGCAGCGCACGATAGGATGACAAGCCTGACGAACAGAAATTGGCGACATCCTTGGATCGTCGGAGCCCTGATGGCGGCTGTCTTGCTCATCGCGCCCGCGGTCTGGGCGGGGAAGGTCGAGGACCTCTCGCGATCCCTGCTTATCGATCCCAGCTACAAGGTTAGGATTCAAGCCGCCTTGCTGCTGGGCAAGCTGGGCGACAAGGCGGGCATGGACGCGCTCATCAGGGCGCTCAACGACGAGAACAAGTCGGTGCGGGCCATGGCGGCCCAATCCTTGGGCAAGCTGGGTGGGCCCGCGGCCAAGGGGGCTTTGCGGGCCTTGCTCCAACGTGAGCGGGAGTCATTCGTCACCACTCAGGCCAAGCTCGCCCTATCGAATCTCGAGGATCGGGAGAAGACGGATCGAAAGGTCTTCGTCACCGTCGGGCCATTTACCGGCGGTGTGAGATTGGCCGACTCCAGCATCTTGGGACTGCTGCAGGCATCGCTGAAACAGTCTCTGCAGAAATTGCCTCACGTGACCTTCAAAGCCGAGGGGCCGACCAAGGGACACGGTAAGAGTCAAACGGTCGGGTTTCTCGTCGACGGCAACGTCTCTCGCTTGGAGGAGGCGTTTGGCGAGGGAGAGACGAGCTGTGAGATCAAATTGATGGTGGCGCGCTGGCCCTCGAAGAGCATTATCCTGTGGACCAGCGCGGGTGCGGCGGTGCAGGCCGGGCGGCGTGACAGCGACAAGGTGACCGCTCGTCGAGAATGTATCGAGGCAACGGCGGGGCAGTTGGGCGAAAGTCTGATGGAGTTCTTTCGTTCTCAGGGTGGCTAGCGGGATCCGGGAGGAGAGAGATGAGCATGACCAATCAAACCGAGACCTCAGAAAAACCGCGGTTCCCCCACAAGCGCAAGTTGCGCAACTACTTGCTCGACGTGGGGCTGCAGCTTCGCTACACCGCCTTCATCATCTTGGTGGCTGTGCTTCTCACCAGCATTCTCGGCTACAAGGTGTACCAGGCCACGCAAGAGTCATCGCGTATCGTCTTGATGACGGTGCAGGCGGATCCGGCGACCGGTGCGGAGTTGCTCTCGCAGTTTCAGGCCAACGATCGCATCGTGCTGTGGGGCATGGCCGGCTTCGGGTTGGTGTTGGTGTTGTCCATCGCGGCCGTCGGAATCTGGATGACCCACAAGGTGGCGGGTCCGCTGCACAACATCGCCATGACATGTTCGAACGTGCGTGATGATCGCCTGCCACCTGTCCTGCGCCAGCTACGGAAGGGCGATGAGCTGCAAGCTTTTCATTCGCAATTCGGCGAAATGTACGCGGCCTTGCGCGCGCGTGTGATCGCCGACATCGCTGTGCTGGATAAAGCGATCGCAGCGTTGGAGAATCAGCCGTCACGATCCGCGGAGAGCGATCAGGCGTTGGCCGATCTGCGCGCCAACCGGCAGCGCAAGCAGGACAGCATCGAGCCGCCCGTGCGTCGCTAG
>CAZHUY010000349.1:0-3258 GCA_964535465.1 uncultured Myxococcales bacterium
TACGAGCTGGGTCACTACCAAGAGGCGTTGACCGAGTACGAGGCGGCGTACATGGAGGTCCCTGATCCGGCCTTCCTCTTCAACATCGGCCAGTGCCACCGCAAGATGGGCCACGACAAGGAGGCCGTGCGCTTCTACAAGAGCTACCTGCGCAATGCCCCCAACGCCCCCAACCGCGCCGACGTGCAAAAACGTATCAACGAGTTGGAGAGCGGACAATAGCGACGGGCCGCGGTCCCACGGCCGGCCCCTCCTCGCGCGCGGGCGGGCGCTACTCGCCCGAGGGCACCGGGATATCGGTGGTGGTGGGTAAGGGCGCGCCGAAGTCCGGTGTGCCGTCGGCCTTCCAGGAGAATTTTTGGATGCGGGTGGTGCGGTCCGTCCAGCAGCTTCCTTCGGCGTTGGTGGTGGCGTGATAGACGATCCAGTCTTCGCTGCCGTCGGGTGAAACGAAGAAGCCGTTGTGGCCGGCGCCGTAGGCGCTGCCGGCGGCCTGGAACACGGGAGTCGCGCTCTTGCGCCACGAGGCCGCCGCCATGGGGTTGGCGCCGATCAGCTCGAGCATGCCGAGCTTGTAGCCGGGCGAGGCGCACTGGCTGGCCGAGTAGGTCACGAAGGTGCGGCCCCCGTGGTAGAGCGCCACCGGTCCCTCGTTGACCTGAGCGCTGCCCTCCTTCTCCCAGGCGTAGGTGGGTGACGTGAGCAAGGTCCGCTGGCCGGTGACCGTCCACGGGTTGGTCATGGCGATGATCCAGACGTTCTGCGTGCTGCCCTGCCACGCCGAGTACATGAAGTAGAGCTTGCCGTCCGCCTTCAGGAGGCTGCCGTCGATGGCCCAGGTGTTGAGGAGCTGGGCCTTGTAGCGGTAGGGGCCCATCGGGTCGCTGCCCGTGGATTCCAGCACGTGCGATCGCTGGGTGTCGAGGTCGGAGCCGTCCCCCGCGGTGTAGTAGTGGTACCAACGTTGTTCGCCGGCGCCGTTGTCGAGCAGATAGAACTCGGGCGCCCACATGTTGCCCGAGCGGGTGGCGGTGCTGTCCTGCCAGATCACGGTCGGGGTCGCCGCCTTGAGCGCGGCGATGGTTGCCCCCTTCTTCATGGTCAGGGTCTTCCCCCAGGTGGTGGCGGCCAGGTAGTACTGGCCCTGGTAGGTGATCATGAAGGGATCCGAGCCATGGTCGGGGTTGAGCGGGTTGCGAAAGGTCGCCCCCGAGGGCTTGCTGTCGCTTCGCGGGCCGTCGACAGCAGCATCCGTGACCTTGGTGCCATCCGGCGCGGCATCGAGGACCGGGCTGCCATCCACTCCGGCGTCGCGCGCCCCGCCCTCGCTGGTGCTCCCTGCCGTCGTCGTGCCTCCTGTCGTCGCTCGTCCGCCGGTCGTGCTGCCTCCGTGCGCCTGCCCTCCTGTTTCCACGCCGGCAGTGGCGGTGCCCCCGCTGGCCTTTCCTCCCGAGCTCGCGGGCCGGCTCGACGAACCGCCCGCGCTGGCGCCACCCATGGTGCTCTGGCTGCCGCCTGCGCCTCCGCTGGCCGCCGAAGCGCCTGACCTGGTTGTGGCGATGGTGCTTCCACCGCCGCCCGGGAAGCCCCCCGTGCTTGTGTAGAGCGGCGAGCCTCCCTCGGAGTGGCACGCCGGTAGCGAAGCGATGAGCGCAAGACAGCAGAGCGATCTCAATGGGGATCTCATGCCCGTCAAGTGTGCCCGATCCGACACACGGGGCGGGAAAAAGGGCCGCCAGGGTCCCACGAGAGTGCGCTTCAGTTCAGGTGGTCGTGCGGCTCACGGCGAAGGTCGAGGGACGCAATACCAAGGTGAGCAGCATCAGGGCCACCACGGACAGGCCGATGGCCAGTCCCCACCACAGTCCCGCCAGGGCGAGGCCGTGCCGAAGGCTCGCGTACCAGCCCAGCGGAAGGGCGAGCAGGTAGTAACCCACGAAATTCGCGAAGGCCGCTGGCCGGGTGCGCCCCAGGCCGCGCAGGATCCCGCTGGCCACCACTTGGGTGCCGTCCAGCAATTGGAAAGCGGCCGCGATGGGCAGGATGCTGGCCGCCGCGGCGGTCACCTGCGGGTCGGCGCCGTACAGGGCGGGCAACTGGAAGCGCAGGAAGTAGAAGGCGAGGGCGAACAGGCTCATCACCGCGGCACTCATGGCCAGCGACAAGAGGGCACTCCGTCGCGCGCCCCGCACATCGCCCGCGCCCACCAGATTGCCCACGCGCACGCTGGCCGCCATGGAAATACCCAAGGGAAACATGAAGCTCATGGAGGTCAGGTTGAGTACGATGGTGTGCCCACCCAGCGGTATGGGACCGAGGCGACCGGCGAGCAAGGTCGTCAGTTGGAAGGCCCACACCTCCAGCCCCATCTGCAGACCGATGGGCAGGCCCAGGCGCAAGATGTGGCCGAGCGCCCGTGGGTTCAGCACCTCGCGCCCCCAGCGCACCCAGGCCGCACGGTGCAGGCCAAAGCCGAAGGTGACGAGCAGCAGGAATCCCGCCATGAGCAGACGGGTCATGCCGCCCCCCAGCCCCGCGCCGAGAACCCCAAGCGCGGGTAGGCCCGCGCCGCCAAACACCAGCCACCAAGTCACGAAGACGTTGATGATGTTGACCAGCAAGGTGACCCAGAAGGCCGGGGCCATCACGCCTCGGCCAGCCAAGTACTGGCGATTCACCGTGAAGAGCAGCAACCCGAAGGCGGTGGGCGCCTGCACCGCCACGAACAGCCCCGCATCCGCGGCAATGTGCGGGTCCTGCCCGGTCAGGCGCAGCACCGGCGTGGTCAGCAACCAGGCCCCGCCCAGGACCACACCCAAGAGCAACGACAAGACGATGCCGCGCTGAAAAGTCCGGGCCACGCCGCGGAAGTCGCCCGCGCCATACCCTTGGCTGATGATGGGATCGGCCCCCAGCACCACGCCCGTGGCGGCCAGCCCGGTGCCATGGGTCCAGGCATTGCCCAGTGCAACCGCATTCAGCACCGACGTCCCCGCCCGCCCCGCGATGAGCACCTCGACCACCCCCAGCGCCATCATCCCCACCTGAGCCGCCACAAACGGCGCCGCCAACCGCCCCAACACCCGCAGCTCAGCGCCACAAGACAAACGGCATGGTGAATTCACGCTAGGTGCTCCGAAACACGGATAGGCAGCAGTGCCCTGGCCCGCAGAAATCAAAAACCATGAGGAGTCAGAGTGGCCGGGTTTCCATGATCGCGTAGGCGGAGGTGGGCTTAGCCCACCGTAGCCAGAGCGC
>CAZHUY010000349.1:3358-5414 GCA_964535465.1 uncultured Myxococcales bacterium
TTAGCCCACCGTAGCCAGAGCGCGAAAACGGTCGCCCAAAGTATTCAGTTTTTCAAAGCCCCCCTGGGTGCCCAAGACTGCGTAGGCGGAGGTGGGCTTAGCCCACCGTAGCCAGAGCGCGGGAGGGTATGGGCACCCTTTCAGGGTGCCCATGAAAATAGAGGAGAGAGTGGGAGTCGAACCCACGGTACCTTTCGGTACACCTGATTTCGAATCAGGCACCTTCGGCCACTCGGTCATCTCTCCAAACAGGGGCCAAGGTATGCCGCGATCCGTGGCCTCCGGTCAAGTCGAACTACGAGGGCAGATGTTGCTTCGGATGGCTGGGCTTTTCGGCTACCCGACGGGAGTCGGGTGCCGAATGGCGCAGCGTGGCGACGCAAACCTGAGGTATCGTGTCGCAAGTTCGGTTCCTGAGGTGACATGCGTATGAGACTTCTTGTCCTGAGCACAATGGTTGTCTTGGGTTGTCATCACTCGTCCGCCAAGGTCATGAAAGGCCAAGACGGTTCGGCAGATGGCCAGGGCAGCGTCGACGGTGCTGGTTTCACCCTCGACGCGTCCATGGCAGAGGGTTGCCGCGCCGTCGCGGTGAGAGCCGGCAACAGATTCGGCTGCGCGCTCAAACAGGATGCAACCTTGTGGTGCTGGGGCGATAACGTAGACGGCCGTCTGGGTGACGGGACCAATCTTGACCGACCAGCACCGGTCCTATCGGCCCAAGGAGAGAAGATCGATCGCTTTGCTCTCGGTGGCGGGCATGTGTGCGTGCGGAAGCTCGACGGCTCACTGTGGTGCTGGGGTGGGAACAGCGATGGTCAACTCGGCGATGGCAGCCACACTGACCAGGCCAACCCGGTGCTGGTGACCGCTCTGGGCAACTCGGCCGAGGAGATCGCCGCCGGGGTCCATCAGACCTGCGTGAAGACCACAGGCGGGGCCGTCTGGTGCTGGGGCAGAAATGGCGACGGACAGCTCGGCCTCGGAGATACCTCTGATCGCCTGCAACCCACGGCCGTGACCGCCTTGGGCGATTCCGTGGCCCACATCGTGGTGGGAGAGTCGAACGCTTGTGCGGTGAAAGCGGATCAGTCCTTGTGGTGCTGGGGACGGAACGGCTTCGGGCAGATTGGTGACGGCTCGAAGGAACGGCGGCAGTCGCCGGCGCTGGTGCCGTCGCTTGACAGAAACGTCGAGGAGGTGGTCCTCGGGGGGCGCGATTTGGGGGACTCCGGAGGGGCCTTCACCTGCGCGCGCACGACGGACGGATCGGTCTGGTGTTGGGGAGACAACTCGGAGGGCCAGCTGGGGAATGGCACGCTGACGAGTTCCTCGGTGCCTGTGCCGGTATCCGGGCTGGGAGACGGCGTTGCGCAGATCTCCGCTGGTCTCACCCATGCCTGTGCCGTGAAGACCGACGGGTCGCTGTGGTGCTGGGGCACCAACTTCCGGGGCAAGCTTGGCGACGGCACCCTGACCGACCGACCGACGCCGGTTCAGGTGACCGCGTTGGGTACGTCGGTGCTTCAGGCTTCCGTTGGTCCGCACCAGACCTGCGCGCGCAGCGCGGATGACCTCATCACCTGTTGGGGCTACAACGCAGATGGGCAGCTGGGCGATGGCACGACCACCCACAGGAACCAGCCCGTGCCGGTGCTGGTTTGCCCGTAGCTCACCAGGGTCTTGCATGCGCCTGGTCGCGCCCACGGCTTTCAAGGGAACCATGAGTCCGCTCGCGACGGCGCGGCACCTGGCGGTCCCAGGTGACCGGCTGCTTCCCCTCAGCGACGGCGGCGATGGCTTTCTCGAATGCTTGCACCATGGACTGGGCGGGGTGTTCGAGCGGGTGCCCGCGCCCGATCCCTTCGGCCGCGTGCGTCCGGTGCCCGTGTTGCGTCTGCCTGATGGCACCGTGGCCATCGAGAGCGCGCAGGTCATCGGGGTGGCCGGGCTCGATCGCCTGGATCCCTTGACCGCGTCCAGCCGAGGTCTTGGGCACCTGCTCCTGCAATTTCAGGGCGAGGCTCGTTTGTGGATTGGCCTGGGCGGCAGCGCC
>CAZHUY010000350.1:0-5405 GCA_964535465.1 uncultured Myxococcales bacterium
ATGGAGAACGGAAGCGATGCGCTCGACCGCGTGCTTGTCGGGGGTCCGGCGCGTTTGCGAGTCGAAGTAGGGCTCGGCCAGGTCGAACGAGCCCTGCGTGTCGGGAATGATGGCGAGGGTCCAGAACGGCTCGGCCGGCATGGCGTCGTCCCCCGCGTCGTCGAGACCCGCATCCTGGTCGGCGGGAACACTGTCCCAGTCAGGATCGGGGCTTGTGTCGGGTGAGGCGGCCGCGGCATCGACCGCTGCGGTGTCGTCGTCCTCTTTACACCCCGCCACCCCGACGAGCATGAGCACCATCAGACCAAGGGCCCCTCGGGGGCAAGACATCACCTTGAGCGCCAGGTCCATCGCCCCGAAATCGTGCCGCACTTATTGGGCAAAGCAACGCGGATCAGCGCCTCCGCCCGCGAAGCGGAAGAAGGCGAAGATCCCCTTGTCGGCGCCCACCACGGGAACGTGCACCGGGACGCCCTTGCCGCAGTCCCGATTGGGGTGGAATTCCATGTCGGCCAAGCCGATGCCGAAGAACTCCTTGTTGGCCACGGGATTGCTGTCGAACAGCTCGGCCACGCGGGTGCCGTTCAGCTTGTAGAAGAACACGGCGCCGGCCCGCATGGTCTTGCCCGCGTTGGCCTGTAGCGCGCTGATAGCCACCTCGGGCGCGCCATCGCGATCGATGTCCACGGTGGCCACGCGCTGGCCGAACTCCGACAGGGTGTCGCCCTTGTTGAAGACCAGCGGCGCGGCGCCACCGCTGAAGAACAGATACGCACGATCCGGGGGCGCCCCGACCAACAGCTCGGACCTCGCGTCGCCGTCCTGATCCGGCACGGCGGCCAGGGAGGTGCCGAACCCCGAGACGGCCTGCACGCCAGCGTCAGGAGCCCGCAGTTCCTGGGCGCAGAAGAGTTCAGGAAGCGAAGATGTCCCCGCCGGGTTGAGCGCGTGTTGCAGAATCACAACACGCCCCACGCCGCCGAGCAGCGGCAGTCCCATGGCGATCTCTTGCTGCCCTCCCCCGAGGAAATCGGCTACGGCCAGCGATCGGTACAAATCGGGCGGCGTCACGATCCCGCCGGTACAGATGGCCGAGGCCAACTCGGCGCCACCCGGGGTGAACACCCTGACACCGTTGTCGGCCACGGCGACCACTTCCTCGCTGGCCAGCTGCGTGACCTGGCCACGCGCCACCGCCAAACCCAGGCGCCCGCCCACCAAGCCATTCCCATCCATGGACCGAGAGGCAAGCGTGAAGGAGAGCTTGCCATCGGGGTTGGCGCCCATGCGCGCGAAGGCCACCTTGCCGAGGGGCACGACCTCGTTCGGAATCACGTTGTGCTCGGCCACGCCCAGCACCAGTGTTCCCGATCCCGCCAGCCAGGCCATGCTGGTGATGCCCCAGCCCAGGCCCAGCCCCACGAGATCGTCCTCGTTCACCACCGTGACGCTCGGCTTGCCGTCGCCGTCGAAGTCCGCCACGCCCAGACTAGGTTTCTCGGTCCCCGCGAAGAGCAAACGGGCCGCGACCTTGGGACTGTCCGCCGGTGGCGCCAGTGGCAAGAGCACGCGGCCGCCGTTGGATCCGAATCCGCCGGGACGCTCGATGAGCTGCACGGGCGCGCGATCCAAGGTGCCGTCGAAACTGTTGGGCGAGCAGGCGCTCAACACCAGGGCCAACAACGAAAAGCGGTGGCGAGTCATCTTAGAACCTCCCCGCCGCGAACAGGCCGGCGCCATTGGGCATCCCCATGGGGACCAAGCTGATCCTGTTGTCCGGAACCGCCAGGTTGACGTTCCTGACGTTGGCCGTGCTGGGCGGTCCCGATTCCAGGAAGTTCCACAGCGAAAGCAGGGCGGTCACCGCCCCCACGCCAAAGGCCACGTCGGCCCCCAAGTAGTACCAGCGTCCGTCGCGCGCGCGTGGGTCGCTGCTGGTGATGAGCTTCCTGTCGTTCTTCATGTCGCTGTTGATGTCGTCCTTGATGCCCTTGCCATGCACCGCCAGGTAGATGCCCGTGCCCCACGCCACCGCGGACAGCACCGCGTAGGTCCAGGCCTTGGTGCGTGGAGGCTTGGGCGAGAACTGCACATCGGCCGTGGTGCTGTCAGCCCGGTTGAAATTGATCTTGGTGTCGTAGGGCTCCATGCCCTCCTTCACCACCGAGATCTTGTGCTCGCCAGGAGCGACCTTCTGCTCGCACGGCATCGTGCATGCCAGCTTGCCGTCGATCAAGAGCTGCGCGCCCTGGCTTTGCGCCCCGCCCGCCTTGAGCACCGCCCACTCCACCGGCGCCAGGGCGATGGTGTGGGTGGCCGCGGTTCCGGGCTCGACCACGATCTCCTGCTCCGCGGTTTGGTACCCGGCGCGGGCGAGCCACAGCTTGTGTTTGCCTGGCTTCAGGTGACCGGTGTACGGCGTCTTGCCGATGGCGCCGATGTCCTGCCGATCGATGTACACGTCGGCGCCGGGGACATTGGCGATAACCTCGATCCACCCCAGGAAGTGCTGCTCGGAGAGCGAGATGAACACCTCGATGATCTTGTCGTTGCGCGGGGTGATCTCGCGCTCTTCCGTCTTGAAGCCCTTGGCTTCGACGATCACCTTGACCGGATTGGGGGGCAGCGAGCCCTGCCAGGGCGTGGTGGCGAAGGTACCCTTGGTCTTGTCATCCAGGTAGATCGACGCTCCCGTCGGCTTCGAGTCGATGATCACCAGCCCCTTGGTCGCCAGCTTGGGCAGGACGGGGGCCGGGGCCGGCGCCTTCTCGGTCGCGACCACCGGGGTCAGGATGGCGCGCAAGCTGTCGATGCGCCCCTTGACGTCGGCGGCGTCGGCGGCCTGGGGATCCTTGTCCAGGTAACGCTGGAACAAATCGACGGCCCGGTCCAACTTCCTGGCCTTCTCGAAGGCCACGGCCGCGTTGAACAGGAACGAGCTGAAGGGTTTGCGATCGTAGGCCGAGAGGAACTTGGCCGCGGCATCGTCCCACAGCTCTCTCAGATAGAGAGTCTGCGCTTCCTCGAACTCGGCCTTGGCCGCCTGCAACTGGGGGTCAGGGGTCGCGCTGGCTTCCGCCGCGTGGGCCGGCCCCAGCGCGGCCACGCCCAGTCCGCACAGAACGGAGGTCAGGATCAACTTGGATAAGCCCTTCATGGTCACCCATGATTGGCCATTCTCCGGCGGCGATCAAGAACAGACCAAGCCCATGACGCATGACCGACATCAGGCCAGGGCGAGCAGCAGGCGGCGGGTCTCCTCCCAAGATGAGACCTCGTGAATTCCCTGGCGCAGGAAAGCGTTGATGGAGTCGATGGCCGCGATGGCCCGGTCGGTGCGGGCGTCGCTGCCCGGTTTGTAGGCGCCCAGCGCGATGAGATCGCGTTTCTGTTCGTAGCTCGAAATGAGTTCGCGGATCCGCCCCGCCGCCGCCCGGTGGGCCTCGTCCACCACGGCGTTCATCACCCGCGACAGCGAGGGCAGGACATCGATAGCCGGCCAGTGGTTGCGCTCGCAAAGACCCCGCGACAGCAGGACGTGGCCATCCAGAATGGCGCGGGCCTCGTCCGCGATGGGCTCGTCCATGTCACCGCCCGCGACCAGCACGGCGTAAAGGGCGGTGATCGAGCCCTTCTGGTCGTTGCCGGTGCGTTCGAGCAAGCGCGGTAGGAGGGCGAACACGCTGGGCGGGAAACCCTGGCGCGTGGGCGGCTCGCCCGCGGCCAGCCCCACCTCGCGCTGGGCGCGCGCCACCCGGGTCAGTGAATCCATCATCAGCAACACGCGCTTGCCCTGGGCGCGAAACCACTCCGCCACCGCGGTGGCCACCAAGGCCGACTTCAGGCGTACCAGACTGGGCGCATCGCTGGTGGCGCAGATAACCACCGAACGCGCGCGCCCGGCCTCGCCCAAGGCGTCTTCGAGGAACTCGGTCACCTCGCGTCCGCGCTCGCCCACCAGGCAGATGACGTTCACGTCGGCCTCGGTGTTGCGCGCGATCTGACCGAGCAGAGTCGACTTGCCCACGCCCGAGCCAGCAAAGAGGCCGATGCGCTGGCCCTCGCCCAGGGTCACGAAGGCATCCAGGGCGCGCACGCCCAGCGCCAAGGGCTGACGGACTCGGCGACGAGACAGAGGATCCGGCGCGGCCCGTTCCACCGCCCACTCCTCGGTCGGTCCCTGCAGCGGTCCCCGACCATCCATGGGCCGTCCCAATCCGTCGAGCACACGGCCCAGCAGCCCTGGCCCCACGTGCAAGCTGAGCGGCCGCCCCGTGGGGCTGACCACCGCATCGGGACCGATGCCCGCCACGTCACCCAGGGGCATCAGCACCACCTCGTCGCCGCGAAAGCCCACGACCTCGGCCTGCAGGCGCGTGTGGTCGCGTCCCGGCATGGCCTCGACATCCAAGTAGACCAGCTCGCCCACGCGCACGCCCGGGATGCAGGCGCGCACCAGCAGCCCGGTCACCTCGGTCACCCGGCCGGCCAGGCGCCGCGGGTTCACCTCTTCCAGCGCGCGCAGGGCATCGCCCAATTCCACCAGCGCCGGCGTCTTGTCGTCGCTCACGCCTCGTCCTTTCCGCGAGTCTCGTTCCCGCGCAGGGCCCTTTCCAGGGCATCCAGTTGCGTCTGCAGGCGCGCGTCCACGCGGCCCGATGGGGTGTCCACCACGCACCCACCGTGCTCGACCGTCGGATCGGGCACGACGCCAACCTGCACCGCCGCCGCCACCGCTGCCACCCAGTGCGGACGACCGGCCTCGATGCCGGCCAGATCCTCCGGGTGCACGCGCAACACGATCTTCCCCGAACGCGCGCGACTCGATGCCAAAGCCTCGGCCACGATCTGGTTCATCAGCTCGGGCGCCAGCTCGATCGCGCGCCCCACGATCCGCTCGGCCATGCGCCGGGCCAGAACGATGGCCGTCTCCTTGCTGGACGCCAGCTCGCGCTCGGCCCGCGCCCGCGCCCCCTGCAAGAGCGCAGCGACCTCGGCCAATCCCTCTTCCCGGCCCGCCGCGAACCCCGCCTGTCTCGCCTCTTCGATCTCCTTGCCCAAGGTCGAGCGCAACGCCGCCGCATCATCCTCGGCTCGCGCGACAATCCGCGCCGCCTCCTCGGTCGCGCTCACGACGACCGCAGGCACCACGTGCCCCAAGCCTTTGACCAAATGACCCATGCCGCGCTTTTACCATGGCGGGCTTTGCGGTGGCGCTCGGTCGCGGCTGACCGCGGACGTGTCAGGCGCGTTTCAATTGGGACAAAGGTTGCCGAGGTCGACCCACATGCCCCCAGCCGAGCAGCTGGTGCGGGCAGCACAGGTGTAGCGGCACGAGGTGTTGGCGGGCAGGGCGCAGGTTGTGCCGAGGTTGGGATAGTAGGTGGGACAATCGCCTCCGGGTG
>CAZHUY010000351.1:0-5398 GCA_964535465.1 uncultured Myxococcales bacterium
TGCCGCTCACGCTCACCCTCGCCGCCCTCGGGAGCCGCGATACGCTGGTCGCTACCGCTCACGCTACCGCTCACGCTCACGGGCACGCTGGTCGCAAAAAACGCTACCGCTGCCACTCACGGGCACGCCAGCCGTGCTTCGCTCATCCCCAATTCGCATAGCGCGCGCATGGCCCGATAGCGGTCGGGGATGCGCTTCGGTGTCTCGCTCTGCAGACGCTGCAAGGCCTTGGCGACGCGCGTGCCAGGCTCGCTTTCCCGGCTGACATCGGGCGGCCAGAGCAGACGGGCGTCGCTCTCGCTTGCGGCGGCCAGCAGCGCGGCCAGATCGCAGCCCGGATCCAGCTCACGTCCCTCGCCCCAGAGCTGGTCCAACCAGAAGACATGGGCCACGAAGCGGATCCCGAGCGCGGCCTCGCGTGGGCTGGCCAGGGGCTCTCGCCCCTCGGCCACCGAGGCGAAACGCAGGAGCGCGCCCGCCACCGCCGAGCCGGCGGCTTCGGTCCCCAGCTCCACGATGCGGTTGGCGAAGGCGCGCGACAGCGAGGGGAAGCGCAGCACCGGCAGGATGCGTCGCCATGACAGCGGCGGGTGCAGGCGCAACGGATCCAACGTCTCCAGCACCGGGCAGGCGCGGAACAGCGCCTCGAGGGCCGGGTCGGCACAAGCCGGCACGCCGATCTCTTTCCACCAGGGGCGCCGGCGCGACTGCACCTGGGCCGAGGGCAAGTGAGCCAGGGTGCGCAAGGGCAGGCCCAGCGCCCCACCCTGCTGGTGCAGCCGCACCCGCAGCCACGCCGGCCCAACCTGAAGCTGGTGCTCGACCCGAACCGCCTCCGGCAGCCGCGCCAGCAACGAGATCCGGGCCACGGCTTCCGACTCCTGCGCGGGCGGGCCCAGTTGGGCAAGGTCGCGGGCCAACTCGGCCACGCGCTCTTGATCGCGCTCGCGTCCTTTCATCTCGGGGTGCCCCAGGACCATCAGGTTGTGCGCGGCGGCCAGCAAACGCAGGGAGGCTTGCTCGAGTTGCAGGGGGGCGACCTGGGCCAGCATGCGCGCGGCGTAGGCCTGACGTCGCTGGGCGATCTCGGCGGCCTGCAGCGCGAGCACGCCCTCGGCTCGTGCCAAGCGTGCCTGCAGCCGGGCCAGGGCGGGCCAGCCCACCGGCCGTCCCACGTGCAGGGTTCCCCCCTTGAGCAAGGGCAGCACGAATTCGCCGAGGAAGCCGCTGGCCATGGCTACTTCCGTTCCAGCCCCCAGAGCGCAAAGGGACCCAGGGGATCGGTCGTGACCTCGAGGCGGTCGGGCTCGGGTTCATCGCCCAAGGCAAGCGCCGGCGCGGGCTGCTCGTCCAGGGTCAGCTCGGACAGGATGGCCTGGCCCAGGGGCCGCAGCATGGCGGCGGGGATGCGCAGCGGCTTGCCCTGGGTGTCGGGAAAGACCAGCAGACTGCCCGCCCCCGTGCCCAGGGTTCGCGCCACGGCGGCTTGGTCCAGCGCGGGCCGCAGGTTGGTGCCCACGGGGACCAACACCCCCGGCGCGGCCTCGGCCAACAACTGGCCAAACGGCAAGGGTGCCAACACGTCGTCGGCGACGAGCAGAATGGCATCCTCCAGCCGGGCCACACGGTGGCCGCGCAGGACACTGGCGGGCAGCGCCTGGCAGACTCGTCGCAGCCAGTCCACCTGCTTCCCGCTCACGTAGGCGGCCTTGGCATGCGCGCGGGTGTTCGGCATGCGCAGCAGGCG
Source organism: uncultured Myxococcales bacterium (assembly GCA_964535465.1). GTDB lineage: Bacteria > Myxococcota_A > Polyangia > Fen-1088 > Fen-1088 > Fen-1137. The sequence continues at coordinate 1,748 of CAZHUY010000351.1, forward strand.
CAAGGGCATGCGCAGGCTGGGGCCGTGCGAGACGTGCAAGGGGGTGGCGCTTGGCGCATCGGTCCACACCTGGGGCAAGGGCACGAGCTGGGCGATGTCGGCCAGATGGGGCGCCGGGTCGAGCACCACCGGGCTGGCCGGGCGGGGCGAGAGCAACACCAGGTGATGGTCGGGGAACAGACCGCGGCAGGCCGCCAGGTTGACCGGGTGGCGAAAACCCGCGGCCACCACCACACCTTCGCTGACCGGCAGGAACAGGCTCAGGCCCGGGGTCGTGGTCACCAGGCCCAGCAGGCGCGCGGGCAGATCGTCGATGCGGAACAGCCAGAACTCCGGGGCCAAAGCAAAGGCGCTCTTCTCCTGTGGCTCGCACAGGGCGGCCTTGGCCGTGACCCCGGCCTGGTACAGGGCCTGGCACAGGGGCAGACCAAGCCCCCGACGGGCCGTCACCGTGCACGCCAGGGGCTGGTCGCGCTTCGCGTCGGGGCCACCCGGGACACGCAGCAGGTCAAGCCCCAGCAGCAGGCGCAGCAGCGAGCGCTCGCTCTCGCTGTGAAAGCCCAAGGCCTGATCCGCGCCATAGAAGACGAAATCCGCCGGCTCGCGCACCACCTCGCCCACGTCATAGCCCAGGGGCGCCCGTCGGTTGCGGTACTCGACGAAGTGCCGGCCGGCGCCCGTGGTGCACTGCCCCCCTGCCGTGCGGGCCGCCTGCGCCACGGTATCGGCGGCCTCCGTCGAGGGAATCGGCATGATGACCAGCATCTCGCGAATCCCCAGGGGCGAGCGCGCCAGCCACAGTCGCATCTCGTTCCAGCTCGCGTCCAGATCCGTCGCGCCGGACAGCAGGCGGAGGAACCACACCAGGCGGTCCATGGTGGCGAAGCGCAGGGCAAGCTCGCGCCCCGCCACCACCCCTTGGGCGTTCGCGGCAAGGCCTGGCATCGTGAAGCGCACCTGGCCAAGGGCCACAGGAACCAGCATGCGGAGGAGTGTAACCCGCGCTGGTCCCCGGGGCGCCCTGCCCCCTTCGAGACACCAACGGCGGAAGGCGATTTTCGGGCTTCCTCTTCTTCGTGGGGTGGGTGTTAAGGGGGGCAGGATTCCCTACATCTCGACCCGTTCATTACAGGGAGAAAGACAAAATGAAGAAAGTCCGACAAAGTCATTCACAGCCCATCGCCATGGGAGCCATTGGACTCTCCCTGGCGCTGTTGATGGGCGGCTGCTCCTCCGGCGGCGGGGGCGGTTCCACAGGCGGCTCCTCCAACGGCGGCGGCTCCAGCGCGGGCGGCAGTTCTTCCGGCGGTAGCTCCAGCGCGGGCGGCTCTTCGAGCAAGGGCGGCTCTTCGAGCAAGGGCGGTAGCTCTAGCAAGGGCGGCAGCTCAAGCGAGGGTGGTTCCTCCGCCAAGGGCGGCTCGACCAGCGCGGGCGGCTCCTCGGCCAAGGGTGGCTCGTCCAACGCGGGCGGTTCGTCCGCCAAGGGTGGCTCGACCGGCGCGGGCGGTTCGTCCGCCAAGGGTGGTTCGACCAGCGCGGGCGGCTCGACCAGCGCGGGCGGCTCGACCAGTGCGGGCGGGGCCAGCGGCGGCAACACCGGCTCCGGCGGCAGCGACGGCGGTTCGACCGGCACCGGCGCTGAGGGCGATCTGAAGTGCAAGGACGCCGTCTACGGCGACGTCTCCATTCCCAAGGCGGCCATCATCTCGGACTTCGAGAACGACTCGCTCATGCCCTACGCCACCGACGGCCGCGCGGCAGGCGAGGTCGAGGGCTGGCGCGGTTGGGCCAACGATGACGCCTACAATCCCGAGAAGTCGGGCACCTTCAAGGTCGACACCTCGGTGCACGGCCCCTGCAGCAGCAAGGGCGCGCTTCACATCGCCTCGCCCGGCCCTGACAAGAAGGATGCCTACGCCGCCTTCGGTATCGACGTCATGGGCCGGACCAGCGACAACAAGAAGCAGTCTTGGGACGCCTCGAAGTACACCGGCGTGGGCTTTTGGGCCAAGTGCGCCGACGATCTGCCCTTCGCGTTCCTGAAGGTCGTCGATGGCAACAACGATGGTGACATGCCCAGCGCCACCTGCTCGTACAGCAGCTCACCCAGGTGCGTCCAGCATGGCTTGAAGAACGCGGTCATCACCAAGGACTGGACCTACTTCAAATTGTATTTCAATGAGGTCCTCCAGGATCCGAATGGCAATCCCGATGGCGCTTTCACACCTGCGACCTTTGACCCGAAGAGGTTCGTGGCCTTCCAGGTCAACGTGAACCCCTTCAGCCCCCGGTCGGGCTCGCCAAGCGTCAACAAGTTCGACTGCTACGTCGACGACGTGCACTTCCTCAGCGAGCCGACACCCACCACTCCTGCCGAAGACGTGAGTTGGAAGGTCGATGGGACGAAATTCATGCGGAATGGTAAGGAGCACAAGATCCGCGGCCTGGTTCGTCCCTCGATGGAGTGGGACTACTCGGGCTTCGGCGTGACTCGCGAGGACGCCCAACGTATCAAGGCCTGGAAGGCCAATGCGGTCCGTTTGGCTGTCAAAGACACCCTTTGGAGGGGCGCCGAGACGGGGGCGACCAAAGGCAACGCTGCGCTTTACCCGAAGCTCATCAAACGAGCGGTCAACTGGTACTTGCAGCAGGGCATGGACGTTATTCTTGATCTGCACTACGTCGGTGGCTCACCGTCCGCTGAAAACGCGAGCTGGTGGGACACCATCTCGAAGGACAAGGATTTCCAGGATGGTCGCATCATCTTCGAGCTCTACAACGAGCCTACTGACAGCGTTGACAGCCTCCGCACCTGGTCGAACGGAGTCATCTCCAAGATCCGCGGCAACGGGGCAACGAAAAACCTGATCCTCGTCAGCGGTCCCGACTACACCTATGATCTCTCCGGTTACGTCAAGACTGGGGTTACGGATTCGGCCGGCGCCACCGGCTATGCCGTCCACCCGTACATCTTCAAGCAAGACCCGAATGCCTACAAGGCGGCTTGTGCCCAGCTGCCGGTCGTTGCTACCGAGTTCGGTGATGCGAATGTCCCGGAAATGGGTCGCGAGCTCAAACCCGGCGTCTGCAATGCGGACACCTACAAGAACTACATCGACGCCTTCGAATCCATCGGCATGAGCTGGACATCGTGGGCCTGGATCGTCGACGAGTGGGGTTGCGGCTTCCCGCAGATCATCTCCGACTGGAGCGGCACCCCGAACGCCATCGGCAAGCCTGTTCAGGACGCGCTAAAGGCCAAGAATCCGTAGTTCGATTCCACAAGTTACGGACACCGTCCACAACTAGCAACAAGGGCCGTGGATCCTCGTGATTCACGGCCCTTTCCTTGTGTGGATGGGCGTGCACCGGACAGGACCAACCTGAATCGGAGCAGCCCAAGTTACAGGGGGCGCAGCCATATCCGGGAGACGGTCCTCTGCGGCCGTGCGGCTACCAGTTCGCCTTCACGAAGCCGGGCGTAACGGCGGTGGCGGTGGAGTCGGGGGCGGCCTGGCGATACCCGTTCTGGCCCCAACACATGAGCGATCCATCCGAAATGATGGCGCAAATGTGACCCGCGACCGGCGCAGAGGCTGAGCAGCATCACCATCCTTGATGGCGTGGGTTCCCACACGGTGCACGATCGGT
>CAZHUY010000352.1:0-5371 GCA_964535465.1 uncultured Myxococcales bacterium
CCTGAAGACCAGCTTGGAGGCTCCTGGCATGCAGACCGGAAGGAAGGCGCTCAAGGACGACAGTGGCTGGCTCTTCGTGGACCTGCCTGAGTCTTTCGTGGCCTCGGATAAGCTGCTGAGCGGGACCGTGTTCGAGTTCTACTCGCTCAACACTTCCGTTCCCGTCACGACGACCGTGTCGGCGCAAACACTACCCACGCTCATGAGCGGGGCAACCTTCATCGCGAGATCGAGCGGCTCATCGTTGCTGCCCATCTTGTTCCCTGGCCAGTAATCGAGGAGGACGGAAAATGAGACGTTATGGAACAAGTCTGTTGGTTTCTGCCCTGGCCACCCTGGCGCTCTGCCCGGCATCTGCTTGGGCAGCGCCTCCAACCGCGACGACCTTGCTGAGCAGCGGTACCTCCGGTGCCAAGAAGAACTTCGTCATCATCGGTGATGGCTTCCAAGCCGGAGATGACCAGAACATCTACAACGCCTGGGTCGACAACATCGTTCTGCAGGGGCTGTTCGCGGAAGGGCCGCTGTGGGAGAGCATGAACGCGTTCAACATCATTCGTGTGAACGCGGAGTCCGTGGACTCCGGGGTGACCCAGATTCGAGACCACCGCGGCGTGGCTCTGGTGCCGGACAACCCCGCGGATGGCACGCGCCTGAACTTCACGTTCACGGGAGCGAACGCTCTGGCGGATACGCCGGTACTGAACAACCTGACCATCACCGACCCCGCTGGGAGGCAGATTTGGGACTCGGCGGGCACGCTGTTCGACAGCGCGGGCGTGGTGACGGGATCCGTCGACTACGCAACCGGCACGTTGTCGCTGAATTACAGCGCCGGCAATGCCCCCCCGGCCGGATCGTTCACGATCATCTACGTCTCCATGGAGACCGAGCGAGACACCGCTCTCGATTTCCGCTACAGCGGTAGCTGGGATCGTTGCTGGATGGAGTGGGGTCCCAAGACCGGCACCAACATGTCCGCCATCCTCGATGCCCTGGTGCCCGTGCGCGACTACGTCTTCGTGGTCCTCAACGAGCCGGGATTCGGTGGCTGCGGCGGCGGCGGCGGTCTGACGGTGACCATGGCGGGCGACTGGGTCGTGGCCGCGCACGAATCGGGTCACATGGTGGGCGAGCTGTGCGACGAGTACGGTGGCGCGGGTGCCTACACCGGAGGAGAGCCGGGCTGCGTGAACATCACCATCAACACGGACCGCAGCACTTTGAAGTGGCGGGACTTCGTCGATCCGAACACGCCGATCCCCACCACCTTCGATTCCTCGACCATGCACGGTTCGGAGACCGCTGGCCTCTTCGAGGGTGGCTATTACAAGACCACGGGCGTGTACAGGCCGCACTACAACGCGCGTATGAATGGCAACAGGCCTTCCTTCGGTCCGGTGGGTTACAACCGGATGAAGGAAGTTCTCGACGATACGCACGACCATGACTTCTCGCGGACCCTCGCCGGTGACTTCAACGGCGACGGGCTGTCGGACATCGTGGTTCACAACGCCAACGCGCTGGAGCTGTACCTGGCCGATGGCACGCACATGGTTCCCTCGTGGATTCAGACCCTGCCCTTGGCGGGTTGGGACTCGTTCTCGGCCGGCGACCGGTTCCTGGTGGGGGACTTCAACGGTGACGGCAACGACGATCTGGTTGTCTACAACATGACCGACTTCACGGTTCCCACCCTGTCCATGCTGATCGCGGCGACGCCGCCGGCTGTCGGTTTCACCTCGGTGGTGCGCTACGACAGCGCCCTTCCCGGATGGACCATGAAGCCCGGTGACGAGTTCAAGGCGGGCGACTTCGATGGCGATGGCAAAGCCGACCTCTATGTGTGGAACACCACCCTGACCGACTGGCCCGTGGGCTATCTGGGCATGTTGCGCAGCACGGGCACCTCACTCGAGATGAGCAAGCGCTACGACGAAATGCTCCCCGGCTGGGACAAGATGCTGGCCAGGGACAGGTTCTTCGTGGCCAACGCCAACGGTACCGGAGGCCAGGATCTCTTTGTCGTCAACGTGGGGGATTGGCAAATCGGTTATCTCATGCCGCTCATCTCGACCGGTGCGGCGTTGGAGTACGGGACCCGTTACGACGGCGCCGTGCCAGGCTGGAACAACCTGATGCAGGGCGACCGCTTCGTGGTGGCCGACTTCGACAACGACACCCGCGATGACCTGTACGCCTTCAATGGCGTGGACCACCCCGTGGCCTACCTGGGCGTCATGCGCAGCACCGAGGCGGGTGGCATCGAGATGCCCATCCTGCACGAGGGCGGCATGGAGGGATGGGAGACTCTGCGCGCCGAAGACCGGTTCCTTCCGGCCAACGTGGACGGCGAAGGGGGCAAGGATCTCTTCGTCTACAACAGCATCGATCGACGCTTGGGTCGCCTGGTCGCCCATCCGGATGGGATGGTCGGCAGTTACCAAAACGGCCTGGTCGGCAAGTGGAACCTGAGCGGGCCGGACGTCGACGTCTTCCTGGTGGCCAACCATGGTGGGCCGACCAACGGCGCGAACCCCATCGACGATCTGATCGTGCACAACGATGCCAGCGGTAGCGAGATGCTGGGACTCATGCGTAACGACGGCACCAGCCTGGATACCCCGGTCGTCTATCTCAAGTGGATCCACGACCACCAGTATCACTCGTCAGGCTACTGGTGAGCCTACGGGGCCGCGGGCAAGCGAGGCCTGACTGACCTCGCTGCCCGCCCCTCATCGAAGCGATGAGGGGGATCCCTCGTGCAGTGTTTCTGGCGACCGGTACCAGCCCTTTGTTGGTACCGGTTTGTCTTTTACTGGCGCAGGCGTTCCAGGATTTCGCCGCCCACTTGGGTGATGTCGCCCGCCCCTAGGGTCAGCAGCAGGTCGCCCGGACGCAACATGGGCACCAGCTTGTCGGTCAGGATCTTGCGCGGCACATAGGTCACCGGGAACTCTGTCGGGAAGGAATTCACCAGGTTCTCGATGGTGACGCCCTCGACGGGCGCCTCGCCGGCGGCGTAGATGTCGGTCAGCACCACCTGGTCGGCATTCTTCAGGGCCGGCGCGAAGTCCTTCATCAGATCGCCGGTGCGAGAGTAGCGATGGGGTTGAAAGGTCACCACCAGGCGCCGGTTGAAGAGGCGCGCGGCCGCCAGGGTCGCGGCGATCTCGGTCGGGTGATGGCCGTAGTCGTCGACCACCAGGATGTCCCGGGCCTCGCCGCGTACCGAGAAGCGGCGGTCCACGCCGGTGAACGAAGCGAGGGCCTCACAGTAGGCGGAGAACGGAACCTCGAAGACATCGGCCACGCACAACGCGGCCAGCGCGTTCTGCGCGTAGTGGATACCGGGCATGCGCACGTGGACCTCGCCCCGCGCCGTGCCCCGCACCGTGATGCGCAGGCGGGTGCCCTGGGCATCAGACGAGAGAATCTCGCCGCGGTAGTCGCCGGCCGAAAGCCCATAACTCACGTGGCGTTTCTGCAGATCACCGGCCAGACCGATGGCCGTCGGGTTGTCGGCGCACAGGACCACCAGGCCATAGAAAGGGACCTTGTTGGCGAAGTCGACGAAGGCCGTGCGCAAGGCCGCCTCGGTCTTGTAGTGATCCATGTGCTCGCGATCGATGTTGGTGATGACCGCGACCATGGGGATCAGGTGGCTGAAGGAGCCGTCGGATTCGTCGGCCTCGGCCACCAGGACCTCGCCCTGGCCCAGGCGCGCGTTGGAGCCAAAGACCTTGGCCTTGCCGCCGATGATGGCGGTGGGGTCCAGCCCGGCGTGCGCCAGGATGGCGGCGACCATGGTGGTGGTGCTGGTCTTGCCGTGCGAGCCGGCCACCGCCACGCCGTCCTTGACCCGCATCAGCTCGCCCAGCATCTCGGCGCGCGGGATGACAGGGATGTCGCGCCTGCGGGCGGCCAGAACCTCGGGGTTGTCGGGCTTGACCGCGCTGGAGATCACCACCACGTCCGCCCCTCGTACCTGTTCCGCGCGATGTCCGACTTGCACACGGCCACCCAGGTCTTGCAGTCGCCGGGTGACGTCGCTCTCTCTCTGGTCGGAACCGGAGACTTGATAACCGAGGTTGAGCAGGACCTCGGCTATTCCCGACATCCCAATGCCCCCAATCCCTACGAAGTGAATCGATACGTTTCGCTTTTTGAACATTAGTTGTCGTGGGGATTCGGTCTAGTCTCGTGGTTCACGCCTTCGCTGGGTCGGTAGCGAGAATTCGGAGCGGAGGCCCCGAATTCTCGCATCGCCATCGACTACTTGTTGGCCGCCTTGGCAGGAACCATGCCGTCCAGGCTGGGCAGCTCGGACAGGTTGGGCTGGACCACGATCTCGATGCGGCGGTTCTGGCGCTGACCTTCCGGCGTGTCGTTGCTGGCTTCCGGATCGAAGTCGGCGTAGCCGGCGGCGCCGAGCTGGCTGGGCTTCATGCCGCCCTCGACCAGCAGCTTGGTGACCTCGACGGCTCGCTGGGTGGAGAGCTCCCAGTTGGATTGGAACTTCTTGGTCTTGATGGGCACGTTGTCGGTGTGGCCCGCCACCAGGAAGTGACGGTCAGGCATGCCAGCCAGGACCTGGGCGACCTTGCCGAGAGTGTCCTTGCCGTCTGGCTTGATCTCGACCTTGCCCGAGTCGAAGAGGATGTCGTTGGGCAGGGCCAGCAGCATGCGGCCATTGCGCACCGTCACCTTGATCTTCCCGGCGTCCACCATCGAGCGCAGCTTCTGGGCCAGGCTGCGGAACATGGCCTCACGCGCCTCGGCTGCGGCCTTGGCCTTCTCCATCTCCTCCAGGCGCTTCTTCGCTTCTTGCAGGTCGTCGCCCCAACGCTTGAACTTTTCTCCCTGGAGCTTCTCGTCCGTCAAGCTCTTCTTCAGGTCCTCGATCTGATTCTTCAACTTCGAGTTTTCCTGCTTGAGGGCGTCTTGCTCTTTTAGAACCTTGTCCAGTTCAGCGACCTTGAGGTCGAGCTCCGAGGGGCCGCATCCAACGGTGAAGAGCGCGCCAACCAGAAGAGTCCCAAGAAGTTTGCCAGTGTGTTTCACGATGTCCTCCGGGTGGTTTGAAGGCCGCAAGATTACCGCAACTCAGGGTGTGGCGGTAGTAGGCTGGGCACGCTTGATCGACGCTGAAGCGAATACCAACCGCGGCATTGGGTCTCGGGTCTTGCGCGGACAAGGGACGGGCGGCTCCGGTGCGGAGAAGCCGGACGATCGCCCCGAACCCATTCCATCGTCGGAGGGCGATGGGGCCATCCGCTGCCGCGCGTGCGACTTCGTGGTGACCACCCCGCGGCAGCGCATCTCGGTGCAGGGCTCGCACGAGCACCGCTTCATGAACCCAGCAGGCTTC
>CAZHUY010000353.1:0-5358 GCA_964535465.1 uncultured Myxococcales bacterium
CCGACACCTGCACCGGCACGTCCACCGACGCCTGCGACGGCTGGGGCATCATCCGTGGCCTGCGCTTGAAGCGCGTGGGGCCGTAGTGGGCCACGGGCGCGGCGCTGAATCGCCTGACCAGGTATACTCCGACCGTGCCGTTCGATACCTCTCCCGACGCGCTACGCGCCCAGACCGAAGCCCAGCGACGCCTCGGGGGTGCGGAGCGGCTCGCCACTGCCTGCCGGATGAGCCAGGCGGTGAGGGAGCTTGCCCTGGCCAGGATCAAGTCGCGGCAGTCCGTGCCCGACGAGCGACAAGCCCTGGAACAACTGATGGCCGAGCTCTATGGCTTCCGCCGAAACCCCTGAGGCCGTCATCCACCGGTTCGCGGCGCTGCTCGAAGCGGCCGGGATCCCCTACATGCTCACCGGATCCTTCGCGAGTGGCTATCACGGCGCTCCGCGGGCGTCCCAGGACATCGACATCGTCATCGCCCCGACTCTCGGTGCCTTGAACACCTTCCTGGGGCTCTTGCCCGAGGATCGCTACTACGTCAGTCGAGACGCCGCGCTGGACGCCTACGGGAGAGAATCGCTCTTCAATGTGGTGGACTTCGCGTCGGGCTGGAAAGTCGATCTCATCTGCCGGAAGGCGCGCCCCTTCAGCATCACCGAATTCGACCGCCGATCCGCGCGGGACTTCGGCGGGCGGAATATCTTTCTCGCCTCCGCCGAGGATGTTCTGATCGCGAAGCTCGAATGGGCGAAGCTGGCCGAGTCGGAGCGCCAGCTCGAGGACGCCGCCGGCATCCTGCGCGTTCAAGGCGAGGTGCTGGACCGCGACTATGTTTGCAGGTGGGTCGCCACGCTCGGTCTCGAAGGGCAGTGGGAGCGAGCGTTGCTGCTATCTCGCTAGGCCACCTTCGCCAGGCATGATTCACGCTTCCCGCGCGCCCCCCCCCCCCCAGGTACAATGCCGCTCGGCTCGCAATCCTGGAGGGACCCTGACATGTCGAAGATCGCGCGGTTCGTGGGATCTGGTTTCGCTGCCCTTTTGCTCTGCTTGGGGACAGGCTGCTCTGGCGGCGGGGGTGAATGCACACCGGGCACGAAGAGTTGTGCCTGCACAGCGAGCGGCGCTTGCGGCCAAGGGCTCTCCTGCCAGGCGAACAAGTGCGTGCAGGGTGCGGCGCCCGGAACTGGCGGCGCGACGATACCAGCCAGCACCACGATCAAGGGAACCGGCGGCGCCAAGGGCACGGGCGGTGCGACCGGCGCGGGCGGGACCACGAGCGCGGGCGGCGTGACCACCCTCGACGCGGGCACGGACGCGAGCCTGGATGTTGCGGATGTCGCGCCAGCGCGCGACGGAGACATTGACGTCCTCGACGTTCCCGTCGACCGGCCGCTGGGCGTGGATGGGGCGACGGCTTCCGACACGGCCGCCGAGTCCCGGCCGCTCACCAGCCCGACCACCTACTACGTCGCCACCACCGGCTCGGATACGGCGACCGGCACCCTCGCCGCTCCCTTCCGCACCATCCAACGTTGCGCCACCCTGGCCCGGCCGGGCGACAAGTGCATGATCCGTGGCGGCACCTACCGCGAGACGGTGACGCCGGCCCGCTCCGGCACGGCCGACGGCCACATCAGCTTCGAGGCCTACCAGGGCGAGTGCGTGACCGTGAACGGCGCCGATGTGTTGAGCGCGACCTGGAAGGTGCACCAGGGATCGATCTACGTGGCCGACACCGCCCAGCGTTTCATCCAGCTCTTCGCCAACGGCAAGATGCTGAACGAGGCCCGTTACCCGAACGCCGATCCCGACGATCTGGTTCACATGCCTCTCGCCCAGGCGGGGCCAGCCACCAGCCTGACCAGCCTGGAAGGCCCCACCCTGCCCGCGGGCGACTGGACCTCTGCCTACGTGTTCAGCATCCCAGGACAGCGCTGGGTGAGCTACACGCGCAAGATCGAAACCTATGACCAGGCCAGGAAGCTCGCGACCTGGACCACGCCCATGGCCGAGCCCACGCCCGAGCCCTTCCTTGCCCCGCGGGCCCGCGACACCTACTACGTGTTCGGCTCGCTGCTGGCGCTCGACAGCGCCGGCGAGTGGTTCCAGGATCCGGCCACCGGCAAGGTGTACCTGTGGGCGCCGGGCTCCGTGGACCCCTCGACGCTGAAGATCGAGGTCAAGCAGCGCGACTACGGTTTCAACCTGGGCGCGCGCGCGTACATCGACATCAAGGGCATTCGCCTCTTCGCCACCTCGGTGCGCATGGCCGGCGCTTCCCATTGCGTGGTCGACGGGGTCCACGCCCGCTACATCAACCACCTGCGCGAGACCAATGGCTACGCCACCTGGAAGTCCGGGGCGACTTCCACCTGGACCCCGACGGGAGCCGGGGTGGTCGTCAACATCGACAATCCCGGCGGATCGAAGATCAGGGTAACGCTGCAAGCCGCCTCCAGCGGTGGCGCAACGCAATCGTGGTGTTTCCAGCCGAATGCCTTCGGGGCCCCCGCGCTGATTGCCTGGGAGAAGTTCAACACCAAGTGCTGGGACAACTCCGGCGCCTTCTACGCGCGCCAGCCGCTCACCAGCGTGGATCTCCGCGTGCCCGGCGAGCTGACCGATGTGCCATTCAACTTCTGCACCCATGGCATCGCGCCCAAGATCGACACCGGGGACGCGGTTCTGGAAAGCCCTCTCTGGGCGGTCCGTGGCGATAAGTATGTCGCCACCTCGGCGTGGAACGGCTACTTCTGGTCGTCGGTCGCGCCCGGCTCGACCCTGACCCTACCCAATCTCTCCGCCAGCGCCGTCAACACCTCCGTGTGCGCCTCCGGAACGGTCAAGGGGTCCTCCGACTACAGCGGCAACGCTTCCTTCGGATTCAGCCTGACGACCGGCCTGCAGACCAGCACCGCCCCGGATCTGGACGGCGCGTTCAACGAATGGAAGAACGGCAGCGTCGCGTTCGCAGCGGCGGAGGCCATCGTGGCTGGGGGCGTTGACGGGAAGATCGTCAACAACGCCATCCGCGACACCGGCACCATGGCCGTCGGCGGGGGCGCCATCTTGATCCAGAACTACGCCTTTGCACCAGCCCGCAACGAGGTCATCGGCAACACCATCACACGCGGTGGGCGTATGGGGATCTCCGATTACGGGGATGCGACAGCCCGCATCCTCAAGAACCGCATTTCGCACGGCATGCTTCTCACCGAGGACGCCGGGTTGATTTCCTCGGCCGAAATGACCGCCACCACCGCCGAAATCGCCTACAACGACCTGTCCGACATCGCCTGCCTGTACGGCACCGCCATCTACCTCGACAACGGATCAAGCGGTTTCACCGTGCACCACAACCTCATCCGCAATGCCTCCTATTGGGGGATCTCGCTCACGAAACCCAATCGATTCTTCAACAACACCATCCTGGGCACGCCGCTGGGGGCCGGATCCATCTACATGTTTCCCGACAACACGCAGTGGTCTTGGGCGGACTTGTCGAGCGCGGTCTTCTCGAACAACCTCATCGAACAGCGACCAGGCCTGTTCTTCGAGGTGGCGCAGAAGCAGACGACCGACTACGCCGACTACCGAGCCATCGTCTCGGCCACGGGGCAGTGGCAAAAGGTCGTCGTGTCGTTCTCGTCGCTGCGCCAGCCGAACTACGGTCTCCGCGTGGGCTTCGACCCGACCAACCTCACGTCCCTGAAGTGGACAGTGGCTTCTCTCGGCGCCTACCAGATCGAGCTCGACGACGTATGGCTGGAAGGGACCACGCCCAAGCTCCTCGACGACTTCGATGCTGGAGCCACCAACCGCCTGGGCGGGGCGTGGTCGGTGAACAACGGCGGCGGCTCGACCGCCGCAAGCATCGCCCCTGGCGACGCCGGGAAGGCGCTGTCTTTCGCTGGAACCTGCACCAAGGAAGGCGGCATGGCCGTCGTCCAGACCATCCTCTCGTCCAACTATGCCCCCGTGGACCTGTCCGCCTACACCGGCATCTCCTTCCGCATCCGCGGCACGGCCACGCTCAACCTGTCGAACGGCACCGCGACCACCACGCCCGTCCAAGCGCACAACCTGGATTGCCCGGTAGACGCCAAGGGCGTGCCGACGTCAAGCTGCCCGGTCGACCAGGGCGGCCTCTTCCCGCCCCACACCGATGGTTTTGCCGGCACGGCGCCCGACGTGGGTGCCTTCGAGGCCGGTGTCACCCCCTGGACCGCCGGCTCAACCATGGTTGAGCCCAGCGTTCTCTGTCCGGAGTAGTTGGGCCGCGAAATCCCGCGCATCGCAAACCCCACTTCGTCGATCGCCTGCCAAGGGCGGTCGTGCCCGCGTTGCGATGGCGCCCAGACAACTACGAGCGAATATGTTCTTGCGTATTGGGATGCGTTGCATCTTGCCCCACACGATTCTGGAGGGCATCTGACATGCCAACGATCGCGCGTTTCGTTAGCTCAGCTTGGGGGCCACGCCATACGCCTCGGGCATTCTCAGTCTCGAGCTCCCCGCGGCGGGAAGCGCGGGCGTCGATATCTGCGGGTATGTCGGCATCGCTCTGTCGCTCAAGGGCAAGGGCCGGCTGCGGGTCGGACTGCTATCGGTCGACATGGAGGCAGCCGGGAACTACGACGCCCACGGGCGAACGATCCGGCTCTATCCCGAGTGGCGCCGGCACGTGATTCGCTTCGACGACGTCGAGTTCGGCCAACGGGGCTCGGGCGCAAAGGCGCCCTTCTCGCCAAGCCAGATCAAATCCATCAGGTTCGGCAACAGCGAACCCGGCGCCCTCGACTTCTGGGTCGACGACTTCGTGCTCTTGGAGGCGGAGTAAGGTCCACTCGATGTGGATTGCGTTTTCGAGGGTAGCTGGGGGAAGTGGGGGTCGTAGCGCTAGCCCTCGACGACGGCGAGCCGCCGGAATCGCTCGCACAGATCGTCGCGAAATCGCCGAAGCTCCTCGCTGGTCAAAGGCAGCAGCATCGCAGGCAAGGGTAGGCAGGGGAACTGATGGAGCAGCCAGGCGAGGATCCCGGGATCGATGCCGGCATCCTTGCGTAGCGCCAGCCCCAGATCCCGATCCGGAGGAAAACCTGCTCGATCCAAGAACAGCAGGTCGACCAGGTCGCGTGGCTCCGACCGCGACAGGATGCAAGTCAGCTTGTTCGCGCGCAGGTCCGCGAGGGACTCGACCACGATATCGTCGATGGCTGGGCCCGGCCTATGGGGCCTAGTTGACGTAACAGGTTATATCGGACAGCCGCAACAACGCATCCGGTGCTCATGCGTCTCGAAAAATTGGCTCTCCTATAGTTCCTGTGGGTGTAGCGGCGTGAGCTTGAAGACCGGGGACAG
>CAZHUY010000354.1:0-5264 GCA_964535465.1 uncultured Myxococcales bacterium
ACAACAGCGAGGCTCCGCAAAGGCTACCGTTTCGAGGCTCGTCCCTACCAGCCACCGGGTCCACTGGCAACGGCTGGTGGCGCGGCTAGAACAGAGGGTGAAGGATCGGCGGCTCATCAGCCTCATCTGGCAGATGCTGAAGGCCAAGGTGGTGATGCCCGACGGAGTGGTGGTGGCGACGGAGGAAGGGGTGCCGCAAGGTGGCCCGCTTTCGCCGTTGCTGAGCAACATCGTGCTGGACGAACTCGATCGCGAGCTGGCCCGGCGCGGGCACCGCTTCGTGCGCTACGCAGACGACAGTAACATCTACGTCGGAAGCGAGCGCGCCGGGCAGCGAGTGATGGCCAGCGTGGTCAAGTTCATCGAAGGCCGAATGCGGCTGAAGGTGAACCTGGCCAAGAGCGCGGTGGCCCGACCAGAAGAACGGCACTTTCTCGGCTTCCGGCTGCGGCGGGAGCCGCTGACGGGAGAAGTGGAGGTGCTGCTGTCGGCGCGGAGCAAAAGCCGCATCGACGAGAAGATCCGCGAGCTGACGCCGCGAAACTGGGGGCAGTCTCTCAAAGACTGCATCAAACAGGTCAACGCCTATCTGCTCGGTTGGATCGGCTTCTTCGGGATCTGCACGGAGGCGGAAGCGCGAACGATGCAGAACCTGGACGCACACATCAGAAGGCGCCTGCGGGCAATAGTGCTGCGGCACTGGCGACGCAAGCTCACCATCGTGAAACGCCTCATCATGCTGGGCGTGAGGCGCAAAATCGCGTGGGGAGGAGTCTTCCGAGGGCATCGCTCTTGGTGGGCCCTGACCCACTCCTCGGCCGTGGATCGAGGACTGCGTAACGCGTATTTCGCCGAACGCGGGCTCGAATCGCTGGCCAAGCGATGGAAGGAACATCACGCCTGGAACGTCATGGCCCCGACCTTGGAGCCGGGATAGCTGCGGGCAGAAATGCCGACGCCGGCCTACAGGATTGAGTTGCCTGGACCCCGGCGCCCCGAAGAGCCGGATGTGAGGCCCACAAGTCCGGTTCTGTGAGAGGTGCCCCCGGGAAACCGGGGGCGCCTACTCGACCGAAAGCAGAGGTCAACGGAGGCGCAGCCGGTCCGAGGGCGCGTCGGGAAGCGAAGCCGTGCCCAACTCCAGCGCAGGCGATGAGCCCGCAGCTTTCAGATCAAATCTGGACGCAAGCCCGCTCGTTCAGCTGGCAGACCCGCAGGGTTTGCTCTCGGTTCTTGCCTGGCAGCGGGTCGTGGCTGAGAAGCCAGCCGCGAGTCCCAGGTGAGGTGCAGCGAACCATGCAGCCGTTGCCTGTCCGCGCAACCGCAGCGGGGACTGGCCGACAACTCCCGCCATGGAGGCAACCGCATGCGCACAACCCGCGAGCGCGTGCACCTATACACGGCGGGAACCTGAGACGACCTTGCTCTATCAGACAGTGCAGGCGCACTGGCGGCAATTTCTTGCCGACGTAGAGGCGGAAGGAGGCGAGCTTCCGGCCTTCGTTCGCGACGAGTTTGAGGCCTATCCTCGGTGTGGCATCTTGGCCCACGGCTTCTTGCGCGTTCGCTGCAAGGACTGCGGGCACAGCCGCGTTGTGGGGTTTTCGTGTAAGCGAAGGGGCTTCTGCCCGAGCTGCATGGGACGCAGAATGGCCGACACGGCTGCCTTCTGCGTGGAAAACCTCTTCCCGAAAGTGCCTGTTCGCCAGTTCGTGCTCTCGGTGCCGATGTGGCTGAGATTTCGGATGGCCTATTCACCACCGCTCACCAGCGCGGTCCTCCGCTGCTTCATTGCCGCCGTCACAAGCGATCTGCGTCGGCGTGCAAGGCGGCGCGGCATTTCTGGAGATCTCAAGACGGGCGCCATGACTGTCGTGCAACGGTTTGGTACTTCACTGGCGCTCAACGTTCATTTTCACACCCTGGTAGTCGACGGGGTCTGGGCCCGTCATGACGATGGCCGCCTGGACTTCCACCCGTTGCCCGCGCCCAGCGACCAGGATGTCGCCCGCATCGCCCGTGCGGTTTGTCGCAAGGTCCAGCGCCTGACGGCGCGTGGGAAAGACAACGATGAGCAGGTATCACTGCTGGACAATCTGGCCAACGCCTCGGTGCAGGGATTGGTCGCGACGGGCCCGCACCGTGGTTCTCGCGTGCTTTGCCTGGGCAAAGTTGGCGACGATACCCATGCCTTGGCCGAGATCACTGGCAAGCGCTGCGCGGAGGTCGCCGGCTACAACGTCCACGCCAACACCAGCGCTCGTGCCCACGACCGCAAACGCCTTGAGATTCTCGTCAAATATCTGGCCCGACCACCGATCGCTCACGACCGCCTGAGCAAGTTGCCCGATGGCCGGCTGGCCCTGCAATTCAAACAACCATGGAGGAACGGGACATCTCATGTGGTGTTCACCCCGCAGGAGTTGATCGAAAAGCTGATTCCCCTGATCCCGCGCCCGCGCGCCCACGTGATTCGGTACCACGGCATCCTCGGACCCGCGGCAAAGGACCGCCACAAGATTGTGCCCAGGTCAGGACCTGTCGAGTACGGCGGCGAGGCGAGCACACCGAAGCTACGCGAAATCGATCCGAGCAAGCTGCCGAGGTCGAACCGGCTGCCTTGGGCGGTCCTGCTGAAGCGGGTATTTCTGGTCGATGTCCTGGAATGCCCCAAGTGCAAAGGCCGAATGGAGATACTGGCCATGGTTACCAAACCCGCCAGCGTGAGTCGCTTTCTGGAAGGCATCGGCCTTCCCAACAAGGCGCCGCATCCTCAAGAGGCTCGCCCACCGCCCTCGCCCGAGCTATGGGAGGCCGTTGCGGAAGGAGACGATTTCTACGCCGACCCGCCAAGCCCGGAAGACTAGACTTGGAGGGCTGAAGCCAGCAGAAGCAGGCGCGGGATAGCTTCGTCCGAAGCGCTCGCAAGCTACTTAAATCCCGTTTGTTTTCCCCCGGCATGAGGCCTAGGCGACGTAATCTCCGTACTCGGCCTGACAGACAGACATGTCTGTGGCCCTCGCTGAGCCGTCGCCCTACGATGGAACCGATCGAAAATGGCGCTTGTAATACTTACGGACTTCGAAGTGATGGCCAGAGTTGATCACCTTCACACTGCGTGCCCCTTGCTTTCGAGTCCCGACGGAACGCAGATCCTTGTCGTCGTTCAGGTCGGTCACCGTACTGCCATCCACCGCGCAAAACACGAATTCCTCGGCCGCGCACCGCTTCGCATGCACGCCTCGAACGTCGAGGTTCCTACTTGCTCGCCGGGACGTCCTCGCTTTCCAGTAGGGCGGGAGCTGGCGGCCAAGCTCGGTTACAAATCGCCCCGTTCCGCAGCCCCCCGTCATTGAGAGACTCATACTGAAGATCCGGAGGCTGCCTCCGGGCAGGCAATTCATGCGAGAACGGTTCTTGTTCCGCTGGTCGGCACGGCTGGCGGCAGGATTGCCGATCCTGGCCACCCAGAATATCGAAGCGCGAATCCCTGCTTCCGATAAGCCCGCAAAGGGCGACCACGAATACCTCTTCTCCGCGTTTCCGGAGAATCGATGAACCAGGCATCAGGAACGACGACCTCGCGCTCGTTCGCCAGCAGCCTAGGCGAACCGGCGCAAAATGTGGTCGCGCTCATCGTACGATGAGGTAACTGCCTCACAAAATGCACACCGCCTCACCGGCCGGCACACACTCACCTTCCGAATTACATAGCGTTGACGACGGCGATTGCGGGTCGGAGCCCGGGTCGATCTCGGCACAGGGCAAACCGCAGAAGAGTCCCCCGCATGGCTCGTACTGACCATCAGTTCTCCTCCCCTGCCGAGGATGACAGGAAGGACGTATGTTGACGAGGGGCGGCTCGGCACCCTCGCATGGGCCACCGCATTGACACGCGAACCATTGCTGCACTGCAGGGGATAGTCCAGATCCCGGCGTTTCGCTTCCCTGATCTGATGACTTGGCCGCTCCTCCCTGCGTCGGCTGGTCGGCTGGCGCGAAGCCCTCTTCCCTTGCATCAACTTCGGAAGGATTAACCTCGGTGCTTTGCGTCTGGCAACCGATAATGAGGCACGCAAAGGACATCGTTGCTAACAGACCAAATGGGTGCATATAGGCCTCCCTTCTAGAGGGTAATCGCACTATAGGTATTGCGCAAGTCATTCTGGAAGCCATACAGCCAACTATCTGTCCCGCAGTCAGCCGTCTGACACGTCCCGTCGGCACAGCCATCGTTGACGGGCCCTCCCCTGTGGTTGCCCACGTAATAACGCGTGCCGGAAATAGTTCTGAACATTGGACCGCCGCTGTCCCCAGGGCTCACATCACAATTGCTGTAATAGTAGCTCGTGTTATTCACAATAATCGAGCAGTCCATGCCGAACATTCTGAAATCCTGACAGTCGGTAACTGACGGATTGCTAATGTCACCGCAGCTTGGATACCCGACGTGAGTTCCGGTGCCAACGGAAGCGGTGGTAAACCCGGAGTAGGACGGCACCACGTTCACCGGATCCCAGACATCCTGGGCCATTACGAGCAGTGCCCAATCCTGGGCGATGCAGTTTGCGGTCATCGGGGCGCCCGAAGCAATGTCACACCCGAAGTTGTAATAGTTACCACCGTAGTAATGAAAGTCGGCTTGTCGCGGATTGAATGTGACCCATGTTGCCCCTCCGTCAAAGGTCCAGGTTGTTACGCCGCCGTCGTATCGGGCCGTATAGTAGGGGCGCGAGGTGGACTCAATGCAGTGTTTCGCTGTGCGTACGATTCGAGCCCCAATAAGGGCGGCGCCGCAAAAGGAGGATGCTGAACTCGAATCGGGTCGCAGGTTTCCAGCCTCCGCGATGAAGAAGTAGTTGCGCTGATCGCCATTCCCACTGAGAGCTATCCCCCTTGGGCGCAAAGGCGCCTTGATACCTGTCATTCCACCGCCGCCCACGGTCGGTTTTGACGCAGGAGAACGAGAAGCCGATTCAGTAGCACGCGGCCGGACTAGGAAGTCCCCTTCTTCGGTCGCCAAGCCCACCAACCCCTCTCGTTCAATTTCGGCGGGTGACCGGGAGCCTATGGGTAACAGGTCATGTTCTTCGCGAAGCTGAGCAAGGAATGAACGCCGGCGGTTCCTATCTTCCGGCACGGGGCGCGTCAATCCGCCGTTCCGGCAATCAATGCCTCCCGGGGTATCGATGCATGGGCCTGCATAGCTCCCCCCTGTGACAGGGTAGTTGCCGCCCGGAGCTGATGGCCCGGATCCAACGGCA
>CAZHUY010000355.1:0-927 GCA_964535465.1 uncultured Myxococcales bacterium
CCGTCAGCCATCCCATGGGGAACGGCGCGATCTGCGGGCTCCTGGGCAGTGAATGCGTGCCGGTCGGCGAGCGCCCGAGCTTCACCCCAAGCAAGATCGGTGAGTACACGCTCACGGTCGCCGCGGATGAGGTGGGTGGGGATACCGTAGAACCCTCGGTGACCCACGCCGAATCGAACCTCGTCATGACGGTGGTGGATGGCGACGCCATCAATCCGACGGCCGCGGACGAAGATGGCGGCGGTGGTTGTGGTGTCGCACCGGGGCGGTCGGCTTCCAGCTTCTTCTTGTCGGCCTTGGGCGCTGCTCTGGCCTTCATCCTGCGTCGCCGTCGTTAGATTCACTGGTGAGGCGGTAGGGGGGCAGGAACCCTGCCGCCGCCGTGTCACTCGCTAAAACCACGAACCACCACCGGTGATGTGACCCACGAAGATGTCCCATTTCTCTACGCCCAGCCGCGCTCTAGCCTTATCGACCGTCGCCCTCCTGACATGGGCCGGATCGGGCTGTACCGACACGGGGTTGGAACCCGCGCGCACCACCACCGGGCAGGTCTTCGACGACGAGCTTCGCATCTCCGGCGAGGTGTGCCTGAGTCCGCCCGCCGACGCATCCTTCCCGGTGAAGGTGCTGTTCGTGGTGGACACGTCCAACTCCATGAGCGTCACCGATCGCGCGGCCATGCGGGCCACGGCCGTCAACAAGGTGCTCGACCGCTACAACGGCTACCCCGGGGTGAAGTTCGGGGTCATCACGTTCGATGCGCGCATCTGGAAGACCAAGGGTTTCTCCGACCTGCCCGACCGCGTGGAGATCGATTCGCACCTGAAAGAATCCGACCGCCTGACCGACTATCAGGGCGCGCTGGCGGCCGCCTATCAGATGATCTCCGAGGACATCGTGTCCAGCTCGCCCGCCGAAAGAGCG
>CAZHUY010000355.1:937-5246 GCA_964535465.1 uncultured Myxococcales bacterium
ACCCGCAGTGCAGCTCGCGCGTGACCCCGTGTGGGACGGGCACGTGTCCGGTGCACCAGCACTGCCGGACGGGGATCTGCAAGGACGACTACCTGATCTGCACGGTGCCGCGTCGGGATTGGGAGACGGCTTTCGCTCCGGCGGTCCCGGACGATTGGTACCCCGAGCTGGATCACGGCGCGGACTACAACCAGCCGAGCCAGATCCTGCGGGCGGTGGACGACATCATGGGCCTGCAGGACTTCTACCGGGTGGGCGAGATCCGGCTGCACACGGGCTTCCTTTATGATCCGGAGGCTGCCAACGATCCCCTGGTCATCCCGTTTGGCCTGGACCGGGCCGGAGGGGTCGAGTTGATGACCGCCATGGCGGAGCACGGGATGGGGACCTTCACCGAGTTCGAGAACGCCTCGAAGATCGATTTTCTCAGCATCAACTACACGTCTTTCAAGGAAGAGAATGAACTGGCCCTGCTGATGGCCAGCAACCTGAGCGCGGTGGATACCGGGGCCGGAGCGAAAGCCGACACCGACCGCGACGGGTTGATCGACGAGCTGGAGCTTGCGGGCAAGACCTGCGCGACCAGCAAGCGTGCCCCTGACACCACCTGCTTGGATGGCGCGGACCGCGCGAGTGGCTTGCGCAGCTTGGATGGCATGGACAGCGACGGCGACGGTTACACCGATCTCTTCGAAGAGAGGAACCGCATCTCGGGGTTCGATCCCCTGAACCCCAACCAGCCGCTGGTCCGTTGTGACAAGAAGGGCGATTCCGACGGGGATCTGCTGCGCGACTGCGAGGAGGAGTCTCTCAAGACGGACCTGCGCTCCCCCGACAGCGACGCCGACCGCATACCCGACGGCATCGAATTTCGACTGGGCATGGATCCTCTGGACCCGGCCGATGCCTTCGAGGATCCGGATCGCGACGGCGAGCGCAACCTCGACGAGGTCAAGGCGCACACCAACCCCCATGCGGCGGTGTCGGCGGCCCACCCCGTGGTTCGTTACCTTTACGACGTCGTGCCCTTCAGCAGGGCAGACGGCAAGAAGTGCTACCGGTACGACGTGCGCCACATCAAGCTGATCACCACCAACACCTGGACGGAGACTGGTCTTCCCGATCCCAACGATGCGGAGAGGACCCTCAAGGTCAACATGGGCGTCAACCGCGTGGTGCTCTACTTCGACCAGGTGGCCGTGGGCCGCGCCAACGACCTCGGTGCCATGACCACCGCGTGCCTCGACGTGCGCTATGTGGACGGCAAGGTGAAATCGCCCCAGGATGGCTGGGTCAAGGTGCTCGACACCGATTTCGCCAAGGCCGGCAAGCTGAACCTGCTGGAGAAGGATCTGGTCTCTTCGGAGAAGAACACCGGCCTTCATTGTCTGGACCACACCTCGGACACTCCGGTCCTCGACGCGGACGGCGGGACACCGTAGATGCGGCTCACCATCCTGGCTGGGGTCTTGATGCTGGCGGCCTGCTCGCAGGCCTCGCTCTACCCCATCGAGAAGCCGCCCGAGGTGCGCGACGACCGCATGACCGTGCACGGGCAGTTCTGCACCGACGAGCCCAAGCCGGCTGAGTTTCCGGTGCGCATCCTGTTCATCGTCGACATCTCGCAGAGCATGAACGTCACCGATCCCGAGCCCACGATTTGTCCCACCGGGGTCTGCTTCTCGCGGCGGGCGAAGGCGGTGGAGGAGGTCGTCAACGCCTATCCGCCGGGCAACGGTGTCCAGTACGGGCTCATCACCTTCCAGAGCAGCGTGGCCATCCAGACCTTGGACGCCAACGGAGCCCTGGGTTTCACCGATTCCGCCAAGGAGGTGATGGTCAAGCTGCCGGCCCTCAACTCCGCGGTGGGCGAGACCAATTACGTGGGCGCGCTGGAGACCGCCTACGAGATGTTGCAGCAGAGCATGATCGCCCTGGAGGCGACCGCGCGCAGCCGCGCCCGCTACGTGGTGGTGTTCGTCTCGGATGGCTTGCCCGCGCCGCGCACGGTGGAACACGGGATGCCCGACGAGATCCGCGAGGCCATGGAGGACATCACCAGCTTGAAGAAGCAACAGCGCCTGGCCGAGATCGCCTTTCACACGGTCTACCTGGCCGCGCCCGATACGCCCGATACGGTGCAACTGGAGGCCAAGGAACTATTGGCCGGCATGTCCCGCCTGGGCAACGGTACCTACCGCGCCTTCGAGGCCACCCAACACATCAACCTTTTCTCCATCGACTTCATCTCGTTCATGCGCACCTTCGCACTGAAGCGCCTGGTGGCCATGAACATGAACGCCCTGCCCTTTGCGGGCAACCCCATCGTCGACAGCGACGGCGACGGCCTGTCGGACGACGAGGAGCTGTTGGCCGGCACCTCGCCCATGGTGGCGGACAGCGATGGCGATGGCTTCTCCGATTTGGTGGAGGTGCGCCAGACCAACGCCGGCCTCGACCCGCTGTTTCCGGGAGATGCCGACTGCCGCATGGTCACCGATCGGCGCGACGACGACGGCGACGGGCTGCTCAACTGCGAAGAGCGTTACCTCGGCACCAACTCGCGGCTCATCGATACCGATGGCGACGGTTATCCCGATGACATCGAGGTGCGCATGGGGAGCAACCCCGGAGCGGCGGACACGCTGGACGACGCGGACTTCGACGGCGCGGCCAACGGCATCGAGCTGTCGGCCCACACCGATCCGCGCCACAACGATGTGTCGGAGTTTTCGCGCGTGGCCTATCGCACGACCCTGCGGCTGTTGCGTGACGAGGAGTCCCTGCCGGGGCGCATGTGCTACGACTTCTCGGTCGCCAACATCACCCTGGTCCCCACTGGCGAAGGCTTGGGACTGCCCGCAGGAACCAACACCATCCTGTTGCGGGTGGCCTCGGCGCCCGGCGATGCGCCCGAGGATTTCGGCAATCACCAGGTCGGGTGCGTGCGTCCTCGTTACCGTCGCGAACCGGAATCCAAGCGGCCATCATCGGGGCAGATGTTGTTGCCCCTGACCGCATTCAAGCAAGCGTGGGGTCCCGCGCCCAGCCCGGAGGTCTTCGATGCGAATGTCGACTGCGTGGTTCCTTAGCTTTGCGTTCATGTGGGGCGGCTGTGGGAGCTCGCCGAGCGCTGGCGACGACACCATACCGAACAACCCGTCGTCCAACGGGTGCGTGACCGATCTCTCGAAGCGGGGCGACACGGCTCAGCCCTTGCCCTTGGGAGAAAAAGCCACCGGCATGATCTGTCCGATGGGCGATCAGGACTTCTTTCTGGTCGTGGTGGAGCCGGGTAAGAACCTCTTGGATGTCAGCCTCGCGTACCCCTCGGCGCCCTCGGCGGTGGCGTTGCAGGTCCGCCTGTTTCAGCAGGACGGTGTCACGCCGGTCATCAACGGCGCTGCGACCGACAACAAGTCCGGCGAGAGCGCGGTCAAAGCCACCTTCGCCGTCGCGCCCGGAACCTACGTCCTGCGGGTCGGCGACGCCAACGATGCGGCCGCCGACAAGGTGAACAGTTATGTGTTGCAGGCCGCCACCGCGGTCGATCCCGACAGCCACGAGCCCAACGACAGCGCCGACCTTGCCAAGCCCGCCGACGGAGCGCCCGGGTGGTTCGCCAGCGTGGGCGATGTGGACGTGTACCAGGTAACCCTGGACCCGAGCCAGAGTGTCTTGCGCATGTCGGTGCACAATCCCAGCGCGGCCAAAGGGGTCATCGAATACGAGATCGCGGACAGCACGGGCAAGGTGGTGGGCACGGGCAAGGTGCCGACATCGGCCACGCCTCTCGATCTGACCCAGGCCGCGCCGGCCACGGGAAGGCTGTCGCTCTCGTTCCACTACGCCGCGGGCACCGCCCCGGACCGTCGACCCGAGGTGGGCTACACGGTGGTGCTGACCGGGGTCTCGGACGGCGACGCCAACGAGAAGCCGGTGCGCAACGACACGCCGGCCAACGCCACCTGCTTGGCGGGGGCGGGCACCCCTTGCCCCGCGGTCTACGCAGCCGCGCCGGTGACCTTCTCGAGCAAGACCGGGAGCATCGACGCGCGTGGCGACCGTGATTACTTCGTCTTCCGCGCCAGTGCGGCGCCGGCGGTGGTCGAGGCCACCCTGCGCGCACCCGCCAGCGCCATGGACATGGCCTTGGATATCCTGGTCCCCGATTTGGCCAGTCCGTGCAAGAGCGATGGAGAATGCAAGGTGTTGGCCGGGACGTGCCAGGAGGCCGACGATTGCGAGTTGTCTCACCAGTGCGTGGCCGCCACCTCCGGCGCCTGCACCACCGCCAACTGTCGGCGCT
>CAZHUY010000356.1:0-5191 GCA_964535465.1 uncultured Myxococcales bacterium
GCTTGCGCTTGATGGCGACGTAGACCTTGACCATCTTGATGACACCAGGAGGCAGTTCATCGCCCTTGGTCAACTTGGAGATCTTGTCGCGATAGACCTCGTCGATGACTCGCAGCTCCTGCTCGAGCTGGGTGGCGAGCTGCTCGATGTGATTCTCGCCCTTCCCTCCCTCGATCTGAATCTCCGGCCAGTGACGGCTGGGGATCTCGTCGAGCATGGCGTTGTCGATCTTCTGCCCCTTGGAACAGAGGACCTTGCCCTTGTCATCGACCAGACGCACGGCCGTGGTCTTGCCCAACAGCCAACGCCTCATCCTGTTGTAGTACGACTCGGAGATGATGCGGGTCTCGTCGCGCTGATCCGCGAGAAGTTTCTCCTTCTCCTGATCCTCGATCTCTTTCGAGCGTTCGTCCTTCTCCGTGCCCTTACGTGAGAAGACCTTGGCTCCAATCACGATGCCCTGCACGCCGGGGGGCACGCGCAGCGAGCTGTCGCGTACGTCGCCGGCCTTCTCGCCGAAGATGGCGCGCAGGAGCTTCTCTTCCGGTGAGAGTTGAGTCTCACCCTTGGGAGTGATCTTGCCGACCAGAACGTCCTGCGGCTTCACCTCGGCGCCAATGCGAACGATGCCCGATTCGTCGAGGTCCTTCAGCGCCTCATCCCCCACGTTGGGGATGTCGCAGGTGATCTCTTCTTTGCCCAGCTTGGTATCGCGGGCCACGCACTCGAACTCTTCGATGTGGATGGACGTGAAGTGGTCATCCTTGACCAAACGTTCCGAGATGAGAATCGAGTCCTCGAAGTTGTACCCGCCCCAGGGCATGAACGCGACGAGCACGTTCTCGCCCAAGGCCAACTCGCCCTTCTCCGTGGCAGGACCATCGGCGATGACATCACCTGCCTTGACATGATCTCCAGGCTCCACGATGGGACGCTGGTTCATGCAGGTGTTCTGGTTCGACCGCTGGAACTTGACCAGGTTGTAGATATCCGGTTTCGCCGACGAGACGTCTTCGGAGTCCGCCGTCGTACGCACCACGATGCGGGCCGCATCCACCGACTCAACGATGCCCTCACGCCGAGCCACGACGGTGACGCCCGAGTCCCGCGCCACGATTCCCTCCATCCCGGTGCCGATCAGCGGCGAACGCGTCCTGATGAGCGGCACCGCCTGGCGTTGCATGTTCGATCCCATCAAGGCGCGATTCGCGTCGTCATTCTCCAAGAAGGGAATCAGCGACGCCGCGACCGAAACCAGCTGATTGGGCGAAACGTCCATCAGCGTGACCTCGTCGGGTTTGGACATCACGTTCTCGCCATTGTGCCGACAGAGGATCATCTCGGCGGTGAACTTGCCCTTCTTGTCCAGCGGCGAGTTCGACTGAGCGATGAAATGCCCTTCTTCCTGCAGCGCCGAATAGAATCCGACCTCGTCGGTGGCGCGGCCCTCGACGACCTTGCGGTAGGGGGTCTCGATGAAGCCGAACTCGTTGACCCGAGCGTAGGTCGACAACGAGGCGATGAGGCCGATGTTCGGGCCTTCCGGCGTCTCGATCGGACAGATACGACCATAGTGGGTGGTGTGAACGTCGCGCACTTCGAACCCTGCCCGCTCGCGCGTCAGGCCGCCGGGACCCAAAGCCGACAGGCGTCGCTTGTGGGTGACCTCGGACAGCGGGTTGGTCTGGTCCATGAACTGCGAGAGCTGCGAGGAGCCGAAGTACTCCTTGACCACGGCCGAGACAGGCTTGGCGTTGATCAAGTCGTGCGGCATGAGCGTCTCGATCTCCTGAGACATGCTCATGCGTTCCTTGATGGCGCGCTCCATGCGCACGAGACCGATGCGATACTGGTTCTCCATCAGCTCGCCCACGGCGCGAACGCGTCGGTTGCCGAGGTGATCGATATCGTCGATCTGCCCCTTGCCGTTCTTCAGGTCGATGAGGTAGCGGACCGTCTCGAGAATGTCGCGCTTGGTGAGAACGGTGTTGTCGAGCGGCTCGTCCAACTTGAACTTGTAGTTCAGCTTGAGACGACCGACCTTGGAGAGGTCGTAGCGCTCGGGATTGAAGAAGAGATTCTTGAAGAGATTCTGCGCTGTCTCGACCGTGGGCGGATCACCGGGGCGCAA
Organism: uncultured Myxococcales bacterium; assembly: GCA_964535465.1. GTDB lineage: Bacteria > Myxococcota_A > Polyangia > Fen-1088 > Fen-1088 > Fen-1137. The sequence goes on from CAZHUY010000356.1 coordinate 2,132, forward strand.
GCGCCGGTAGATCTCCATGATGGCCTCGTCCGGACTCTGCAACTTGTCCGCGATCAGGGTGTCGCGCAAGAAAGAGCCGACGTTCAGGTTGTCGATGAACAGAACGGCAAACTGCCCGATCCCGTGTTCGCGGAGTTCGTCCAGCTTGGATTCGGTCACCTCCTCATTGCATTGGAGAATGACCTCGCCTGTGGTCTCGTCGATGACGTCGGTAGCGGCGACCTTGCCCACCAGCTCCGCGACCTCGACAGGCAGGCGCTCGACATTCGAGTCCCTCAGTTTCTTGATGGCCAGCTTGGTGAACTTGCGGTTCTTCTTCACCAGTACCTCCCGGGTATCCGGGTGGCGGACATCGCGGGTAGCGCGCTGGCCGGGAAGCAAATCGTACTCGACGGACTTCGAATACTTCTTCCCCGGCTCGAGGAACACCTGCTCGGTGTCGTAGTAGTAGTTCAGCAGTTCCTCGGTGGAATAGCCGAGCGCACGCAAAAGCACGGTCGCGTGCAGCTTGCGGCGACGATCAATCCGGACATAGAGCAGATCCTTGGGATCGAACTCGAAATCCAACCAGGAACCGCGGTAGGGAATCACGCGCGCGCTGTACAGCAGCTTTCCCGAAGAGTGCGTCTTCCCTTTGTCGTGATCATAGAAGACGCCCGGGCTGCGATGCAACTGGCTCACCACCACGCGCTCGGTGCCGTTGATGATGAAGGTCCCGTTGTCCGTCATCAGAGGGATCTCGCCGAAGAACACCTCCTGCTCTTTCACGTCGCGAATCGACTGAGAGCCGGTTTCCTCGTTGGTGTCCCAGACCACCAGGCGAACCGTGACCTTGATGGGTGCAGCGAAGGTCATGCCTCGCTGGCGGCACTCATCCACATCGTACTTCGGCTTGTCGAGCGTGTAGCTGACGAACTCGATCGAAGACGTCTCAGAGAAGTCCTTGATGGGAAAGACGCTCTTGAAGACGCCCTGCAACCCCACGTCCTCCCTGTGTTCGGACGGGATATCCTTCTGTAGGAACTTCTCGTAACTCTGCTTCTGGATATCGATCAGGTTGGGGATATCGATAATCTTCGCGATCTTGGCGAAGCTCTTGCGGGCTCGAAAGTTGTTCTGAATCTGGGACGGCATGCGTTTTCCCCTGTTCGTTCGTCAACGGCGGACGCTGCATAGTCGAATGCCGGGAGGCGCGTTAGCGCCCCCGGTAACCCGATTGTTTCTCTTGTCGACCGAGAGTCGACCTTGGCTTGTCAACTGTCGACGTGCCTACTTGATTTCGACCTTCGCACCGGCGTCTTCGAGCTTCTTCTTCATGGTCTCGGCATCGGCCTTGGCCACGCCCTCTTTGACGTTCTTGGGGGCGCCGTCGACCAGATCCTTCGCCTCTTTGAGGCCAAGCTGAGTCAGCTCACGGACGACCTTGATGACCTCGATCTTCTTGGCACCAGCCTCCTTGAGGACGACCGTGAACTCGGTCTGCTCGGCCGCGGGAGCGGCGCCGCCGCCAGCACCAGCAGCCGGGGCAGCCGCCGCGACGGCAACCGGCGCGGCCTTGACGCCCCACTTGTCCTCGAGCTCCTTGGTCAGAGCCGCCAAGTCCATGACGGACATCTTGGACAGAAAGTCAACTACTTGCTCCTTGCTCAGATCGGACATTTCAGAATCTCCTTGTCAGATTTCGATCAACTTGTTGTCAAAACTTGGCCACGAAACACGCGGCTAACTACTTCTTTTCGGTTTCCTTCAATGCATCCTGGCGAGCGGCGAGCACGTACGCGAAATTCTGTGGCGCCGCCTGCAGGAGACGAAGGAAGTTTTGCGGAACGGCCAACAGAGTGGCCAAGAAGGTCGCACGCATCTCGTCCTTGCCAGGAAGTACCGAGAGGCATTCGACGCCTTTGGGATCAAGCAGGCGGCCATCCAAATAGCCGCCCTTGATGACGAACTTGCTTTCGCTCTTGGCCACCTTGGTGGCCACCTTTGCGGGGGCCGAAGGATCCTCAAGCGAGTAGGCAATCGCGGTCGGCCCAGCCAACAACGGTTCAAGCACCTCGAAGGGGGTTCCCTTCGCCGCCTGCCCAAGCAAGGTGTTCTTGACGACTCGGTACTCACACCCAGCCGCACGAAACTCGCGACGCAGTTTGCTGTCGCTCTCGACCGACAAGCCGCGGAAGTCCGCCAGGACGAGGCTCTGGGCGCGCCCAAGCTTCTCCTTGAGCATGCCAATGTTTGTGTTCTTCTCTGAGGTATTCACGACAGATCTCCTGGGCGCCTACTTCGTGGCGAATTCGGACACCAGCGGTGCCACGTCAACCCTAATGCCCGGGCCCATGGTCGTCGACAGGGTAACCGACTTCATGTAGACGCCCTTGGCCGAAGCTGGCTTGAGCTTGAGCAGGGTCTCGACCATCAGCTTGGCGTTATCCAGCAGCTTGTCGCCGCCAAACGATGCCTTGCCGATACGGGCCTGCACGATTCCCGCTTTCTCGACGCGGAACTCGACACGACCAGCCTTCAGCTCACGCACCGCTCTGCCGACGTCAGCCGTAACCGTTCCCACTTTCGGGTTCGGCATGAGACCCTTGGGCCCGAGGACGCGGCCCAGGCGTCCGACCAGACCCATCATGTCCGGCGTCGCGACCAACGAGTCGAAGTCGGTCCAGTTCTCTTTCTGGATCTTTTCGACCAACTCCTCGGCACCGACGAAATCGGCACCAGCGTCTTGCGCCTCCTTGGCCTTGTCGCCGGGGTTCAGATCGGGGTGGCACTCCTTCGCCTTCTTGCGGAATGCGCTTTTAATCTCGTCCGCCGTGGCGGTTTTGCTCACGCCCAATATTTCGTAGTAATCGCGTTTTTCTGCCAACGCCCGTCACCTCTCCATCCGAAAGCGCCATCCAACTACCGCGCTCTTCCATTCAGGTTCCAATAAGGAGGCGCACGTGTTTCGTTGCGCCTCCGTATCGGACTATTTGTTTATTAACCGTTCTTTCGGTTATTTGTTGTCGTCCACCACTTCATAGTCGGCATCTACCACGTCGTCCTTCGGCTGTCCCTGGG
>CAZHUY010000357.1:0-5154 GCA_964535465.1 uncultured Myxococcales bacterium
TCCGCGCCTTCTCCCTGCTTTTCTTCTCCCAGCAGGGCGGGCCCGCCGGGTGGACACGGTGGGCCCGCGGGGGCCACTGGGGGCGGCAGGGGGGGGGGGGGAGCCTTGGGTGGAAGCAGCTCGGCCCTCGCGGGCTCGGGTGGACGCAGCAACGGCGGCACCGAGGCTGGCGGCGGAAAGGCTAGCGGCGGCAAGGGCGGAAACACCGGTGGCGGCGGCGCGACTGGCGGAACCGGCGGCGGCGCCAGCGCAACCGGCGGCGGTGGTGGCGGCAGCACGGGAACCGGCGGCTCGGCGGGTGGCGACGTCACCATCATTCCCGATCCGTCTTGGACCTGTGGCATGCCCGACGGAATCCCCTCGCCCAAGCAGGGAACCCTGGCCTACAAGGCCACTTTGAAGATCGGCAGCATCCACGAGGTGGGGACGACCCAGTACGGCAAGCGCCGCATCCTGGACATCACGGGCGGCGAGATGAAGGGCGACAAGGTCAACGCCACGGTCGACAACCTCGGTCTCGACTACGAGCTGACCCTGTCGAATGGGGCCATGGAGGTCGAGCAGATCATGATGATCCGCGGCAGCGACAAGTCCGTGAACTTCCTGCGGGTCTGCGGTGTGGCGGCGGCAGGTGATTCCGTGGTGCGCATGGTCCCGGATTACGAGGCCGCCAACAGCGGCAGTCTGGCCTGGATGAACAAGGCCAAGCTGGTGGGTACGCGCACGGTCGACGAGTCGGCCAAGACCATCACCATGGAGATCTACGACGTGTCCAACGTCGCGGCCTCCGGGGCGAGCGTCAAGCTCACCGATCCATCGGGCGTGGCCAACCAGAAATGGGACTGCGAGACCGGCAGTGGCGGTAAAGGCAACGAGGTGTTCAAGGAGACCGTGCTGCTCGGCGGATCCGTCTCCACGGGGGCCAGCAAGCGCGGCACCCGCAACGTCATCCCCATCACCGGCGGGTCCACCACCGGCTTGGTGGTCGGGTCGGTTCTGCCTGGGGGCGCGGACTACCAACTTGCCGGCAACGGCGGCACCACCCTAGACGCTCGCTACAACCTCAAGGGTGACAAGGGCTATGTCATCGTGAGGAACTGCGGTCCCATGAGCGCCCTCATCCCCACCTTCGAGACGAGCGCCGACGGCCCCTACGCAAAGCTCAACACGGGCAAGTTCTGGAGCGATCCTCCCGGTGGAGCCAGCGGCGGGGTGAGCATCGTCATCCGCGAGCGTAACTAGCGCCAGGCTCGGCGCTACATGCCGCTCTTGGCCGTCAGCTCGGCCGGACAGGCGACTTTCTGATACTTCAGCGTCGGGTTGTCGGCGCCGCCGTACCACTCGACGAACCAGGTGCACGCCGCCTTCAGGGTCGGCTTGTTGGCGAAGACCGTGTTGCACTTGTTCTGCACGCAGGACTTGTCGCCGTTGCACGCCGAGAGGAACCCGCCGTAGCGCGCGCCCAGGTCCGAGGAGCCCCATTGCTTGGTGCAGGCATCGAAGTCGCCGACCCCGCCGCCCGGGATCATGATGTCGAACTGATTGCCGGCGATCCCGCCGATGTTGGTGACCTGGACGAACATGGTCTTGCCGCCGAGGGCCTTGCAGCTATCGGCCTTGCCGTTGTGGGTGCCTCCGGTGAACTGGAGCTGGAAACACGTGCCACAGGGCACGCCGTTGAAGGCCGCGAAGCCGTAGGCCAGATTGTCGCTGACCGCCCAGGGGGCCATGTCCCAGCACACGTAGGCCGGGCCGCCGTTGCACGCACTCTGCGCCTTGGCGTCCGACATCTTGGCGTTGTCCTGGGAGCAGCTCGCCACGGGTTTGCCGCCCGCGTTCTCTGACCAACCGCAGGACGGCTTGCAGCAATCCCAGTAGCGGGACGCCCAGCCGTCGGTGCCGTTGGTGATGGGGGTCACAGAGACCGTGCCGCCCTTGGGGGGACTGGAGGACGAGCTGCCGCCCGCCCCTGCGCCGCCGCCAGAGGATGAGTTGCCGCCCGCGCCTGCCCCGCCGTTGCCGGACGATGAGCTACTTCCACCGTTGCCCGCCGCCCCACCGCCGGCGCAAGGCGGACTGTCGCATTTGCAGGTGCCATAGTCGCAGCGGGGAGCGCTGGACGGGCACACCTTGCCGCACTCGCCGCAGGCGTTGTTGTTGTACTTCACGTCGGTGCACTCGCCGTTGCAGACCTTGGCGTTGCTGTCCCAGCACACGCAGGCGCTATTGACGCAGTGCCCGTTCTTGCACTGGCTGTCCTGGGTGCAGGTGTTCACGTAGTTGCTGCTGCTGCTCGAAGAGGACGCACCCCCCGAGCCTCCGGCAGACGACGAGCTTCCCGCGCTGCTGCCCCCGGAGGAGCCCCCGGCGCTGGCGCCGCCCTTGCTGCTGGAAGAGGCGCCGCCCCCGGCGCTGCTGCCGCTGCTACTGCTTCCCACGGTGCCACCCTTTGCCGAGCTGGTGAGGTCGCCGCTCGATCCCCCGTTGTTCGAGGTCGACGAGCTAGAGAAAGATCCACCCGAGGAGCTGCGCTCGCTGCCACTATTACCACCGCTACCCTCGTCCGAGCTGTCACTGGAGTTTTTGACGGCGCACGTCACGAGAAAAGCAGAACATACGAAAATCAGAGCAGGGTAATGCCGGATAGAAAAGCGTGAGGTGAACATCGTGTTCAGGTAACACCGTACTCAGGTCGCCCTGGGAAACCCACCAGGCGGGTTTGCCCCTGGCGCCTCCGTCAGTCTCGAACACCGTCGAGTCCTGGATGGCGTTGTCTGCCAGCGTTGGCGCTTGGGGATCTGGAGAGGGTGTCAGCAGGCTCTGACAAGAACCGGGCGGCTCGGGCAATACCATTCGTGAATCGCGCCACTGATTCTCGGGAATGAACAGCAGGATTCAGGCACTAAGTAGGAGGCGTGGCGTTTCGTTTTATGACCCTGTGACCGCAGACCCGACCACAGCCTTTCACGAGGCGCGATTCCACGTCGATCCAGAAACCGAAGTACCCCTGCAAAACAGACCGCGACCTTGCGGTCCTCACACAAGCGAAGCTACACTAGATACCTTTGCAGTCCGCGATAGCTGAACGGTGGCGCAATGTTCCGCCGATGACCGATCCCCAGGTTTCGGAAAGCAGTTCTCACAATCGAAGGAGACATTCCATGAAGGTCCAGTCAGGTCTTTACGCGTTTGCATTAATTTTTGGGATGGGGGCCCTCGGATGCGGTTCCGGCGGATCCTCCTCAAACAGCTCTGGAGGTGCCGGTTCTTCGGGAAGCGGTGGTTCTGGCGGTAGTTCCGGCGGGGAATCGTGTTCCGAGGTGGAGGCCTGTGGGGGCGATGTGGTCGGAACCTGGGAGGTGAAAGAGGATGGGCAGTGCCTGAAGTTCGACGACAAGGCCGATATCGCCTATCTGGGTCTCACCTGCGTTCCCAACGTCGCTCAAGTCAAAGGTGAATTGAAGGTGTCCGGGAAACTGACCCTGGGCAGCGACAAGAAGTACCTGGACGAGACGGTCACCACGGGAGCCGAGAACTGGGATTTGGACAAGTCGTGTCTGATCCTTTCCGGGACCAAGGTCAACTGCGAGAGCATCGGTACGACCTTCGAAGGTGCTCTCAAGAGCTTCGGCTACGAAAGCATGAAGTGCTCCGACGCCAGCTCCGGCGGCGGGTGTACCTGCGAGGACAAGATCAACACCGAAACCGAGGACGGCCGACCGGCGGGTATGGCGATCCTGCACAACGATGCGCGAAAGAAAGGCTCCTACAAGACGGAGGACAACAAGCTCCTCATCGGAGACAGCCTCAGCTACACCTACTGCGTGAAGGGCTCCGAAATGACCGTGTCGCCCATCCCCGTGGAAAACAGCGCTACCCCCTACAAAGGCACGATCGTGCTGACCAGGATCGATGGTGGCGCCGGCGAGGGCGGCAGCAGCAGCGCGGCTGGCGGAAGCGGCGGATCCTCGAAGGCTTCCTCGTCGTCGACTTCCTCTTCCGGCGGCGCCTCGGGCGGAGCCGTCACGGTCAGCTCCAGTCCCAAGGGCGGCTCGGGTGGCGGCGGTGGCGGCGGCAAGGCCGGCGCGGGTGCGGGCGGAACCTCGGCCAAGGCGGGCAACTCCGCCGGCGGAACCTCGGCGGCGGGTGGAAGCTCGGCTGAGGGTGGAAGCTCGGGCAGCGCCGGCGCCGGCGGCGGCGACGGCGACTTCAAGGAAGGTCCCTGCGATATCTACAAGGCCGCCAACATGCCGTGTGGCGCGGCGTACAGCATGGTGCGCGTCCTCTCGAAGTCCTACACCGGCCCCTTGTTCCAGGTCAGGGCTGGCAGCAACAGCAAGAACAACACCATGTCCGGCGGCACCACCAAGGACATCATGCCGGGTAAGGACGGCTTCGTTCCCACCTCCGTGGTCGATGAGGCCTGCGGCGAAACCTACTGCACGGTCTCGGTGCTGTACGACCACTCCGGAAACAACAACCACATCAAGCGTGCCCCCAAGGGCAACACCGCGGGCGGCGCCAGCGGCGCTCTCGACGACTACGAGTCCATCGCCACCAAGGGCCAAGTGAAGGCGGGCGGTCACGATGTCTACTCGCTCTACATGAACAAGGTCGAGGGCTACCGCAGCACGGTCGTGGGCACGGGCATGCCCGTGGGCAAGGATCCGCAGGGGACCTACATGCTCGCGGATGGCACGCGCAAGGGGTCGGCCTGCTGCTGGGACTTCGGCAACGTCACCACCAAGCCCGCCACCGAATGGGCCTTCATGGACACCATCTGCCTCGGCCACACATGGTGGGGTAACAGCAAGGACGCGAACTGGTTCGGCTTTGGCATCGACTTCGAGGGCGGCGTGTGGGCCGGCGGCTCGAAGGTCGGCGATCCCGGCTACGGGGCACTCGACCAGGTCGGTCCGACCAACACCAACAACCCGTCGATGGACAAGGCCAAGTTCGCCCTCGCCTTCATTCGCGTCAGCTCGAGCGAATACGCCATCAGGGTCGCCGATATGGCCAAGGACAGCGAGCTGAAGGAAGCCTGGAAGGGTGGATTGCCCGTCAGCAACTTCGGCCACAAGGGCGGCATCGTGCTGGGCGTCGGCGGCGACAACAGCAACAACTCGTTCGGTACCTTCTACGAAGGCGCCATGG
>CAZHUY010000358.1:0-5147 GCA_964535465.1 uncultured Myxococcales bacterium
TGCTCAGAAGGTGAGGGATGGGCGGGCAGGGCCAGGTTGGGCTGGGGCGGAGGCAGGAGTGTTGCTTCTGAGACCACCTGCTCCTCGTCCGCTGGCTGGATGAGCTTACCGAGGCGACTCTCGGCCGGCACGACCGCGCCCTCGTCCAGCGGCTCGGCGGTACCCCAGCCGGACCAGTTCAGCTCTTGCGGGATGGTGTCCAGGTCGTAGGTCGTGCGCAGTTCGGCGGGCCAATCGTGCCAGGGGGTGGAAAGGGGTAGGTCGGGGTACTTGCGCTGGACCCAGAGCGGGCGGAGGAAGGCGATGGTGGCGGGGAGGGTGCGGTCGCCATTCGAGGGCAGGACGATGGCGACGTTGTTGGGCAACTGCTTCAGCTCGTCGATTTCGACGAAGGGCTTTTCCTCGGTTGCCACGGTCTTGGTGCTGGACAGGCCGAGGCCCTGGTGGACGATGCCTCCTTGTATATAGGACAGCTCGGACGACATTCCGCCCTCGGTGATGGCCAGGCTGGTCTTCTGGACCAGCTTCTTGCCGCACTCCTCTTGGATGATCTTCATGGAATCCACGTCCGCCTGGCGGAGGTAGATGTGGGTCATCGAGTTCTGGAAGTAGGTGGCGGCGTGGGCCTGGTTGTTCGGGCCGAAGGCGCCTTTGATGGACCCGTGGGACTGGGTCAGCTCCCACATCGACGCCCGCTTGGAACGACACACGGCCTTGAACTCGGCGTCCTTGGGGGTGGCGCTCTGCTGGGCTTCGTCGGCCATGAGGAAGGTGGGGCAGTACCCGATCTTTTCGCCGAACCTAGGCGGCATGAGCGGCGTGCCGTCCGGGCCGATGGCCTCGCGGCGCAGAACCGAGTCTTGCCATTGGGACTTGAGCGCGACTTGGATGAAAACCGCCGCGTCGAAATAGATCTGCTTGGGCATTTCCAGGCCGACGACGCGGCCGTAGTCCAGGGCCTGGTCGAAGCCGGTGAAGACGTTGGCGCGCGGGCGCAGGACTTTTTGCACGAGGGCGCGCTCGAAGTACTCGTCCTTGGTGGGGCAGAACGTGCGGCGCAGCTCGGGGAAACGGAACATGTCGATGCCGGCGCGGGCGCAGGCTTCGAGCGAGCCGCGAAGGTTGACCGACATCTTCTTGCGGCGCTTCATGACGGACTTCCAGCGGCGTTCCATCTCCTCGACCTTGAGAGGATCGCGGGAGAAGCGGTCCATGGCCTGATCGTGCAGGGTGTTCTGGAGCGAGTCGTCGACCAGCGTTTCCAGGTAGTCGAACAGGGTGTAGTAGCCGCGAGCGTCGTCGAGCAGGCCGAGAAAATCGGTGACCAGCTCTTTGGGGGCGTTCTCCCAAAACGGGTCGCCGCCTGCGGCTCCCTTGTTGAAGTTCTTCAGAATCCACCCGAGCTGGTAGGCCACCGCCCACGTGGGCAGGTTCGGGTTGTAGATCACGTTCCAGATCCATTTGCCGCCCGGACAGATGCGAACGATGTCGTCGGCTCGTCCCCATTCCTCGGCGTACTGGACAGCGGCTCGGGTGAAATCGCCTTTCTCGTCCATGACCAGGCCCGAGAAAGTCCACGGGGACTGGCAGACCGAGCCATCATTTCTGCGCACGGGCACATCGCGGCGAAACCCCAGGATCTGGCGAAGGGCAGGGTAAGCGACGGCGCTGGTTTTGCCGGAGCCGATGCCGCCGGTGACGAAGATTCCGGTGTAGAGGCTGAGCTCAGGCAGGATCAGCCAGCGCGGTTTCGAGTGGGGTGAAGTCTGGTTGGGGACGCGCGAACCGTCGCGGTCTTGCAGCTCGCCGATGGTCACGGCGAAGCTCTCGCGCGTGTAGGGCCAAGGGGGCAGGGGTAAATGCTCATCGCCCTGCTGGCGTTTGGGCCGGGCACTGCGGGAAACGGTGATGACGATGAAGTTGCGAACGGCGCGAAGTATCCAGGCCAGGTTGCCGGCCACGGCCAGGGCGATGAAGGCCAAGTAGATGATCTGGGCATCGGCATAGCGCGGATTTCCCCAAAGCCGGCGATGGATGGGCGCGAGCAGGAGATCGGTCGTTGCGGTCCATCGCAGGAAGAGCCAGGCGAGAAAGGGACTGGCGAGCAGCGCCAGCGCGCGCAGGACATCGACAAACACCGCGGGTCCTGGTGTCTGCTTGAGGTAGCCGCGAATGCGAAATCCGATGGTCATCGCAGGATGCCTCGCTGTTGTTGCGTGTTGGCATCGAGAGTCGCCGCCGTGAGATCGTGACCACGGAACGCGACGGCCTGACCGGATGTGCGCGCGTTAAGCCAGGTGTCGAAACGCCGGACGTAGACCCCGGTGCAAAGCCCGACCAGAAGCAACACGGCGCCACCCCAGGCAAGATCGCCGATGCCGGCCCGAGCGGCCATGAAGAAACGCGAGCCCTGTGAGCTGTACATGAAGTCGAGCTTGGGGACGAGAGCTGTGTGTCGCGCGGCCTGCGCGGGTTGCCTGGGCGTTGTCTCGTGCAGGTGGAATAGCTCGCGGCTTGGGCTTTGCCACCAGAAGTAGGTGCCCCACCATGTGGCGATCACGAGCATGACCAGGATGTGACAAAGGGGAAGGATGTGGATCGTTTTCCGTTCCCGGCTCATGTCTGGAACCTCCTTTTGATGAGTAGGTCTTCAAGGCTTTGTTCCTCCTCGCGGCTTTGTTCGATCTCGCGCCCCAGGTCCTGGACGAAGCTGCGCGCGGCCTGGCCCTTGAGGGTCCAGCCCGGTCCGTCCTCCAGAAGCCCGATCTTTCGCGCGGCCTGGATCTGGTCGTCGACCTGGGACGGCGAGAGCGTCGCCAGGTTGTCCGGTGTGAGGGGACTGCGCAAACCCAATCCCTGGATGCGCGCGGAGAGCCGTTCAAGCTCAGCTTTCTCGGACGCGAAGTCGTCCGGGACTTCCAGGGCGGGGGCCGTCTGTGCGGCATTCAGGGTGTGACCAATGCGGCCGACCCGCACCGCCGCCTTGTATTCCTCGGCCGTGAGCGAGGATGGCCCACCCCTGGCCTGGCTATAGACTTGCGCGACCAGGGCCTCTTCCCTCCCGATCCAGTTCTTGAGAAACTGGTGGGTGTTGTCCGCCTTGTCGGCCATGGCGGTGAAGGCCTCGTAGCCCTGACGGAAAAACGCCGTCGCCTTAGCAATGTCTGGGGCGGGGATGTGCTGACGTGCATTTTCGAGGCGTGGACGCTCCGCGGCCTGAGCTGGGAGCGCCAGGGCTTGGCTCTCCTTCTTCAGTTCGGCCAACGGACGCTGGACGAAGTCGCGTCGCCATTGCTCGTAGGCCTTTTGGATTTCCTCGCGACCGGCTCTCCGCATCTGCTGCAGTTGTGCGAGCCGCGAGCACCTGGTGATCGCCTGCTCCAGCCTGCGGACTTCGCGCGGCATGGTCACGCGCACCAGCCAGAGTACGGGTCGGAGCGCACGCCCCACCTGTGCTAGGCGCTTCTCCTTGGCGTAAAAGAGATCGCGCTCGGCCGCCTTCATGATGCGCGCGGCGAGGTCGCGCTTCTCGGCGAATCTCCAAAACTGGAGGAGGCCGGTCGAGAGGAGATAAATCCGGTAGACCTTGGCCTCCTGCAGGTCGAGGAAGGCGCGGATAATGGTCTTGGTGGTGGGCAGCTCGCGTGGCGGCGCCAGATTCGCCGCGCGTCTCTCCGCGTTGGCGCGGATCAGATTGAGGTTTGCGCGCGTGGGCTTGTGTGCCGCCGCCCGCGTGAGGATGTCGTTCAGCTGCTGGCGGGTTTACCGGAGCCGCTCGATACGGCGCTGCATTCCTTCGCAGCGAGCAACCTGGGCCCAGAACTGGTCCGGCCGCACAATGGGCGCGGCCTTGGGCGGGGCCTTCGCTGCATGCTTGGCGAGATCGATGCGAACGCGCTGCAGCTCCGGCGTGAGCACCCCGTGGTGAGCGGCAAAGTGCACGCGAAACGGGCTGGCGATCTTCAGGTCAGGGGTGAGGTAGCCAATGTACTGGAGCGTGCGCACGCGCGCCTCGTAACGCGCGGAATACTTCGCCTGGTCCGGGAAGTGCTCCTTGAACGCGGAGAGATCCCAGCCCGACTCGCCTCGTGCGCCCGATGCAATTTCGAAGATGCGATCATCCATCGCGCTCCAACGGAAATGGCGAATGACCGCGTGGCCCTCGGGCGTGGTCTCGGTGTATTGGGGGCAGAGTTCCTTCTCAAGAACGCGGCGGCTATCCCGGTTGAGGGGCTCCAAGTGCTCGCCGTCCGGCATGACGAGCGAGACCGGGCTGCGCGGTGTCTTCTGCTCGATGCCCAACCGGAGCCGCTCGCGGAATTCCTTCTCAATGCCCTCCTGCCAGCCGAGCTTCATGGCGCTGAGCTGCGCGCGACCGGTATTGCCCCCGGCCCTGCCGCCGAGGGAAAAGGTTCGCCCTGTGCTCACCTGCTTGGCGAACTTCGCGACCAAGACATGCACGTGATAATGGATTTCCCCAACCTGGTTGCGGGTGTGGATGGCGGCGACAGCCGAGTACCGGAAACCGGGAAACGCCCGGTCGAGGGCATTCTTCACGGCAGCGTTCATCGCGGCCTTGGCCTCTTCGCGATGTCCTTCGGCGAAGAGGCTGACCTCCTTGGGCACCGTGAGCGTGATTGATTTGTAGCCAGTGGTCGCGCATTTGCTGTGCGAAGGGATGCAGGCTTCTTCGAAATTGATCGCGAGCTGCTTCTGATCCGTGTGGGATGCGAGCTCGCCGAATCCCACGAGCGGAACGCGGCCACCTTCAAGATCGGCCTTCCAACCCGGATCCATTCGCGCGACGTAACGCAACTCGGCCTCCGAGTAACTCGGGTCGCGACGAGCGTCGTGGCCGTCAGAAATGTAGTTGAGCGCTTGAAGGGGCGTCCCGCTTTTGGCGGAGCCGCGTGTGGCGACACGGACGTAGTAGGCCATCCGAAATCACCCAACCGCCACGCGAGCAGCTTCGCTGCCGTGGGGCGCCAAGACCTTTGGCCACTGCATTAAGTGGCCAAAGGTCGTATGTTCATGCACCAGGGACTTTCCTGGTGGTTTGTGCATCCGGATAATTCCGCGCATCAGGGGACTTCCTGCGATCTGGGGACACTGCCGGTGTGGCGGTCGGTGATGGAAATCGCGCTTGG
>CAZHUY010000359.1:0-5145 GCA_964535465.1 uncultured Myxococcales bacterium
GGCGCCGTGCTCGACCAACCGACCGCACCGAGCGAGGGCTGGGTGTTCGAAGTCGTGATGAGATAGCGGGTCCCGACCTGGATGGTGAAGCTGGTGATGGGGATATCCAGCGAGTGGGAAGGCGAGGTCACCGTGAAGCTGCTCACCCAGGGGTCCTCGTATCCCCAGGCCGGCGCGGCGTCCCGCATGCAAGCCACCAGCAACACGGCCAGCGAGACACACAAACGGGTCGACGAGCGGTCGGTCATGGCAGCCCTCTTCATTGAAACAGAAGAAATGTATCTGAGGATACATAACGCCGATTGCCGAAAAACTGAATCGATTTCTCGGGTGCCAGCAGAGCGCGCCAGCCCCGCCGACGCCATCCATCCGCGGTACGGTCGGGCGTCCCCGAACATGGACGCCGCGGACCTTGTGCCGTGACACCGCACCCCGGTGTACGATGCGGGGCTGCAACTTCTGAGGGGTGCACCCATGTCGACCGTCGCGAAGGCCGTGAGAGCCAGTCTGCTCCTTACACTGTTTTGCTTGGGGGCTGGGTGCGCGGGCGCCGGGAGCAAGTGCAAGCCGGGGGAGGCTGGGTGTGACTGTGGCGAAAAGGGAGCGTGTTCGAACGGGCTGAGCTGTCAGGCGAACAAGTGCGTACAGGCCGCGACCGGCGGCACGGGCGGTTCGACGGTGTCCTCGACCACCTCCAAGGCCAGCGGCGGCGCCAGCAGCGCGGGCGTCAGGAGCAGCTCGGGTGGCGCGACGACCATGGGCGGATCGACGAGCATCGGCGGCTCGACGAGCATCGGCGGATCAAGCGGCACGGGTGGCGCGGGCAGCACCGGAAGCGGGACCACGGTGGATGCGGGAGCCGACGCGAGGGCCGACGCCAGCCCGGACGCCGCGGACGCACCGACCGGCGGCGATGCGGTCAGCGACACGCCGATGCTTCCGCCCGATACGCGGGATGCCGCCGCTGCGGATCTGGCGGTCGAAACGGCCGACGTCGATGCCCCGCCCTTCGTGCCGCCCGAGCAGTGGCTGCGCGATCCGAGCTTCGAGCAGCCGGAGCTTGCGGCCTGGAGCCTGCCGGTGGTGGTCACGCCGGGGAACACCACGGCGCACGCGCTCTTCATGGACGGCGCTTCGGCCAACAAGTGGGTGTCGCAGACCGTGGACCTGCGTGGCTACGACGCGGCCCAGGCCACGTTCTCGGTCAGCATCAAGACCGAGAACCTGGTGGCGGGGCCGAACTCTTGGGAGCAGGCCGCGCTTTCCGTGGACATGCTGGATGCCGCCGGCAAGCGAACCACGCCGTTTTCGAGCTTCTTGTTCCTCGCCCAAGGCACGCAGAACTACACCCGCTACGAGGACTCGATGATGGTTCCCCTTGGCACGGTCGCAATCAAAGTCACCCTCAGCCTGGCTGCCCCCGCGACCGGCAAGGTTTGGTTCGACGATGTGGAGCTGAGGCTGTCTCCCCCCTCGACAAATGATGATGTGACGGTCCCCGCGTGGACGCCGCCAACCGCGGCGTGGTGTGCCCGTCCTGGCTACGGTCTCGGCACCGCCATGGATGCGGACGTCGGATTCGACACCCAGCTTTATCCCCATGATGGGGACATCGCGAAGAACAAGCGCGTGGCGCGCGCCTTGTTCACGCAGGTCACCCAGCCCTCGGGCACGCAATGGGATGAGTGGGCGCGAGGGATCGGTCTTGAAGCCATTCGACTGGGACAGGAGGCCTTGGCGGGGTCGGGGGTGCTGGTGCGACACGACTTTGGTCTTTGGGACACGGCTCTGCCGGCGACCGGGATTGCCTACAAGAAACCAAACGATATCTCATCGGTGATGCTCGCCGCGGGCTTCGGCATCGTGAGCCCGTTTGGAAATGAGGGCTCCACCCGATGCGTTCAGACGTTTGCCGCCCCCGCAAGCATCGATACCCATGCGGGCGTCCGGGAGCGGGTGCTCGCCCACATCGCCGAAACCGTCGGCACCATGGGTGGTCTGCCCATGTGGAGCGTCGTCAATGAGATCGCCAGTGCCAACCAGCAGTGTTTTCCGTCGGCCTTTGCCGATCCGAACGACACGGAGATGCAAGCGGGCGTCCGCTTGCTCGTCGCGGCCCTCGATCAGGCCGAGGCTGCCAGTCCGGGCACGATTGCTCTCTACAACGACGTCGGATTGACCGACTACCTTACGACCCATGTCGGAGACTACAACCGGGTGCGCGCGCTCGCGCTGGTTGCTGGGGTCATGGCCAAGCGGCAACACCTGGATGGGATCGGCAGCCAGGGACACCTGACCTGCAGGGGATACGACCAAAACAATGTGGACATCGCCACCTGCGCGGTGGACACGGCGGCGCAGTCTTCCGCTTTCGACGCCTTTGCCGCGGCCGGTGTGCCGGTGTACATCACCGAATTCGACGTGCACGAGTACTACCGCGACGGGTCCGACTTCGGCGCCATGGCCCCGGAGCAGCAAGCGCGCATCTTGGCGGACTACATCCGCACCGCGCTCAATCACCCAGGTGTTTTGGGAGTCACCATGATGGGGCACAGGCAAGATCGAATGGCGCCGTATCTGGAGCGCAGACCCGGCATGACCGACGCACAGTACTGGCCCACCGGCGGAGGCCTCTACGACGATCTCTACCAGCCCAAGCCCGCGTACACCGCCGTGGTCAAGGTGCTCGAGGACTACTACGCGGCCCCGGGTTGCGACTACGTGCCCGGTAGCCGCGTGGCGGCCGTGCGCGGGGCCGCGGTCGAGCAGACGCGCTTCGCCGTCACCGGCGTGGCGAATCTGGTGAGCAAGGGCGACGCCGTCCAGTACCTGTTCAACACGCCCCACGGCGGCACCTGGCAGCTCGAATTGCAACTCGAGGCCGACGCGCCCGGCCCCAACGTCTTCAACGTGGCCATCGACGGCGCCAACAAGGCCACCGTCACTCTCGACGCCACGGTCGCCGATGGCACCGCGGTCGAGAAGGCCGCCTACCCCGCGCCCATCGCCCTCGGTCGCGGCACCCACCGGGTGCGCATCGAGCTGGGCCAGGACGCCGACACCTGCACCGGCACGTCCACCGACGCCTGCGACGGCTGGGGCATCATCCGCGGCCTGCGCTTGAAGCGCGTGGGACCGTAGGCCTCGATGACAGCCAAGGACGAGTCGCGCTCCTACTTCGCGATGGTTTCGAGCGCGGCGGGGAGCAGCCAGACGAGATAGAGCGGCAAGCTGAGTAAGCGGTACTTCACCGGGTCGCCCTGCGTGGTCTTGACCGCGACCTCGAAGACAGAGGGCGGGTTGTCGTCGAGCCGAACTGCGAGATCGAGGCGCTTGTCGAACATGAACTGGTGCAGGCTCTTCATCGCACCGACGCTCCCGGCCTTGGTTTCGACGGGAACGATGCGGCCCGCGAGCTGTAGGAGGTAGTCAATCTCGCCGGGACGACCACCTTCCCGCTGCCAGTAGTGAAGGGCTGGCCCGTCGCCGGCCGCGCTGTCGAGCAGGCGAAGCTGCTGCCCCGCCAGTTGCTCGCTCATCTGACCACGCACCTGCGGCGCCAACGCTCGCCATTCGGGGAACGCGGTGAGCGCCGGCGTCCCAAGCAAGGCGTGCAGCAGGCCGACGTCGAGAAGAACGACCTTGCGCAGGTTGTCCTTCATCTCACCCGCCAAGGGCAGCCCGTTGGCCGATGAGTGCCGCACCAAATGGCACAGCCGGGCCTTGGCGAGCAAGTCGAGGGCGTGTCGAGCTTGATGCTGTTTCACGGCTTGATCGACGCGCGCGTAGACGAACTTCTTGCCCAAGCTGCGCGCGGCTGCCGCCAGGGTTGCGTCGAGGATCGTCCGATCCATCCGTCCACCGTATTTGGCGAAATCGTCGCGGTACGTGGCGACGAGATCCTTCTGCAATTCGCGGCAGGCGCGAGCGCCACGCCCTTCGACATCGGCGCGCACGACGGCGGGCATGCCGCCCACCATGCTGTAGCGATGGAACCAGACGGTCGCCTGCTCATGCGCGGCCGGCGACAACGTGCCGCCTGGACGCCAACCGTCGAGCGCCTGCCAGAGCCGTTCTTGCCCGTGCGCGCGCAGGTACTCGGAGAATCCCATGGGCTCGACATGGAGATAGCGGATGCGGCCGACCGGCGCGTGGAACGTGCTCTGCGTGAGCATCAGGTCCAGTAGCGAACCCGCCGCCACGACCGGCAGCTCCGGCAGCTCCTCCGAAAACCATCTGAGCTTGGCGAGCATCTCGGGGACAGCCTGGACCTCGTCGAGAAACAAGAGGCTGTGCGCGGGAGATACTTCGCCGTTCAAGGTCAGCGAAAGCTCGGCGAGAATCGTGCGCGGATCATTCGAGGCGAAATGCCGACGCATCCCTGGATCCCGCTCGAAGTTGATCTCGACGAGAGCCCGCCCGGATCGCGCGGAGAGATCCCGAACCAACCAGGTCTTCCCCACCTGGCGCGCTCCACGCAGCACCAGCGGCTGGCGCTCGCGGTCGCCAAGCCACTCGTCGAATGACGCACTAATGTCGCGGATCATGCCAACAGAATGCCATAACAACGCGTTGTTTTGTATTTCTATGCACATATAAAACGCGTTAACTGCCAATTCCACCACCAATCTCGACGTCAGGTCGCGACAGTCCATGCCATGGCCCCTTGGCGTCCTTCGGCCGAGCTTCATGCCCGCCTGAGTGGTCGCGGCTTGGTGTACGATGCGGGGCTGCAACTTCTGAGGGGTGCACCACATGTCGACCGTCGCGAAGGCCGTGAGAGCCAGTCTGCTCCTTACACTGTTTTGCCTGGGGGCCGGCTGCGCGGGCGCCGGGAGCAAGTGCAATCCGGGGGAGGCTGGCTGTTCCTGTGGCGAAAAGGGTGCGTGCTCGAACGGGCTGACCTGTCAGGCGAACAAGTGCGTGCAGGCCGCGACCGGGGGCACGGGCGGTTCGACGGTGTCCTCGACCACCTCCAAGGCCAGCGGCGGCGCAAGCAGCGCGGGCGCCAGGAGCAGCTCGGGTGGCGCGACGACCATTGGCGGTTCGACGAGCATGGCCGGTTCGACGAGCATCGGCGGATCAAGCGGCGCGGGTGGCGTGAGCAGCACCGGAAGCGGGACCACGGTGGATGCGGGAGCCGAC
>CAZHUY010000360.1:0-5136 GCA_964535465.1 uncultured Myxococcales bacterium
CCAACGACGGCGTCATCCTCATCGCCGCCACCACCCGGCCCGACGTGCTGGATCCGGCCTTGCTACGTCCCGGTCGCTTCGATCGTCGCATCGTGGTTCCGCGCCCCGACGTGAAGGGCCGCCTCGGCATCCTCAAGGTTCACACCAAACGGACGCCGCTCAGCTCGGACGTGGACCTGGACATCGTGGCGCGAGGCACGCCCGGATTCTCGGGGGCCGATCTGGAGAACCTGGTCAACGAGGCGGCGTTGCTGGCCGCGCGTGAGGACAAGGATCGCCTCGACCGCAGAGACTTCGACATGGCCAAGGACAAGGTCCTCATGGGCCCCGAACGCCGCTCGATGATCATCAGCGAGCAGGACAAGCGGGTGACCGCCTTCCACGAGGCCGGCCACGCCCTGGTGGGCAAGATGATGAAGGGCTCGGATCCGGTCCACAAGGTGACCATCATCCCGCGTGGGCGGGCGCTTGGCTTGACCCAGCAGTTGCCGCTCGAGGATCGACTGAACATCACGCGCGAGGCGGCCAACGATCAGATCGCGGTGGCCATGGGCGGCCGGGTGGTCGAGGAGATCGTCTTCGGCCAGATCACCACCGGTGCCTCCAACGACATCCATCAGGCCACCGATCTGGCGCGCAAGATGGTGTGCGAGTGGGGTATGTCCGACAAGATCGGACCGCTGCGCTTCGGGCGCAACGAGGAGATGGTCTTCCTGGGGCGCGACTTCGCCGAACACAAGGAGTACAGCGAACAGACGGCGGTGGACATAGACACCGAGGTTCGGCGCATCGTCACCGAGAACTACACGCGGGCAAGGCAGATCATCACCGAAAACCGCGATAAGTTGACCGTGTTGGCCGAAACCCTGCTGGAATACGAGACGCTCGACGGCGCCGAGATCGACATCCTGTTTGCCGGCGGCAAGCTGAATCGCCCCCCCACCGGCTCCATGGCTCGCGGCACCAAGAACGAGCAGGGTACCCCGGAGCAGCGACCGGGCATCTTCCCGCGCCCCATTCCCAACCCCGAGAAGGCCTAGGCACCACCTGGGCGCGCTGGGGTCAGGAAAGCCATGGACACCATCCTGGTCGGCGTCCTCAACCTGACCCCTGACTCCTTCTCCGACGGCGGACGTTTCCCATCGTCAGCCGATGCGGTCTCCGCGGCCCTGGCCATGGTGGCCGACGGGGCGGACTGGATCGACGTGGGCGGCGAATCCACCCGTCCGGGCGCCGTACCCGTCCCCGCCGACGAGGAGGTGGCACGCGTTCTCCCGGTCATCCGCGAATTGTCGGCTCGCCTGGCCGGACGCGCGCGCATCTCCATTGACACCTACAAGGCCGAAACCGCGCGCGCCGCGCTGGCCGCCGGCGCCACCGTGATCAACGATGTCTCGGGCGGGCTGCTGGAACCCGAGATCCTGAAGGTGACCGCCGACGCCGGGGCCACCATCGTGCTCGGGCACCTGCGTGGGCGGCCCGCGACCATGCAGAACGAGATTCACTTCGACGACGTCGTGGCCGAGGTCGCGAGCGAGTTGGCACAAAGGATCGATCAGGCTCGGCGGGTCGGGTGCCGGGACGTCTGGGCCGATCCCGGCATTGGCTTCGGCAAGGGACTGGAACACAACCTGGCGTTGTTGGGGAACCTGGTCGAGCTTCGAGAACGACTCGGCGTCCCTCTCATGATTGGGGTTTCGCGCAAACGCTTCATCGGCGAACTCACGGGCCGCGCTGTCCACCAGCGCGTCTTCGGCAACGCAGCGGCCGCGGCCCTGGCCGTGGCCCAAGGCGCAGCCGCTTTGCGCGTTCACGACGTGCAAGCCATGCGCGATGTCATTTGTGTTGTCAAAGCCATCGCTCACGCGAAAAGTGTCGGCTAGAATGCCGCCGCATGAGCAAAGACGAGAACGTTAGGAAACTGTTCGGGACGGACGGCATTCGAGGGATCGCCAACCAGTACCCCATGACCGCCGAAGTCGCGCTCGCCCTCGGACGAGCAGTGGCCGAGCGGTTTCGTTCGCGCGGGCGTCGCTGTCGCGTGGTCATCGGCAAGGACACGCGGCTCTCCGGTTACATGTTGGAAAGCGCCATGGAAGCCGGCATCGTCTCCGCCGGTGCCGACGTGATGTTGGTGGGCCCCTTGCCCACGCCCGCCATCGCCTTCATCACCTCCAGCATGCGTGCCGACGCCGGCGTGGTGATCAGCGCCTCGCACAACCCTTACCAAGACAACGGCATCAAGATCTTCGCGTCGGACGGCTTCAAGCTGCCCGACGAGACGGAGTTGGACATCGAACGCCGCATGGCCGACCCCGAGATGCCCACGCCGGGAATCGAACCCAGGATCGGCAAGGCCATCCGCATCGATGATGCCGAGGGACGCTACGTGCAGTTCCTCAAGCACACCTTCCCCAAGACACGCACCCTGGACGGCGTGCGCGTGGTGGTGGACTGTGCCAACGGCGCGGCCTACAGCGTGGCCCCCCAGGTCTTCGCCGAATTGGGGGCAGAGGTGACCGTGCTTTCGGCCGAGCCCAATGGCCGCAACATCAACGAGAACTGCGGAGCCCTGCACCCCGAGAAGGTCGCCGCCGAAGTCCGCCGCACCCATTCCGCCATCGGCATTGCCCTGGATGGCGACGCCGACCGGGTGATCCTGACCGATGAACGTGGCGAGATCGTCGACGGCGATCACATCATGGCCATCCTGGGCACGCGCCTCCTGACCCAAGGGGCGTTGCCGGGCAACACCGTGGTGGCCACCGCCATGTCGAACCTGGGCCTGGAGAGGGCGTTGGGCGCCAAGCAAGGCAAGCTGTTGCGCGCCGCCGTTGGCGATCGCTACGTGGTCGAGGCCATGCGCGAGGGTGGATTCATCTTCGGCGGTGAGCAATCCGGGCACATCGTGTTCTTGGAGGAAGCCACCACCGGCGACGGCCTGCTGGCCGCCCTGCAGGTGCTGTCGGTCATGGTGCAGGAAGGACGTCCGCTCTCCGAGCTGGCCGCCATCATGACCAGCTACCCGCAGGTCCTCATCAACTTCAAGGTGCCGCGCAAGGTGCCCATCGACCAACTCCCCGCCTCAGCGGCCATCATCCGTCGCATCGAAGGTCTGCTGGGAACGGAGGGCAGGGTGCTGGTGCGTTACTCGGGCACCGAACCCAAGGCGCGCGTCATGATCGAAGGCACCGACGAAGCCTCCATCCGGACTCAAGCCGAGGAGATCGTCGCGGCGATGCAGAAGGAACTGGCCTAGCACCACACCCTTTCGGGCCAAAGGATTCGCCATGTCCCTAGTTCTGACCGCGGCGCAAATGAAGGCGGTCGATCGTGCGGCCATCGACAAACTCGGGGTGCCAGGCCTGGTTCTGATGGAGAACGCGGGCCGAGGTGTCGTCGAGATCATTGCCCGCGAAAAGAACATCCCCGATCTCGACGTTCGTGTGGTGTGCGGGGCGGGCCAGAACGGTGGCGACGGATTCGTGGTGGCGCGCCACCTCCTGGATCGCGGGGCCCAGGTGCAGGTCTTCCTGGCCATGCCCAAGGACAAGCTGACCGGCGACGCCGCGCTGTTCGCCCGTGCCTTCGAGGCGTTGCCAGGCGCGCTGGTGCGCGACGCCTCCTTCGAAGTGGACGCGTCCACCTGGCAGGCCTACCTCGCGGGGGCCGAGGTCATCGTGGACGCGGTCTTCGGCACCGGCCTGCGTTCGGACGTGAGCGGTCCGCCGGCCGCCGCGCTCGCGGCCATGAACGCGACCCCGGCCTGGCGGGTGGCGGTGGACATCCCCTCGGGACTGGACGCCGATACCGGGGCGGTGTGCGGAACAGCCTTCTCCGCCCATGTGACCGCCACCATGGGTTGCCGCAAACTAGGGCTCGTTCTCAATCCCGATGCCCCGGTGGGACGCGTCGAGGTGATCGACCTCGGCGTTTCGTCTCAGGCGGCCCTGCAGGCGGCCGATCTGCCCGGTCCCCTCTGCCACTGGCTGGAACGCGAAGAAGTCGCCCGCATGCTGCCGCGGCCGGGTCCCTCCGGCCACAAGGGTACCGCCGGGCACGTGCTGCTCATCGCCGGTTCATCCGGCAAGACCGGCGCGGCCCTGCTGGCGGCGCGGGCGGCCCTGAGAGCGGGCGCCGGCCTCTCCACCATGGCCAGCACCGCTGCGGGTCAGGCCGCGCTCGACGCCAAGGCGGTGGCCGAGATGACCGCCAGCTACTGCGCCGGTGACGATCCCGATCCCTCCAGCTACGATCGCATCGTGCAACTGGCGGCCCGCATGAAGGCAGCGGGCCTGGGTCCAGGCATTCCCACCGGCCCGGGCATGGCGGCTCTGGTGCGCCGTCTGGTGGCCGAGTGGCCGATGCCCCTGGTCGTCGACGCGGACGCATTGAACCTCCTGGGCGAAGACGTGGCCTCGGCCACTGTCTCCGCCCCCGCGGGCCGAATCCTGACCCCGCACCCCGGCGAGATGTCGCGCCTGTGCGGCCTACCCACCGGCGAGATCGCCAAGGATCGCCTGGGACACGCCCGCCGCCTGGCCGAGCGCTCGCACGCCGTGGTGGTGCTCAAGGGCGCGCGCACCATCATCGCGCTCCCGGACGGCACCGCCCACATCAACCCCACGGCCAATCCCGCCCTGGGCACGGCAGGCAGCGGCGACGTCCTCACCGGGGTCATCACGGCCTTGCTGGGACAGGGCTTGTCCCCCGCGCAAGCGGCGTGCGCCGGCGTCTTCGTACACGGACAATCCGCCGAGCAGGCCGTGAGCAGCGTGGGCTCACACAACCTGATGGCCAGCGACCTCCCCGACGCCATCGCCCGCACCCTGGAAGACCTGCGCAAGGTCTAGGCGCACGGAGAAAAGCCTGCCCGGTCTGGGATCGCGTTATAGACTCGCTCCATGACCAAAGACACGATTGTGGCAGCGCTCACCGCAGAGGGCCTGGCGACCAACCAGGACAGCGTCGCGATCCCCGAAGAGCGCGAGGCGGCGTTCCTGGTGGCCGCGCCTGGGGATGTCCTGCCGGTGAACCGAGTGGTCCGCGTGGATCTGCGCGAAAAGGCCATCAGTCTCCACCCGGTCAAAAACGAGCACTTCTGGTTCAGCTACGACCTGATCCTGGGCCTGCAGA
>CAZHUY010000361.1:0-5096 GCA_964535465.1 uncultured Myxococcales bacterium
TGTCAGCGATGTCCTGGCACTCGTTTGTCAACGATGTCATGGCACCACACCCTCTCCACACGCCAGCCGTCGGAAATCAGCCAGCCGACATCAGCAAGCAAGCCGTGGATGCCAGCCACCCCTGATCTCGCCGGCTGACTGTACGGCAAGGGGCGTCAAGAACCGGGCTCTGCGTATTTCGGAATACGGCAAGGGGGGGCAGGGACCGGGCTCTGCGCATTTCGGAGTACAGCAAGGGCGGGCAAGGACCGGGCTCTGCGCATTTCGGAGTACAGCAAGGGCGGGCAGGGACCGGGCCCTGCGCATTTCGGAGTACGGCAAGGGCGGGAAGGGACCGGGCCCTGCGCATTTCGGAGTACGGCAAGGGCGGGCAGGGGCCGGAGTGTTCGTAGTTTGCTGGGGCAGAGATCGGTGAAACGGTCTTTCTCCAGATGCCTCGGCAGCTCGCGCTTCGGCGATGTTTGGTGGAACCGAAAGGGCGGCTCCGCGAAGCTGGTTCGAAGGCGCGTCGTGGCCGCGGGTAACTTGCACGGCCAGCGTCGAGGCTTGCCGGACTCGTCCTTCGGTGTTTTCATCCCAAACATGGTCCGTGTCCTCGATCGAAATGCTTCGGCAGTACTCATGACCTGCCTGGGGCTTGCGGTCTTTCTTCAGGGCTGCGGTGGGGACAAGATCGATCTGATCAAGAGCGGCGGCGGCTGCGCGGCAGAGGTTGGTGCGGGTTCGTTGGGAAGATGTCCCAACGAAGTATCCGCGTGCCAGGTCGGTTTCGCGGATCTCGACGACGCTTCAACCAATGGATGCGAGACCGCCCTGCCGACATCGAGCGACGCCCTCGTGTTCAAGGTTGCCAAAGGTGGCATGGCCATGTTCGTGATCAACGAATTCCCGTTGACTACCGACATCATCGGCGGATGGGTCGCTATCAAAGGCGCGGCGTGCACGGCGAGAATGGATTCGCCCTGCACCTACGAGTTGCTGGCTGTGCAACTGCAGACCACGGACTTCGTCTTTGACGGTCTACCGTTCTCCGAGGGTTTCTTCTCCCTGCCCAAGCCCATGGAGGTCACCGACCCGGGCGACGGTCTGGTCGTGCCCGCCGGCTCCGGGATCATCGCCAGCTTCCTGGTGGACGGCCATAAGCGAGTCGTCTCGCTGGGGACCATCGATGGCGGAATGGCCCTGCAGATGGACCGGAAGACGATGACCATCACCGGATCAGGGCTTCACCTTTCCTTTGGCGACTGCACGATGGACACCAGGGTCGTTGCCAGCGGCCAGGTCATGACCGCTGGCTCGTCATCGGCGGCTGAGCCCCCTGGTAGCTGAGTGGGTTCCGTGCTAGACGATTCCCATATCTATTGAGTCAGCGCCCTAACGATAGCAATCGTGACAATGCGGAAGTCGAGTCGGACCGCGTGGTCCTGGACGACAACCGTGTGGCTCTCACGCTCTTCGGCGAGAAGAACGCCAATCTCAAGCGCATCGAGCTGGAGACGGGGGCGCGACTGCACTCGCGCGGCAACGAGCTGACCTTCCTGGGGCCGACCGACGCCATTGGTCAGGCGCGCCGTCTGGTCGAGCAGCTCTACCGCATGGTGCGCGGCGGGCGTGCGGTGGGGCCCGAGGACGTGACCCGCGCGGCCCACGTGCTGCGCGGTGACGCCAACGCCAACCTGCAGGAGGTCTTTTCCGACACCATCCTGGTGGGCAGCCGCGCGCGGCCCATCGCCCCCAAAGGCCTGGCGCAGAAGCGCTACGTCGACGCCATCCGCGAGCACGACATCGTCTTCGGCATCGGCCCGGCGGGCACGGGCAAAACCTACCTGGCCATGGCCCTGGCCCTGCGTCAGCTCATGGAGAAACGGGTCAAGCGCATCGTGCTGACCCGCCCCGCGCTGGAAGCGGGCGAGCGATTGGGGTTCTTGCCGGGCAGCATGGAGGAGAAGGTCTCGCCCTACCTGCGACCGCTCTACGACGCGCTTCACGACATGATGGATTTCGATCGCGCCCACCAGTTGGTCGAGCGCGGGATGATCGAGATCGCGCCCATCGCCTTCATGCGCGGCCGCACCCTCAACGATTCCTTCGTCATCCTCGACGAGGCCCAGAACACCACGGGCGAGCAGATGAAGATGTTCCTGACCCGCCTGGGCTACGAATCCAAGGCGGTGATCACCGGTGACATCACCCAGATCGATCTGCCGGACCAGCGGCGCTCCGGCTTGATGGAGGCGGAAGCGCTCTTGCGCGGCATCGAGGGCCTTTCCTTCTGCTACTTCACCGAGGTGGACGTGGTTCGTCACCCGCTGGTGGCCGCCATCATTCGCGCCTACGATCGCAAGCCCCAGAACAACAACCGTCCCCCTTCGCGCGATGGATAAACCGATGGCAGGCAGCGACAAACCCGATGGGGTTGGCGCCGGGCCGGTCAATCGCCTGGACTACGAGCGCAGCGAGCTACTGGCCACCTCGCGTGCGTTGTCTTCCGAGCGCGACATCCGCAAACTGTTGGACCTGGTGCTGCGCAAGGCTCGCCAGATAACCGGGGCCGACGCGGGCAGCGTCTACGTGATCGAGGCGGCCGATGCCGACGGCGACGGTGTGCCAGACAGCCTGTCATTCGGCGATCCGACGGCGCGTGGTCCTCAAGCCTTGGGGACGGCGGGGCGACGTCGGGTGGCCACGCCCATTTCAGGTGTGGAGACGCGCAAGGCGCGCCTGCACTTCATGCTCTCGCAGAACGACTCGATGCTGGTGGACTTCAAGGAGTTCACCTTGCCGGTGGACACCACCTCGGTGGTGGGGCGCTCGGTGCTTTCCGGCAAACCCATCAACATTCCCGACGTGGGACAGGCCGAAGGTTACAACCGCAGCTTCGACGACAAGACCGGGTACCGTGCGCGTTCCATGCTGACCGTGCCCATGTCTTCGGCCCAAGGCGAGGTCATCGGGGTCATCCAGCTCATCAACAGAAAACGCCAACCCGGTGGAAAACTGGGCAGCGCCAGGGATTTCGAGGAAGGCGTGATTCCCTTCGACGAGCGCGCCGAAGAGATGGCTTTGGCCTTGGCGTCGCAGGCGGGCGTGTCGCTGGAGAACGCCATCCTCTACGACGAGATCCGCCGTCTCTTCGAGAGCTTCGTGGATGCCTCGGTCACCGCCATCGAAGCGCGCGATCCCACCACCTCGGGCCACTCGCGGCGTGTGGCCACCCTGGCCGTGGCCCTGGCCGAGAAGGTGAACACCGTCGACAGCGGACCTTTGGCGTCCGTCCACTTCTCGCCGGAGGAGCTGCGCCAGCTCGAGTACGCCGGCGTGTTGCACGACTTCGGCAAGGTCGGCGTGCGGGAGCAGGTCTTGGTCAAGGCCAAGAAGCTGTACGACGGACAACTGGAGGCCATTCGTTTGCGTCTGGCCTATGTGCGCAAGTCCATCGAGGCCGCGACGCTACGCAAACGGCTGGAGGCGCTCCAACAAGGAAAGGCCGAGGCCGCGGCTCCTCTCGAGCAAGAGCAAGAGGCGCGCCTGGCCCTGGCGGACGAGTGCTGGCGGCTGGTGGTGCAGGCCAATCAGCCGAACCTGCTCGAACAGACGGTGTCGAATCGCTTGCGTGAGCTGGCGAGCCAGACCTACCGCGATGAGGCCGGCCAGCTTCGGCCTTGGCTGATGCCCGACGAGGTCGAGGCCTTGCAGGTCGAACGTGGCAGCCTGACCCACGACGAGCGCTGTCAGATCGAGAGCCACGTCAACCACACCCTGGCTTTTCTGCAGACCATCCCCTGGGGACACGCGCTCCGCCGTATCCCTCAGATCGCCGGCGCCCACCACGAGTTGCTCAACGGCAGGGGGTATCCCAACGGCCTGCACGCCCGGTCGATCCCCATCGAAGCGCGCATGTTGACCATCGCCGACATCTTCGATGCCCTGACCGCCTCGGACCGCCCCTACAAGCCCGCGGTCCCCGTGCCCAAGGCCCTGGCGATTCTCGAAAGCGAAGTCAAAGCCGGCAAGTGCGACCCGGACCTGTTCCGCGTGTTCGTGGACGCCGAGATCTACAGGCGCGTGATCTGAACCGCTCCGCCCCAGGTCAGGGGGACGGCGCTGGCTCTGGCCTCCGGGCCACCTTGGCCTCAGCGCCCGTGAGCCATCGCTACAGCGTTCCGCGCTCCATGCGGCCCTCGCGCCACAGGGCATCTTCCATGGCGCCCAGCAACGGGCGCGTGCTCTGCGGGTTGAGCGCGCTGATGGGGATCACGCCGTCTTGCGCGGACACCAGCTCGCGCTCCTCGGGCGTCAGGCGATCCATCTTGTTGTAGACCAGCAGGCGCGGGGTGCTGGACAGGTCCAGATCCTTCAAGATGCGCTCTACCGCGGTGATGTGGGCGTCGCGATCCGGGTCCGAGCCGTCCACCACGTGCAGCAGCAGGTCGGCGTCTTGTAGTTCTTCCAGCGTGGCCTGAAAGGCCTGGGCCAGGTCTTTGGGCAGGTCGCGAATGAAACCCACGGTGTCCGCCAGGATCAACTCGCGCTCGCGCGGGAAGCGCAGGCGGCGTGTGGTGGGGTCCAGGGTGGCGAAGAGCTTGTCCTCCACCATGACCTCGCTGCCCGTCAGGGTATTGAGCAGGGTGGATTTGCCGGCGTTGGTGTAGCCCACGATCCCGACGATGGGCACGGAGCGCTTGCTGCGTTCGGCACGCCGGCCCGCGCGCTGGCGGCGGGTGTTGGTGATGTCCTGTTCCAGCCTGTGCAGGCGCTCGCGCGCGCGCCGACGCCCTATCTCCAGTTTGGTCTCGCCCGGGCCGCGGCCGCCGATGCCGCCCACCAGACGGCTCATCATGGTGTTCTCTTCCTGCAAGCGCGGCAGGCGATAGCGCAGTTGCGCCAGCTCGACCTGCAGCTTGGCGTCGCGGCTGCGCGCGCGCTGGGCAAAGATGTCGAGGATGAGAATGGTGCGGTCGATGACCTTCAGGTCGGTGAAGTCGGCGATGGAGTGGGCTTGGCCGGGGGTCAGATCGGGATCGAAGATGAGCAGTCCGGCGTCGAATTGCATGGCCCGCACCAACACGTCTTCCAGCTTGCCTCGTCCTATGAGG
>CAZHUY010000362.1:0-5082 GCA_964535465.1 uncultured Myxococcales bacterium
AATAGCAGGATTATTGGTAAAATATTTTGGTAAAAATTCAGTAGAAAAAATATTACCAGCTACAATAACTGGTTCTACTGCAATAATTATTGGATTAACATTAGCTGGAAATGCTTTAGCAGATGCTGCTCCTAATTTAACTACTGGTGGTGTTTTTGGAAGTAATTGGGTGTGGGTAGTATCATTAGTTACTTTGTTATCAACAATCTTATATTCAAGATATTTAAAAGGATTTCTAGGACAATTGCCATTGTTACTTGGTGCTCTTACAGGATGTTTAGTTGCAGGAGTATTATATGGAGTAGGTGATATAAACTTATTTAGAACTGTTCCATCAGAAGCAATTACAGCAGCATTATGGTCATCAACAAATAATATTATTTCTATTCCAGCCTTTAGTTTACCAAAATGGTCATGGGCAGCAATTATTGCTATAATGCCAATTGCAATTGCTACAATTCCTGAATCAACTGCACATATTTATCAACTTGATATATGTGTTAATGATTTAGCGAAAAAGATGCACGAGCGGTTGGTCGAGCTGGGCGTTGACCACGGTGAGCGCCTCAAGGAGCTGTCGGACGCCAACGCCAGGCTGGCCGCGCTCGGCCAGTCGACCTCGGACAGCCACAAGGTGCTCACCGAGTTGTTGGCGGCCTGGCCGGACAATTCCGCCGATCCGGTGCGATCGATCGTTCAAGAGGCGGGGGCGATCTCCATGGCCCTGGGCGAATTGAACGAGCACGCGCGCGTGAACTTGAACGCAGGGGTTCAACATGCGGCCCTGGGGGCGGAGGTGCGCGAGCACCTCGGAACGCTTGCCGACCGGCTGGCGTCTGCGCGGGCCACCCAACCCTTGACCCGTGATTGGATCCAGTCCTGGAACAGGACCGCGCAGGACCTGACCCGAAGACTGATCGCGCAGCCCGCGGCCACGCCCACACCGGTCCCCTTGCCCTTGCCGCGACCGCGTGCGGTCCTGTGCAAGGCTCGTCTGAACCCTGGAGACGAGGCCGCCGTCGCGGCTTTCGTCCAAGAGGTGGGCAAGGCCATCGCCAAGGCGGGCGGCGGAAGCATCAGCCTCAAGCTGATCCAGGAGGAGGACGGCGAGTGAGCGCAGCCCATCTGCTCTTGCGGCGATTGCTGGACCAGGCCGGCGGTGCCACCGAGACCGGCTATCTTCTGGTTATCGACGGTGAGGGTCTGGAGGATCTCCCAGAGCAGATGCCGACCCCCAAGGGGGCCTACGCCGTTCATAGGGTGGCGACCGAGTTGGGACTGCGGCACCTGCTATGGAAAGCCAAGGGGGCTCCGCTGATTGCGGTCATGCCCGAGGAGATTGCCCATCGTATCCAGCGCGCCCCCGACATCTTGCGCCGGGCACGCAACCAACGGGTCCATGCCTTGTCGGTGAACGACGTGCTGGAGGTGGTGCTCGGGGTCCGAGTCGTGGGCGCTGACGCCCCCTACATGCAGCAGCTGGCCCTCGAAAACGTCGAGAGGCTGAGCATGGTCATGGGTCACCGAACCCTTCCAACGGTGATCGACCGGCGCCTGCTGACCGAGATGCTGGTGGATGTCAGCGTGGGCGAGCAGGTCCGAACCCAGTCGCCAGCGCGGCTGCTGGCGGCCTGGGTGCAAGAGCCGCCGCGGTGGTCAGAGAATGTCAGCAAGCTGGTTCGGGAAGCCTTGCCCACGCTTCACGGCGACGAAGGTCGACTGCTCTCCTGGGCCCTGGTCGAGCCAGAGACGCGCTTGCGCGAGCTGGTTGTCCACGGTGCCGTCCTGACGGTGGAGGAGCCCGAGTTGCCCAAGCAGGCCTGGGGAGCCTTGTGGAAGGCAGCCAGCGAGGCGCCGCTGGAAATGGACCGCAGGATTCTGCGGCGGGTGTTGACGCGTCTGGCGGAGGACACGCTGATCGCCCTGGGAGATTCGGCGGGGACGTTGCTGGCCGATGCTGATCGCGTGGGCCGCGAATACCTGACCCCATCCAAGATGCAGACCAGCCGGGTGCTGCCCTTGGCCTTCAAGGACCGCTGTCATGCGCTCGCGCAGCAAGCGGCAGGCGGCAAGGCGATCAGTGCGGCCGACATCGCCTGGCTGACCGGGCATCGCGCCGCCGCCATGCACCGCGAGGATCTCGCCATGCTGGACGCCATGGCGCGGGTCTCTCGCTACCTGGACCAGCCGCTGTCGCCCAAGACCGACATCCTTGAACAGGTGCGGGAATATCAGCGGCAGGGAGCCTTTGCGGATCTGGCCATGCTCCGGCTACGCCGGGCGCTGGCCAGCAGCGAGCACTACGACAGCGAGGCGAAGAAGCTGCTGGCGGCCTGTCTGGAGCGCCGCGACCGTCAGAACTTGCAGTTCGCCGAGTCGTTGGCCAAGGGGTACGAGGCCACGCTTCACGCGGAAGGGCTGGTGCCGGTTCACCGAATATGGAAGCGGACGGTGGCCCCCCTGTGGCAACGCGAGTGCGATGCCCCGCTGTTCCTCGTGGTCCTTGATGGCTGCAGCTATCCCGTGTTCTTGGAGCTTCTCTATTCGCTTTCACAGGACGGCAGTTTTCCCCTTGGCGTGAAACCCGATGCTGAGGGCCGCGTGGCGGGACTGCCCGCGCTTTCCGCACTGCCAACCATTACCAGCCATGCCCGAGGCGCGATCTTCCTGGGTGAGCTGCCGAACGACCCCCTTGTCGCCGAAACCGTGTTTCGCGACGAAGAGGAGACCAAGACGGACAAGGCCCGGTTCAATCAGAACGCGGCCCTGGGCGCCCGGACGCGGCGGTTGTTCCTCAAGTCGGATCTGGGCGACGGCGGACAGGGGTTGCTGTCGGCGTTGCGGGACCCAACCCTGGAGGTGGTGGCGGCCGTCTTCAACGCGGTCGACGACCAGATTGGCTCTTCGAATACAGGCGCCACCGTGGCGCTTTCCCCTGAGAGCATCACGGGCTTCAAACCGGCCTTACGGGCCGCGCTCAAAGCCAATCGGCGCGTCCTTCTGACCGCTGACCACGGGCACACGCCGTTCGTGGACAAGAGCCGGCGACAGGGTGCAGGGAAGTCGCCTCGATTCACGGCCTTGGGCAAGCACGACCCAGTGCCAGAGGGTTTCATGGAGATCGATCTGGCGGGACTGGGCGGGCCACCCCAGCGTCGGGCCTTTGCCTGGCGTTCAGGGGCGTACCTGGGAGGCCAGCAGGTAGGGTTCCATGGGGGATGCGGGCTGGAGGAGATGGTGGTGCCGCTGGCCTGGATCGAACGGGACGGTTTGCCGGCTGACGAGCCCGCCTGGTGGTTTGGGCGGGGAGCCTTGCCAGAGGCATCCGTAGAAGTTCGGCCCGTCGAGCTTCCCATCCGGACGCCCCTGCCTTCGGACGAGTTGCTGCCAAAGGCAAAGCCGCAGCTCTCCTTGTTCAACCCGGCCGATCGGGCAGAGTCGCTGCCTTTGCCCGCCGCTCTCATCGCTCGCCTCAGCCCCGACGAAAAGACGGTCCTGGTATTGCTGCGCGACAACGGGACGGCTCGGGCCAGCGAGTTGGCGGAACGTCTGAAGAAGAACTCGGGCCGCCTGAATGGTTTGATGGTGATCCTGCGCCGAACCTTGCACGCAGAGGGGCATATCCTGTTCACGGATGAGAGGCTTCCAA
The DNA here is from genome assembly GCA_964535465.1 of uncultured Myxococcales bacterium. Lineage (GTDB taxonomy): Bacteria > Myxococcota_A > Polyangia > Fen-1088 > Fen-1088 > Fen-1137. The sequence goes on from CAZHUY010000362.1 coordinate 3,650, forward strand.
GTGGCGAAACGATGTATCGCTACCAAGGCAAGGAGGCTCGCTGATGGGTGTGTTTCCCGAATCTCCGACCATCATCAACGCGCTACGGAGCGGTCTGGTTCCAGCCCAGGGTCTTGAGCACTTCGCGACCGGTTTGGAGCCGCTGCTGGATGCTGTGGCCCAGGAGTTGGACTTTGTCGCCACCGGCAAAGGCGTCTCAAAGTGGATTCGGGGCGAATACGGAACCGGGAAGACCTTCGCCGCTCGCTACCTGTGCGCGAAAGCGCGGCAGCGCGGGTTCGCCACCTCCGAGGTGCAGATCTCGATCAACGACACGCCTCTGCACCATCTGGAAACCGTCTACCGGCGCCTGATTGAACACCTGGAAACCGCTGCCGACGGGCCCAACGCCTTTCAGGCGGTGGTGGACGGCTGGCTCTACCAAATTGGCGACGAGGTCATGCGCCTCAAGGGCATGACGGAGGGGGATCCGGGTTTCGCGGACGCGACCGAGCAGCGGCTCGAGGACAAGCTGGCGGACCTCTCACGTCGAAATCCGGCCTTTGCCCAGGTTTTACGCGCTTACCACCGGGCAACGCATGATGGTGATTTCGCCACGGCCCAAGGGCTTCTGGCGTGGTTGGCGGGTCAGCCCTTCACCGATCGTTCGGTGCTGAAGGAAGCCGGAACCAAAGGAAAGGTCGATGGACAGGCTTCGCTGACATTCCTCGCAGGACTGCTCCAACTCCTGCGCCAGTCCGGCTACCAGGGACTGGTGGTGGTGCTCGACGAGGTCGAGACGATTCAGCGGATGAATTCTCAGACCCGGGAAAAGTCCCTCAATGCCCTCCGGCAGCTCATGGACATGTTGGCGAAGGACGAGCTGCCTGGCCTCTATCTGGTGGTCACCGGCACGAGGGACTTCTTTGAGGGCTACAAGGGTTTGAAGAGCGCCCAGGCCTTGCACCAACGCGTTCAGGTCAACTTCAGCGAGGATGCGCGCTTCGACAACCTTCGCGCCCCCCAGGTCCGCCTGCTTCCCTTCACCGAGGACCGTCTGCTGGTTGTCGCCCAGCGGGTGCGGGATTTGTATCCCGCCAGGAATTCCGAGCGAGTCACCGCACGTGTGGATGACCGATTCCTTGCCGCCTTGGTATCCGCGGTCACTGCCGGGTTTGGTGGCAAAGTGGCCCTTGCCCCAAGATTGTTCCTTCGGGAACTGGTGGATGTCATGGACCGTGTAGACCTGCACGAGGACTACTCTCCCGTGCAGCACTACAAGTTAGAAATGGAAGACGCGAAGCTCACGCCTGAGGAGCTGGCCGCGAAGCTTGGGCGCCCCATCGAGGTCGAAACCGAGAACGAAGAGGGCGAGGGCACCGAGCCAGCCCTACAGAAGCCTAAGCGGCTGGATGGATAGCCGATGCCCGGGCTTGAGCGGCTTCACCCGCACC
>CAZHUY010000363.1:0-5023 GCA_964535465.1 uncultured Myxococcales bacterium
ACGGATCAGGCGCCCTGGATCGGCCCGACGGCGTGCTGGTGCGGGCCCTATCAGCCGATCTCAAGCCGATGGGAACGGATGCCGCCGTGGTCTCGACCCAGCCCGCTCAACAGGGCTCTTTTCGGGCCGTGGGCAGCCCGGCCGCGGCCTATGTCGTGTGGCAGGACGACCGCTTTCGGAACGACGTGAATGCCAACGACAATACCAATTCGGACGTCTTCGGGTCGCGCGTGAGCGTCAGCAACGGTGGGATCGTCAAGACACCAGCGCTGTTGCTCACGGGTGCAGATATAGAGGGGGGCGCGGGGGTTGGCTGGGACGGAACGCAATTTATGGCGGCCTATTTCTCCATGGATTCGGGCCGCAATTATTCGGAGTATTTGCAGCACGTGAGCCCGCTCGGAGCGCTCGCCGGCAACCGCATCATTCTCAAAAGAAGCTACGCGGTAGGCACGCCCGTGCTGCTGTGGAATGGTCAAAATTTCCTCGTGGCCGCCCTGAGTACGTCATCGGTCTCTCTGTACCGCATTTCGGCGGCCGGTGTACCGCTCGAGGCTGCGCCGATCTCGGTTGCAGCCAACGTCGGGATCACGAACCTGCTAGGCGTCGCTCTCGGCAGCACCTACCTGCTGGTCTTTCAGACCATGCCCACCGATTCAAAGGGCGCGTCGAACGGTCAAGACGATCTGATGGGGTTGGCGGTGAACGCCGACGGGACCTTGCTCACGCCCACGCCCGTGACCATCGCCATCGGCGTGGGCGCGCAAGAGATGCCCGCCCTGGCCAGCGACGGCACCAGCGCTTTCGTGTCGTGGCGTGACCGGGGCGCGGCCGGGACCGCCATCGCCGGCACGCGCATCGATGCGACTTGCGCCCGTTTGGACGGCGCTGACGCCGTGTTGGCGCAGGCGACAGCGCCCGACAGCCTGGGGCCCCCCGCCTTGGCTTGGACGGGGAACCAATATGTCGCGGTCTGGCCCGCGGCAGCCGGCGCCACGATGAGCTTTGTGGCTTGCTCGCTGGGAGGCGGCGGACCGTGCAGCCCGGGCAGCGAAACCACCGTCGTCACCGACCTGCCATCGGCCTTGCCCGATGCAGGCGTGGCGAGCAAGGGTGACACTGACAACATACGAGCCCCGGCTCTGGTCTGGACCGATGCCGGGGGCGTGCTGTTCTATCGCCGGCTCGACAGGGCCCAGTACGTGAACCGTGAACGGATCTTCGTGCGACCGATCGGCGCCGGCTCTCCGCCGCCCGATGGTGGTGTCATCGACGCAGCCGTCGCCAGGCCCGATGCCCGATCAGGGCTGGGCGGGGCTGACGGAGGTGCGGGCGGGGCCGGCGGCCAGCCGACAGACGGCGCTGGCGGACGAGCCGCGGGCGGCACGGGAGGCCTGGCGAGCGCTGGGGCAGGAAGTGTGACGACGGGCGGAATCGACGCTGCGCCCGCCGGGGTTGCCGATGCAGGTGGGACGGGGGGCGGTCCAAGCGCAGGTGCGACCGCCGGTCAGACAGCGGATACCACGGGCAACCCGGTGACCAGCACCGATGCCGGTCCGTCCTTGGGCGATGCCGGGTTTTCAACCAGCACCGGTGATGGAGACGCCGGTGTGGCGACCGTGGACGCAGCCAAGCCCAAGGCCGCGAGCAAGGGCGGGTGCCAGTGCACGACGGGCGTGGCGAGCCGGTCGTCCCTGCCCTGGCCGTTCCTTCTCCTCTCGCTCCCGTTCATCCTCAGGCGCCGACCACGCCAACGGGCCGTAGTTGTTTCAAGCGGGCCGTAGTTGTTTCAAGCGCCATTTTCGACCAGCGCCATCGTAACGGGGGCTCAGAGGAATGGGGACATTCCTACTTGGGCCTGACAGACAAAAGTCCGAGTACGGAGATTACGTCACCTAGCCCCTTATGCCGGGCGGGGCGGTGGCTTCGGGCTCGGCGCGCTTCACGCCGGCGAAGCGATGCAACCACCAGGTCCCCGGCGGAAAGATGACGTCCTGACCGGCCAGCTTGGCGAGCCTGGCGTCGCGGTACTGCTCGAGGAAGGCCTTGTTCCGATGCAAAGCCTCGATGCGGGCCCACTTGTTCTTGCAGGCGACCCGCGGGGACATGCCTCGTCTTGGTTCTCGGCTGCTGGGCTTGGCGTTCCAGTGCTGCTTGAGAATGGTGGCACGCCCGACGATTGTGATGCCCTTCTCCCGGCGCTCGTCAGCCGCTGCCTGCTCGGCCTTTGCCACTTCGCCCCGGAGAAGCTGGGTGTATTCGTCATGGGTCAGATGCTCGAAACCAGGCGCCCGGGCAAAGCGCAGCTCGAGCAACTCAGGAAGGTCTTTGTTGTTCTGGTCGAAGAATCTGAGGGGCTTGGTGGCCACCATGGGGACATCCTGGTCGATGGCGGTGAGCGACTCGACGCCAGGCCAGTGGTGGACCTTGTCGACCAGGTGACTGGAGACCGGGTTGGCGATGGCATAGACCATCTTGGCCAAGACGTCTTCGGGTCGGACCAGCTCGACCACGGAAGTCTGCTCGCTGGCCCAGAAAGCCTCCCAGCGTCCGCGCAGGGCGTTTTGGTGTTTGGCGAGGAGCTTGTGAAAGGTCTCCAGGAACTGCGGCAGGTGCCCACGCCGGTCGACCACGACCCCATGGTAGTGATTGCTGGTCGTCCCGACGCAGATCAAGCGGACGCCTGACTTGTTGGCGGCGAGGGCGAGGCAGTATTTGATGGCGTTGTTGGTAGCAGGGTCTGGCCGAAGGAAGAAGCGTCGCTCTGAGCAACGGCGGGTGACGAGATAGCAGCGGCCAGGAATGACAGCGCGGGGAAGGGACATGCCGAGTTGTCGGCCATGGGACCGCGGAGTTGCCTATCTCCAGCACATTTCCCGGTCAATCCGTGTCACCCGAATCCAGGGCCTTCTACATAATGGGCAGCGCCTAAGAGGCTCAACCATCAAGGAGTCCAAGTGTCGCCGTGCTTTGTAACGGATATCACGACGAAAAGGTCAACCTTGGTGAGGGTTCACCGGAATTCTCTAAACGGGCACGAAGGTGGAAACGGCGGACACAGCCAAGAGGCTCCTGCACACCACCGCGCCGGTCCCCGACCCGACTCCACCTACGGTAGGCAACGTGTGGTTACCCTACTGTCCATGCATTGCTTGCCCAAAGAGGAGTTCACGCAGCAATTCGGGCTACAACAATCACTGCTGAAGACACAGTATCCCGAAAATGAGCAGGTTGGGATAGGTGCATCTGGTAGGGAGATCAGATCGCAGTAGCCGAGGAAGCACCGAGCTGAGATATACGCGTTGTCGCAATCGGAGTCCTGTTGACAAGAAGTACCGATGCTAGTCGGAACGCACCGGCCTACAACCATCGGTCCATCTATCATCTTGCAGATCGATCCGTCCGTATACCCCGGACAGCTCCTGCAGCGCAGGGAACCCGCGCACTCCGTCGAACTCTCGCATTCCCCCGGCGGACAACCGGACCCGCACACTGGCGTTGCGATTGCAGCCTGGGCATCCCTTGGCGCTTCGGAATTGCTCGTGGCGCCACAGCCGGACCAAGCGGCGATCGTGAGTGCGCCGATTTGCACGACTACGAGACTCGTTCGGTGACGCCACAGCCGGACCAAGCGGCGATCATGAGCGCGCTGAATTGCACGACCACGAGACACGCTCATCATGTGTGACCAGGATCGAAGAGCTACCAGGACCGGACTCTGCACAGCCGGATTCCGCATGCGTGCATGCTACTAGAATTGGCCCCCGTCCTCAACGCACACAACGAACGTAGCCGGGGTAGGACACGTCGAGGAGGTCGATTGCGCCGACGCGGAAGTTGACGCTCCACACGCTGGACGACGAGCCGGCCAACGGCGACGACGACCAGAAGAAGAACCTGGGCGTCGAAGGAAAGGCCGTCGTGTCGATCGCCTCGCTCTCCATAGACTCGTCCGCGCTCTTTCTCGACTCGTCCACGATGGTCTGCAGCTCCTTCACTGTCGGCAGGCGCCAGCCGGTGCCCGCCATGTCCAGCCCGGAACAGTAGGTCTTGGCAGCGGCCCAAGCGTACTCGGTCGATGGGACTGTCTGCTGCCAGGTGAGCTTGGTCTTGGTGTCGTACACGGTTCCGTTCGTGATGGTGTATCGCCCAGCCGGCGCGTCGGCCCGGCCCGAGACGGTCAGACCCGCGACGACCGCGACCACCGCGAGAGAAAGGCATCTGCGAGTATTCATTTCGACTCCTCCTGTTTGGCTTCGGTATTCGAGGGCCTCTCGAAGATGTATGCCAAGCGACGCCGTTTGACATTGCCGCAGGCTTCCGGCTCTTCAAGGGCGACGCCGACCGTCAGTCCGCACGCCAGTCTCCGTTCGATCAGGCGAGCAGCGACGGCCCTCAACGCACACACCGAACGTTGTAGGTGTTGGACACGTCGTTGTTGGGGTCGGTGTAGCCGCCGCTGAAGCCGACGCGCCACGCGTAGGACGACGACCCGGCCAACGGCGACGACGACCAGAAGTAGTTGGACGGCGTTGAGGGGAAATAGGTCGTGTCGACTTTCGGGTGGCCTTGTCCGAAGTCCATGATGGACACCAGCTCGATTCGCGACGGAAGGCGCCAGTCGCTGTGGCCAGCAAGGGTCAGCGTCGGACAATAGGCCTTCGCCTGTTCCCAAGTGTAGGTACTCGCCGGCACCGCCTGCTGCCATATCAGCCCGGTGATGTTGTCGGTGACAGTGCCATTTCCGTTGTCCGTGTAGCTGGCGAGATTCGGCGCACCTGCCGTCACGTCCACCTGCCCGTTGGGCATGGGCCACTGGGCCCAAGTTGAGTCAAGAACGGCAACACCGCCTGCGTCACTCCCACAGCCGACGGCGAACAGACCGAAGCCAAGTAGCACTCCCAGAAAAAGAACAAGTATCGGGTTCCGTTGCATGGCCATCTCCCAACTGAAGCTGAGGGCAGCATAGACGCGTCCGCATCATCTGCATAGTCCGTAATCGATTTGAGCCGCCACGCATAGC
>CAZHUY010000364.1:0-5009 GCA_964535465.1 uncultured Myxococcales bacterium
TTCTCCGTTGGGCTCAGCACATGCCCCTGCCCCACCAGGGCGTCCAACCAGCACTCGAAGAAAGTCCGGGCGTCCGCGACAGGGCACGAGAGCTGGTCGCCGCCTTCAAGAACCATCCGATAGGTCCCGCTCGCCTGCTGCCGCTTCCTCTCTTCAAGGGCCCAGACCAGCGGGAACGGGTTGAACCGGAAATCACCGCCCCGGAGGCGCATCACCGCTACGTTGTCCGGCATCTCGGCGGCGAGAAGCTCGAAAACCGGTCCGAAGCTGTTCCCCTTGTCGAGGACGAAACCCTGGGAGTCGAAGTTCGCATTCCCCAGCAGAAATGCGTTCATCAGCATGGATTTGCCGGACCCAGGCAGCCCCAGCACAGCTTTGTTCCAGCTCGGCTCGCGACGGGTGAAGAGCGAATACGCGAACACGCCACCCTTTCGGTCGCCGAACAGAAGGAAGGGCGTTTTGTCGCCGGGCGAGAGCCGATAGACCATGGCCAGGTCCCCGACGTTCTTGGTGGTCACGATGTTGGCCCGCATTCCGAACTGCCCGTTGCCCGGCAGGCTTGCTATCTCCCCAAGGGCACGGCACTCGCGCTCTTCCAGCATCTCGCCACCGTCCAGCATCTTCAGTTGGGTGGCCACCTTGGTTGCCCGGTCTTCGACCTCGGCGCCGGTGGCTCCCTGGACGATCACGGTGAAGTACCAGTTGCAGGGGCAGGCCCCTTCCGTCCGAACCGAGCCCAGGAAATCCTGAGCCTCGGCTGCGTAGGCCGCGCTTTCACGATGGCGCCTGGCCAGGGCCGCGGCGAAGTTGCCAAGCCGAGCCACCCGCCCGCCTATCACCGAGAAATCGAGGCATCGAAAGGTCTGCGTGACCGTGACGGGGAAGCGGACCTGGTTCTGCAGCCGCGCCAAGGCGTACGCCACCGAGCGAGCCGGCGGGATCTTCCAGGTCAGCACCTTGGTCGGACGACCGTTGATGGTGTAGTGCTCGCCGGAATCGTCTCGCGCCGATAGAGCCACTTGCACAACCAGCGGCATGTCCTTGCGCAAGGGCACGGGCTCGCCCCACCGGCGGTTCACCACTCGCCACAGGGCTCTGTAGGTTTCGTCTTCCGACAAGGCCCGAAAACCGAAACCCATCTTCGGCCGGCGCACTTGGTACGCGAGCAGGTTCTCCTCAACCACCCTCATCGTCCGCCGGAACATGCGAGCCTGAGCCTGCAATGCCTGCAGCTTCAGAACGGCCTCGGACGTGCTGTCGCGCAACTTCCAAACCCGCCAGCTCAGCGTGTTCCGCTCACGGAACCGCGGCAGATAACGGAACACCCACAGGATGGAATCCTCGAAGACCACCCTCTCCTGCCAATAGCTGTTCGATGCGTCCACCAGATACCGAAGAGCCGCGGAATCACGTGTGGGCGGCGCCAGCTGCGGCGCCTGGCCGAGCGCGCGCTCCCAAATGTTCTGCACCTCCCACGTTCCCAGGCGCCACTCCCCCTCCTGATTCATGGGGTTCAGCACGTCCAGGGCGCGGCGGATTGCGGCGCTGGCGCCCTCCAGGCCGTCTTCGGCCATGGTTTCTGGATCCAGGCCCTCCATTCGGTAGACACCCATAAGGCCCCCGTCCCGGCAAAGCACCAGAGGACGCTCCGCCGAGTATTCCTCCTCTCGACGGAAGAAGTCGTAGAGGAGCAGCTCGCATTCCAAGCTCGAACTGTCCCCGCTCCAGGCGCGGGTGACCTCGGCTGCTGACTTGGGCAGGCCCATCATTCCTCCTCGATGCGCACCCGGATCTGGCTGGGGCTGTAGCTATCCGTCCGCCGGGCGAAGCGGTAGAGGAGTCGCAACAGCATCACGGGCACCCGCGCCCTGTCCTGCCCATAGATGAAGGCCAAAACCAACCAGGTCAGGCCCACGACGCACAGAATGGCCACGCCGGTGGCCTTGTGGACGCTCATGCCACCGAGCCCGAAGACCGACGCAACACCAAGCAGCACGATTACGTGATGGGCCGGAATACCCCCGAGCATCGGAGCCCCGTGCAAGAGCCGGTAGATTGGCGTTCGCCGCTCGTCAGCCATGGGGCACCCAACTAGAGCACCGTCGAAACGATGCCGCAGATCACCCCCGCCGCGATCGAGCCCACCAGGTAGTGCAGAGCATGCGGGTCTCGCTGGGTGAACTTGAACGCCGACAGAACCAGCCCACCAACGACGATCACCACCGCCGCAATCCCGAACACGGTCTTGATGATGGACTTGAAGCTGGAGGTGGCGGTGTTCACCCCCTCGGTGAGATCCACCCCGTCCGCCAGCCCCGGCCCGGCAAGCAACATGATGGTCGCAACCGCGGCGAGCACCATGAGCGGGATCCCGAACTGCTCGATAACGGTGCCTTTCTTCGTCAGCATCACTTCTCCTTGGTGAAGGTTTCGCTGACCGGTTATCGGCCTCAGAGCCCGCGCGGTTACATCCGGAGAGGAAAACGCCCATGGAACCGCGCGCCCGTTGCTCCCGATAACCGGGCATGCAACTGCTCATCCTGGAGAGCCCGAACAAGATTCGCGACGTTCAGAAGTACACCGAAGAGATTGGTCAGCCCTGCGTGGTCAAGGCTACCTACGGTCACATCCTCGATCTGCCGCCCATGTCGGTCGGGGTCTGCGTCGACCTCAAGACCTTCTCGCCCACTCATCTGGTGCCCCGCGATGACGCTGGCAGGGAACACATCCTTCAGCTGCAGCAGGCGATCGCCAAGGCCACCAAGGTCATCGTGGCCACAGATCCTGATAGGGAGGGCGAAGCCATCGCCGCGGAGATTTGGTCATGGATACCCGCCTCGAAGGCCTGCAGGGCCACATTTGAGGAAATCACCCTGCGAGGCGTGCAGCGCGGGTTGGCCAACATCAGCCCGACCCTGAACCGCGGCGCCGCTGACGCTGCTTCTGCCCGCCGGATCATCGATCGGCTCGCCGGATGGAATGCAACCTCGGTGGTCTTCGACAAGCTACGCCAGCAGAAAGGCGTCTCCGCCGGGCGCCTGCAGAGCGCCGCCCTTCGCCTGGTGGTCGAGCGTTTCCGCGACAACCAGAATTTCAAACCACTGTCCACCTATGGGTTGCGGGTCAGGCTCAGGACCGCCAACGGCCAGGAATTCACGGCGTGCCTCCTCGATGGCAAAAACGGGCCCAGGGTCTTTCAGACCCAATCGGAAGCCCAGGCCGTGGCTCGGCCGAATCTGGCCGTGATCGCCAAAGTTGAAGCCACCAAGAAGCAGCAGAAGCCGCGTCCACCGTTCGAGGCGACTTCGTGGCTCCAGGTCGCCCAGAAGACACTGCGCCTGAACGTCAAGGACGCAACCGCCGCCATCCAGGCGCTCTTCGAACAGGGCCACACCACCTATCCCCGGACCGACACCGTTCGGGTCTCACCTGATGGCATCCAGTGGGCGCGCGACGAGATCACCAGGCGCCTCGGCGCCGACTACCTTCCGCCCATCCCTTGGGAGCACAAGGATTCCGGCAACGCCCAGGGCGCCCACGAGGCCATCCGACCCACCATTCCCCATCAACCCGCCGACCTCGACGCTCGCCAGGCCGGCCAGTGGGCTTCGGCCTACGCCCTCATCGAGGCCCGCTTTCTCGCCAGCCAAGCCGCAGCCCGCATCATCGAGCAGACCAAGGTCCTCATCTCCGCTGACGGGATGACCTTCGAGGCCTCCGGCCAGGTCGAATTGTTCCCAGGCTGGAAGCGACTGCTGGCCACCGATGAACATGAAGAATCGGACAAGCAGCCCCACGTCGCTTCCGAGTCCGAAGATGAATCCGAATCACTCCCGCCGCTGCACACGGGCGATCAGCTCTCGGTGGTCGGTATCGAGGTCACCACCAACACCACAAGACCCAAGCCGCTCTTCAACCAGGCGTCTCTCGTGGCTGAGCTGAAACGACTCGGCATAGGCCGCCCCAGTACCTACCCCACCATCGTGCCGCTCCTCCTTTCGCGCGGATGGGTCATAGAGCAGACGCCCCCGACCACCGACAAACGCAGGAAGAAGGCTGACAGTCTGCTTCCCGTTCTCGTCCCTCAGGCTGTCGCCTTCTCTCTCTCGGATTTTCTAGCCACGGCGTTCCCGTCGCTGGTCGACTACGAATTCACCGCCGCCATGGAGGCCCAACTCGACGAGATCGAAGCCCACAAGACCTCGCGCCTCGATGTTGCCTCCACCTGGTGGGCGCGTTTTGAGAAGGAACTCTGCCTGGCGCGGCTCATCAAGCCGCTCACTCCGGAACGCCTGGACCTTGGGAGGTGCCCCAAGTGCACTGGCGAAGGAAGGACAGGACACCTTCGTCTCATCAAGGGCGTCAGCCCCAAGAACAACGAGCCCTACGAGTTCGCCGGCTGCGACCAGGACTCGAAAGATAGGAAGCCGTGCGGGTTCACCGCACCAACCCAGAACGGATCGCTGATCGACCCGGTCCCCTGCCCCGCGTGCGGCACGCGCCTACGGCCGGTCCGTCGCAAAGACGGCGGGCACTCGTTGCTCTGCGGCACCTGTCCAGGCAACAAGTGGCACCTCGCTGACAGCGGCTGGAAGATCGTCGACGCTCCTGTGTGCCCGAAATGCAAACAGCCGATGGCGCACCGAGAACGCTCAAACCACAAGGGTCAGTTCTTCTGGGGCTGCTTTTCGTGCAAGCAGTTCATGGATTCGGACGTGTTCGGTGCGTCGTCTCGTCGTCGTTGAGAACCGAAATGTGCGGGCTAACCTCGCTATGGATACATGCCCATTTTCGACGATGCGCCCACGCCGATCACGAATGACCCGGTTTGCACCCGACGTACCCCGCAGCCAGTCATCAAAGGCAAGCTCCAAACCTTCTTGCCCACGATCATCGATATTGGTGAAGCCCAGGATATGCGCCAGCATTTCACCCTGTGGATAAAATCGGCGATATTCGCGCTGGCTGGCCACGCCAGGAATCTCCAGCGCCAAAATGCGCGCGGCTTC
>CAZHUY010000365.1:0-4979 GCA_964535465.1 uncultured Myxococcales bacterium
GCTGGCCGGAGCGGACGCGCTCGAGCCGATGCAGGCGCCCGAGGGGGCGAGGTTCATGCCGGCACCGTCACCCCCGGTCAATCCAACCAGGGAACCTCGTGGGACTCCAGAGAAGGCAGCGCCAGATGACTTGCCAACTGTTGGCAAGGACGGCCACATCAAGGAGTTCGTGTCGGTACTTGAGCAAGAGGAGACGGAACACGTTCTCCTCGGAGTCAAAGATTCCGGCCTCCTCGAGTGGCTCAGACGACATCCTCTCGCGAGGCTGCAGATGCTGTCCTCGGTCAGAGAGAACGGTGAGCGCGTTCTTGGGAAGCACCATGGGTTGGAGAGGGCAATCGGGATCGATGTTTCTGGCGAGATCGCGATCTTCGGAGAAGCTTTCGACTGGGGCAACCAGGATTTCGTAGCAGGAGCCGCGAGGACCTTGCTTGACCACGCACGGCGAGTGCTCGTGCATGAACTTGCCCACCATCTCCTCACCACACTCGGGGATGAATGGACGGACAAGGCCAAGGCTGCCTGGAAGAGAGCACGCGCCGCGTCAGCTCTTGTGTCTGGCTATGCCAGATGGAACGAACGCGAGTACTTCTCGGAAACGTTCCTGGCGTTCGTCTATCATGGAGACGCACTGGCGAAACGAGACCCGGATGGCTATGCTTTGATCCAGGAAGCCCTGAACAAGGTTCGAGAACCGTGATCACCGACGCCCAATACGACAGGCTCGAGGCCATCTCGGATGAGGTCACAGAGGCATCCAGAAATGGCACGCTGTCGCGGGAGCGGTACGATGAACTTCGAGCAGAAGTTGGGACCATCTTCGAAGGCGAGCGGATGCTCTTCCCCTTCTTCGATGGGCTGCCAATACCTGCCGACTGGACAGAGTAGCTGATCCTGGCCACGACGCACCGACGGCAACGCCCACCCCAACCCGGTGGGCGTTCGCATTCCATAGGTCTATTGATGCTCCGACGACGAATCTCCCTCGCCATCGCCCTGGCCGGCGACGGCGCGAAGGCACCGACCGAGCTGCGCCTGTTCGCCGCCGGATGGATCGACACCACCAAGGGCATGTACCTCTTCGACCAGGAGGGGGCCGACCTGGTGATGAAGGCCGCGGCCGAGTGGGGGAACCGCTACTCGTTCGACTACCAGCACGCCATCATCGACGACAAGGTCAAGCCCGAGGACAAGAAGGGCGCCGGGTCGTTCTTGCTCGAGATCCGCGCCACCCCGGCCGGGCCCGAGCTGTGGGCGATCGACATTCAGTGGGCGGGCGGCGTAGCGGAGGCGATCGAGCGCAAGGAGTGGCTCTACTTCTCGCCGCTGTTCTACTACGACGAGTCGACCAGGCGCATCAACGAGCTCATCAACGTCGCCCTGACCAACGATCCGGCGACCAAGCACATGAGCCCGCTGATGGCCGCCACCCGGCTGGCAGCCCTCGGAATGAGCCACGAGCAGATCCGCGGCGCGCTGCAGTCGCTGCTCGCCGCGAAGTTCCCAGAGACGGAGTCCGAGTCGAACTGGATCCTCGATGTCTACGACTCGTGGTTCGTCTTCCACCGCTCCAGCAAGCTGTGGCGCGTCGGATACGAGGTCTCGGACGCGGGCGTGGTGCTCGTCGGGGACGTGATCGAAGTCCGCATGGCCTACGAACCGGTCATGCCCGCACAGGAACTCTGCCGCCACGCCGGCGGCACGCAGGAGCCCATCGCTCCGAGGAGAAAGAACATGAATCTGGCGATGCTGATCGCAGCGTTGGGGCTCAAGGCTGGCTCCACCGAAGACGAGGTGCTGTCCGCGCTGCAGGCCCACAAGAGCCTGCAGAGCACGCTGATGGCACTGACCAACACGAGCACGGCAACCGACGCGATCGCCGCGCTGTCGTCCGCGTTCGAGGCGCAGCGCAAGCTGCTCGCCGCCACCGGCGTCGAGAGCGTGTCGGCCGCACTCGGCATGATCGAGGGCTGGAAGAGCTCGGCAGAAGCGCTGACGAAGGCGCAGGCAGACATCGCGACTCTCAACAAGGAAGCGCGCGAGCGCAAGGTCGCCGAGCTGCTCGCCAAGGGACGCGCCGCCCACAAGGTCACCCCAGGAATGGAGGCGAGCCTGACCCAGAAGGGATTTGAGGACCCCGCGTGGCTCGAGGCACACATCAATGCGATGCCCGTGCACGTCGCCCTCGCTGGCTCTGCGTACCGTGAGCCGCAGGCATCCACTGCCGTCGCTCTCGACGGCAAGAAGTGGGAGGACCTCAAGCCCTCCCAGCGAGCCGAGCTCTTCACGAAGAACCGTGAACTGTACGAGGCCCTCAAGGCCGATCACCAGGCGCGCACGTCGGCCTGAGAAGGAGACCCCTGACAATGGCAACGAAGATCACCGATATCGTGGTCGCCGAAGTGCTCGCGGACGCCGTGCGTGCCGCGTTCGCCGGCGGCGTGAACGCCCTGTGGGGAACGGGTGCAGCCGTCATCAACGGCTCGCTCCCGGCCGGCCGTGACAAGGTCGGGACCAGCGTGAAGATCCCGTACTTCTCCGGCATCGGGGAGTGGGAGGCGATCGTCGATGGAAGCGCCTTCACGCCCACCAAGATCACCATGTCCGAGGAAGAGGACACGGTCATCAAGATCGGCAAGGCCTTCTCGATCACCGACTGGGCCACATTCGCGGCTGTCGGAGATCCCTACGAGGAGGCTGCGCGCCAGATGAAGTCCGGCTTCCAGGCCAAGGTGGACAAGCTGCTCATCGAGAAGGCGACCGCGTCTCTGGCCGCCATGACGGTGGACGTCTACTCGGCCACCACACCGCGCGTCATCGATTCCGACCTGGTCATCGACGGCCGGGCGAAGTTCGGCGACGAGGCGGGCGATCGCGCGCTGCTCGTGTGTCACTCGAAGGTCGAGAACGACATGCGCAAGATCAAGCGATCCGACGGGTCGCCCATGTTCATGGATCCGTCCACCGGAGGCCTCGGCAAGTTCGCGGGCTACCCCGTGGGCATGTCCGACCGGATGACCGCCTCGAGCGCGACGCCCCCGAAGTACACGACGCTGCTCTCCCAGCCCGGCGCCCTGGTGTGCTGGTACAACGGCGAGCCGGTCGTCGAGACTGGCCGCGACATCCTCGCCACGGCCGACGTGATCGTGGTGTCGACCTACGCCGTCGTGCACCGCTACGTGCGAATGCAGGACCGCACCAAGCCCGGCATCGCGCTGCTCCAGCACAACTGAGGCGCATCGTGGCTGGAAACGAATCGCTACTGCTGCACCACCGCAGGGTCCTGACCCTGCAGTCGCAGGGAGCCGATGAGCGGGAGTCCGAGCTCGGCGGCGTCTACCGGCAGATCCGGGACGACGTCGCCGGCACTCCTCTCCCCGACTCCATGCCCCATCGCGCCGAGGTCCTCGCCGCCGGCTACTCGGCGGTGGAGGACCTGCAGGACGCAACCGAAGACGAGCTCGCCCGGCGCGGTCTGTCGCGTCGTCAGGCGCGCGCTGTGATTGCCGCCCTCAAGGCGGCGCAGGAGGCCTGACATGGGCTACATGAATCAGCGGCTGCGCCGGTGGGAAGACACCGACGCGATCTCGCTCGCGGATGCGAAGTCCGTCAGCGGAGCCAGCGGCGAAGGCGACGCAATCGAGGTCGGAGCGCGGGGCACGCTGCTGCTCGACCTCACCGTGTCCGCGCTCGGAGCTGGCACGACCCTCACCGTCACGGTCAAGACCTCCGCCGAGGGCACGACCTGGCGGACCATCGCCGCGTTCACCGCTGCCACCGATGCTGGCACGGAGCGCAAGAGCTTCGCTGGATGCGACCGGTACGCGCGAGCGGACTGGGCTCTCTCCAACGGAACCACGACTGCTACCTACTCGGTCAGCGGCGAAGCCGTCTGACAAGGAGAACGACCATGCCTTCTCAGTTCGGATTCCCGCAGGCGGGTGACCTTGCCACGCCGCCCAAGTACGCGGTGCGCGCGAGCCACACCGGCAACATCGCCAATCTCGCAGCCGCCACGACCACGTGCGACACCTCCGTGACGCTCGTCGAGGGCGACCTCGTGCTGCTCACCGAGCAGACCGACCATACCGAGGACGGCATCTACGTCGTCGGCGCGGTCTCGAGCGGAGCGGCTCCGCTCACGCGCTACGAGAAGATGCCCGTGGGTCTGGCCGCAGCGCCCGGCACGCAGGTGTTCATCAGCGAGGGCACCGCGCGAGGGAACCTCGTCTACCAGCTCACCACCAACGCCCCGATCGTTGTCGGGACCACGAGCCTGACGTTCGCCGCGATCACCCAGGTGGCCGCAGCCCCGACGATCAGCGACTACACCAACGCTGCTCACGACCACGGCGATGCGGACGACGGCGGCAAGATCGTTGCGGCCGGCGTGGCCCCTGGGACGGCGTACCAGATCCTGCGTACCAACGCGGGCGCGACCGCTTCCGAGTGGGGAAGCCCGATGGCGCTCATCCCCGCGGCTGACCTGCCGGCGCACAACGCGAACGACATCATCCCCACGGACATCGTGTCCGGAGCGATCTACGACATCCCGGCGCTCGATGCCGGCTCGACCATCACGCTGCCTGCGGCTGCGGCCGATGGCACGTACTGCTGGATCCGCGGCGACGGCGCGAAGAACGACCAGACGATCCAGATCCGCGACGCGACCGGACCGGTGAACCTGACCGCAGCCGTGGGAGCCAACAAGCGGCTGCTCGCCTTCTGCGTGAAGGTGGACGGCGCGTGGTACGCGAGCGTCCACGTCGCCCCGTGATGACCTGACCCATGCCATTCCCCTCAGCGATCACCCTCGCCCCTTCGGCTGCCCGGACGGCGAATGGCTCGGCTGCGGCCGTGGACTGCTCTGCAAGGAGCGCTGCGCGCTGCACTCTGGCCGTCTCCGCCGTCTCGGGCACCCTCCCGACCCTCGTGGTGGTCGTCGAGAGCTCGCCCGACCAACTGGCCTGGAGCGAGGT
>CAZHUY010000366.1:0-4970 GCA_964535465.1 uncultured Myxococcales bacterium
CTCGGCATACAACCCACGCGCGATGCCGCTGACCAGGGCCAGCTTCAGCTTCTCGGTGCGGCCCAGATCGTATTGCGGCAAGGGGATCACGGAGACGCCCGTGGCTTCGACCACGGCCCGCTGGGCCTCGCTGACCACCGCCTGCACCAGCTTCTTGCGCGCGCGCGGCTTGCCGCGAAAGGCATCCTCGGGCAGCAGCAAATCGCCGACGTACAGCAGATGATCGAAGTTGCGCTTCTGCGCCAGCGACACCGCGACTTTGATCAACTCTAGGTGGTTCTGACTCTGTTTCGCCATGGCCTAGCAGGTACCTCTTGACGAAGATGCTACGCCAGCCCGCAAGGTCCAGCCAGTTACAATCAGCGAGAGGGGGTCACCTCTCGCCAGGTGAACCGCCCGTCGGCGCCGACCAACTCGACGATGCGCAGATCGGGCAGGCGGGCCAGCACGTCGTCCAGGTCAGGGGCATCCTCGCGACGAGCCAGCCCCGCGATACGCTGTCCCCCGAAACGGTAGGCGCCCGAGGGCGGCAGGGGCGGCTTTGCCAACAGAAAGCGCGTGCGCTCGGCCAGCGCATCGGGAATCCACACGAAAGACGCGGGCACATCGGGGATGGCCAGCAATGGCTGGGGCAGGTGCTCGGCCGGCGTGGTCAGCTTGAGCGCCAGGTCCAGATCCTTCACCGCGTTTCGCACCAAGAAGATGTGACCGTCTCCCTGGGACACCGCCTGGCGGGCCGCGACCAGCAGGGCGCGGTAGCGATGCACCTCGGCCGCGCGATGGGCGGTGCAGGCCAGCCCCAACCCAGCCACCAGGGCCACGGCCGTGACTCGCGCGGCCGGACCGCGATCGTGCAGCGCCAGGGCCGCCAGGAACATCAACCCGACGGCCGGCAGATAGAAATAGCGCGCGCCCACCACCCAGCCGGCTGCCGGCAAGGGCAAGAGCGCCAGCGCGACCCACAGCAGGGGAAAGCGGGCCCGACCACGGCCACGCCATGCCAGAATGCCGGTCAACACCAGGACCACGCTGCCCGCCAACCAGGCCGCGCCTTGAGGCAGCGGCTGATAGGCGGTCACGGCGTGCACCAGCCCGCCCAGCACCTGCAGGGCCCGGCCCCACCAGGGTGCCAGCGGATCGTTGCTGCCGCCCAGCCCGCGCAGCACCGCAAAGCGCGCCGCCAGGTAGCCGACCGCCACCAGAGCGTGCGGAAGCACCGGCCGCAGGTGTCGTGGCCACCCCAGTCGGCCCGGCTCTTTCGCCCACAGAACCGCCACGGCCAACAGGGGCAGGACCAGCGCGGTCTCCTTCGAGAAGCACGCGACCGCCGCCATCAGCACCGAACCCAATCGCGCCCACGGCGAGGGACGCAGCAACAGCACCAGCGAGCCGAGCGTGGCGGCGCTGGCCAGCAGATCCGTGCTGGCGGAGAACCACAACGCGGCCTCGCGCTGGGCCGGGGTCAACAGGAAGAGCATCCCCGCCAGCCACGCCACCTGCCGGGCAAAGCCCACGGCACGCCCCAGGGCCACGACCAGCCCCGCGTTCCCCGCGTGCAACAAGAACCCCAGCAAGGCAAAGGGCCACTTCTCCCCCTGCCCCACCCCATCGAGCCACGCCCACACCAGCATGGGCACGGGCCGGTAATACTCGCCCCCGTGCATGTCGCGCACGAACGCGCTCAGGGGTTGTGGTGTGAGCCGCGCGTAGGCCAGGAAGAGATAGTCGTCGCCCAGAAAGGTGGTGGCCGCGACGAAGTCCCAGGCCACCAGACCCAGGGCCAGCAACACGGCGACGACCACGAGCTTGCAGCGCATGCACGCTACCGCTGGCTCCGCGAGCGCCAGAATCGCGGCAGCGGAAGCACGGCGGGAACCCTGCGACGATAGTCGCGGTAACGGTCCTGGAAGGTCCGCTCCAGCCAGGTCTCTTCCACGTGAACGAAGCAACGGAGCAGAAGGGTCATGACCAGCGGCGCGATGGCGAAGGCCCAGGAGTTCATGAGCAGAAAGATCCCGGGCACGAGAAAGACGATCCAACTGGCGTAGATGGGATGGCGACAGCACGCGTACACGCCTCGGGTGAAGAGCTCGCCGCGCGGGAAGCCCCGGTGCAGGGTGAGCAGGGCCAGCACGAAGAACGGGATGCCCACCAACAGAAGCAGACAACCGGCGATGATGCGCGCCAGGGCTGGCACAAGCTCGATCTCGAACAGTCCAGGCCAGAGAAGTCCGGCGACACCGAGCGGGACCACGGCCACGAGGCTGGCCAACGACCACTTGGGGCCGATTCCAAAACGGGTCATGGCTTGTCCTACTACGGGGCAGACTGGTCTACAATGCGCGGGACTGCCCGCCGTGGTGAATAGCCGCCGACGGCGTGCGTCCTCATAAATGAGGGACACATGATTGCCAGCACCGCCTTGCTCGCCCTGCTCGCGGCGGCCACCCCGCCCACGAACATGCCTGTCACGGCCACTCCCACCACGAACATGCCTGTCACGGCCACTCCCACCACGAGCAGGCCCGTCACGGTCACTCCCACCACGGGCATGCCCGTCACGGCCACCCCAACCACGGGCAAGCCCGTCACGGCCACCCCAACCACGGGCAAGCCTGTCACGGCCACCCCAACCACCGACATACCCGTCACCGAGGTGTGGGTGGGCCATCAGATTCTGCGCGGCAAGCGCCGCCTGCCCGTCTACGGCGACGTCGGGGTGGAGACACAGAACTACGTGCTGGCCAGGGTTTACCGTCGCAACGGCCGCATGGAGTTCCAGCAGACCCTGTGCCGTGTCGTACCCAAGCCGGTCGACGGGGTCACGGTGACGATCTCGCCCGCCGCGGTTCCGCGCATTCCCATCTCGCCCATGGCGGTGGAGGTGGCCAGCGACGGCAACGCCAAGATCACCCCCTACGCCATGGCCTGGGCCAAAGAGGATCTGGACGGCGACGGCAAGCCGGGCGCCACCTTCACCGTGTCCGGGACGGTTTGTTCCGGTGATGTCTATGTGGCCAGCCAGTCGCAATACGCCATCGAGAGCGCCATCATGGACGCGCGCGGGCTGACGGGGGTGATGTCAGGCACGCAGAAGCAGCACGTGCTGGGCGCGCGCGGTTTGTGCCTGCGGGCCATCACGGGAGACAGCACCGAGCATCAGCGCGGCCGGTTCGCGTACATCCCGGCCCCGCCCCAGACCACCTGCCAATCCCTGGCTGGGAAACCCTGGCCCGTCAAAGTACAGGTCAAAACCCGACGAATCGTCATGCCGGCCCCTCGTCGCATTGGACCGCCAAGCGCCCCGCCACCAGCCCCGCCTCCCAAGCCACGTTCTGGGGCCGCTCGCCCTTGAGTCTGCCCGGATCTCTCGTCCCCATGAGGGGATGTCCCATGCAGTAGACTGGGCCCGTTTTGAGCCCCACCACCCATGACGCGTCGCAGACGTTGCCACCCACCGATCCGGTCGAGCTTCGCTTCCGCTCGGGCACGTTGGAGATTGGCGGCCTCGCGCCGGGCTCCCCTGCCCTGCCCTCGGCCTGCGCGTGGGACGAGCGCACCGCCTGCCACCGCGCGCCGGCCTGCGCCTACGCCGATGTGGTTCGCGCCCTGCGCCGACACAAGATCGCGTACGTGGATCAGGCCCGCCGCTACGAGACCCTGACGGCGGGCGCGGTGATTCGGCGCGAGCCGCGGCCCTACCAGAACGAAGCCCTGGCCGCATGGGAGGCGGGCGGCGGCCGAGGCGTGGTGGTGCTGCCCACGGGCGCCGGCAAGACCTTGGTCGCCCACATGGCCATCGACCGGCGCAAACGCAGCACCCTGGTGGTCACGCCCACCCTCGATCTGGTGCGCCAGTGGTACGAGGGTCTGCAGACCACGTTCGGCGTTACGGTCGGCATCATCGGCGGCGGCGACTACGACGTGCGCCCCCTGACCGTCACCACCTACGATTCGGCCTACCTGCACATGGAACACCTGGGCGACCGTTTTGGCTTCCTGGTGTTCGACGAATGCCACCACCTGCCGGCCACCAGCTATTCGCTGGCGGCGCGCTTCTCCCTGGCGCCCTTTCGCATGGGTCTCAGCGCCACGCCCGAGCGCGACGACTGGAACACGCGCGGCCAGCCGGTGGAGGGCGCGGGCAGCGAGGCGCTGGCCGAGCTCATCGGCCCCATCGTGTACCGCAAGGACATCGTGGCCATGTCGGGCGAGTACCTGTCCAATTACGAGACCGTGCGGGTGACCGTGGACCTGTCGCCGGCCGAACGCGCCGAGTACGCGGCCGAGCGGGCGCTCTATCGCCAATTTCTCGACGACCAGGGCATCAGCATGGCCGGCCCGCACGGCTGGACCGAGTTCATCATCCGAAGCTCGCGCAACGCCGAGGGCCGCCGCGCCTTCGCCGCCTACCGCCGCCAGAAGGAGATCGCCTTCACCGCGCCCGCCAAGCTGGACTACGTGGAACGCCTGCTGCACCAGCACCGCCACGACCGCGCCATCATCTTCACCCAGGACAACGCCACCGTGCACCTGGTGGCGCGCCGGTTCCTGCTGCCCGCCATCACCCACCAGACGCGCGTCAGCGAGCGCGCCGAAATCCTCGACGGCTTGGCCAAAGGCCGCTACACCGCCATCGCCACCTCCAAGGTGCTGAACGAAGGCGTGGACGTGCCCGAGGCCAACGTGGCCATCGTCATGTCGGGCAGCGGCTCGGTACGCGAGCACGTCCAGCGCCTGGGCCGCATCCTGCGCAAGCGCGACGGCAAGCAAGCCACCCTCTATGAATTGGTGGCCGGCGGCACCAGCGAGACCTTCACCAGCCAGCGCCGACGCGAGCACAGCGCGTACAGGTGAACCATCGTGCTCGCGTCCCATCCGGTTTCCAATCTGCACATCCGCTTCCTGATTTCTTGCCTTCCTCAGAGGTTATCCGGCCGCGCGCTCTGCCTCGACCGGGCAGCCTGCTA
>CAZHUY010000367.1:0-4970 GCA_964535465.1 uncultured Myxococcales bacterium
TCCTCACCGACCGACTTCCCCACATTGCCCGCCCCTTCCAGGCCCTTCCAACCCGGTCGCCCAAGCGTCGCGTCGCTCGCGCCATTGTCGTTGACTTCGAGTGACAGGCGACGATAATGCCCGCCGGCGCTGTGGTGTTGTTGGGCGCCTCTCGTTGTTTGCGCTAAACAGGAGAGAAACCATGAGAAGCTCACGCGATTGGTCTCACTTGTGGATTGGCACAACCTTCGGAGCGGGGCGTTTCCCGCGAGGGTGGTTGCCGGGATTTGTCCTAGGCGCCTTGGTTCTGCCTTTGGTGGGCAGCTGCAACTCGGGCGGCCCCAAGCCGACGGAGTTGGAAACGAAGCTAGCGGCGGCGACGGTCAAGGCCACTCCCGCTGACGCGATGGGCTTCGAGGTCCCCGGCACCTGGACGACCTCCACCGCGGGTGCGGTGCTGGGGCAGTCCATTACTCACTCGCAGGGAAGCGCGTCGTTGTCGGTGCGTCCGTCGGCAAGCAACGGCTACACGCCTCTGGCCAGCATTCCCCTGACTATGCCCGAGGTCGTGAGCTCGATCCTTGCGGTCGACGTCATGCTACCCACCCAGCAGCGCAATCCCTATTGGCTGGGGGCGGTGCAGATCTATATGAATTGCCCCTCACGCGCCATCTACAGCCAGTTCCTTCCTGGGACAGGTCGAGCTGACCGGCAAGCCGCTCGCCACCTGGAACACGCTCCAGTTCTCGCTGAACAACACACTGGCCTCCGGGCTGTTGCGTGCCGGGTATACCGATCTCACCATCACGGTGGCGCTGAACGTGGCGGTGCCCACCAGCGGCGTCTATTTTGTCGACAACCTCAGGTTCATTCCCGTGGCCGCCAACGCGTGCGGGGGAAAGCCCAACGGCCTGGCCTGCACCGACGGCAACGCCTGCACCCAGCGGGACACCTGCCAAGCGGGGGTTTGCCGGCCGGGCTCGCCCCTGGTCTGCCCCGCCCCCGATCAATGTCATACGGCGGCCACGTGCAACCCGACCACGGGAATGTGCTCCAACCCGACCAAGCCCGACAACAGCCTGTGCGACGACGGCGATGCCTGCACGCAGAGCGACTCGTGCCAGGCGGGAAGCTGCGTGGGTAGCAACCCCAAGACTTGCACCGCCCTTGACCAGTGCCACGAAGCTGGGACCTGCGATCCGAAGTCCGGTGTTTGCTCCGATCCGGCGAAGACCGACGGCAGCACCTGCGACGATGGCAACGCCTGCACCCAGAGCGACAGCTGCCAGACCGGAGCCTGCGTGGGCGCCAATCCCAAGGCCTGCGCGGCGCTGGATCAATGTCACGTGGCCGGGGTCTGCGACCCCGGGACGGGGATCTGTTCGGATCCAGTGAAGGACGACGGCAGCGCGTGCGATGACGGCAATGCTTGCACCCAGACCGACGCCTGTCAGGCCGGGGGCTGCGTGGGCGGCAATCCCATCATCTGCGCGGCGCTCGACCAGTGCCACGTCTCCGGAACTTGCGATCCCGGAACCGGGCTTTGCTCGCAGCCGGTCGTCATGGACGGCAGCCCGTGCAACGACGGCAATGCCTGCACGCAGGTCGATGCCTGCCAGACGGGAACTTGCGTCGGCACGAGCCCCAAGGAGTGCGTGGCGCTGGACCAGTGCCATGTCCCCGGCCTGTGTGACCCGAGCACCGGCATCTGTTCCAACCCGGCGAGCCCCGACGGCAACCCCTGCAATGACGGCGATGCCTGCACTCAGACCGATGCCTGCCTTGCCGGAAGCTGCGCGGGTAGCAACCCCAAGGTTTGCGTGGCCACCGACCAGTGCCACCTGGCGGGCACCTGCGATCCGACGAGCGGCGCATGCTCGAACCCGGCGAGCCCCGACGGTTCGCCCTGTAACGATGGGAACGCCTGCACCCAAGGCGACACCTGCGCGCAGGGGGCCTGCTCGGGCGGCGCCCCCAAGGTCTGCGTGCGCATCGACGCCTGCCATGAGGACGGCGTTTGCGACCCGGCCACGGGCCAGTGCTCGGAGGTGACTGTCTCCTGCGATGACCAGAACCCCTGCACGAAGGACGACTGTGATCCGCAGGCTTGCAGGCCGGAGGAGTGCGGTGCAAAGAACGGCTGCGGCCACGTGCTGACCTACGACCCGAACACCTGTCCCGAGCCCGCGCCCGCGCCCCTGGTGACCATCACCAACGCGCTCATCGCGACGGAAACCGGCATCATCAAAGCGGGCGAGACCATCCCCGTCACCTTCAACTTGCAGGCCACGGCCGAGCAGACCGACTTCAGCGTCGAGTTCGTGCTGTTCCCGGTCGAGCTGTCTTCGAGCGACGCCGAGATCCCGGGTATAGGCCTGGGCGGGACCCGGTTGGCCACGGTCGCGGCGGGTGCCAGCGAACACAAGATTCACTTGATTCTGCCGGCCGATGTTCCCGCGGGGCAATACCAGCTCAACGCCCACAAGTACACGGACGGGGAGGGCCTCTTCTGGGAGGGGACCGCGATCTACACCATCGAGTCGGCCCCGATCCTCCCCAGCTTCGATCTGTCAGGCTACCAAGCGGACTCGGTCTCTCTGTTCATCGATCAGGAGAGCACCGTGGACCCGAACAGCCCCGCCCTGTATCGACCGCTCGACCTTTTCGGCACCCTTGAGCTCGTAGCGCGAAGCCAGGATGCAACCCAGGTTCCCGTGCGGGCCTACGTCACCCGGCCTGACAATTCGGGCACGCTTCTGCCCTTGCAGATCTGGGATTTCAAGAACAAGGCCTATGTCACCACCTTGTTGGTCGATGGCCTCAAGGCCGACCAGCCGCAAGACGTACTTCTCGACTTGGCGGCTGCCGAGTCCGTGGCCGAGCAACTGCGAGCGCTCGTGCCCGAGCAGACACCGGTGAACACGCAGATTCTCGTCACGGTGAACGAGGACGCGAGCCTAGCGGAAGGCGACTGTGCCGGCGCCCCGCAGGACTGCAAGCACCAGATCACGTTCCCGGCCACGCTGTTCGTGCCGCCGCCTGATCCCCAGGTGCTGCAAGCCAAGATGATGAGCGCGCGCAAAGGCCTGCACGCCATGGAGGCGACTTCGTCGGCGCCCTTGCGCTACCAGTACCTCTGGCAGAAGAACGGCGGTAACCAGTACTTCCGCGCGGGCATTCAGTTCAGCGCCCTGGCGGAAATGTCCGCGGACGGGTTCACCACCCGGGTGGAGGGGAGCATCCCGGTGAGCGTGGTCGGCATAGGCTTCGATGCCCTGTTCGCCAACCTCGCGGTCACGGCCCCCCTCGACACTCCGGCCAGCGTTTCGGGCGGTATCGGGTTCCTATGCAGTTCTGGAAGCTGCATCTTCCCGGCATACAGCTTCGATGCGCTCGGCGAACTCGAGGAAGAGTTCAGTCAGAAGATCGCGGGCTACTCCACCGTGGTTGTGGTGGTCGTCGTACCCGTCACGCTGCAGATGGGTGTCGACGCCAAGCTCACCATCGCGGGCTCCCTCGGGGCGACGCCCGGGGCGGGTCAGTTTGCGGCCATCACGCTCACACCCAGTCTGATTCCCTCCGTCGAGGGGTGGGCCAGCGGTGGAGTGGGCATACCCGGATTGAGCGGTGGTGCCGAGGCCAGGGTCGTCCTGGTGGGCGCGACCTTGGAAGCCCCGATCAGCGGCGAGATCACGGCGTACAACAGCCACCCGAACGGGAAGGTGGTGACCGGGACTCTGCGAGAGAAGATGACGGTGTCCGGCCAAATGCTCAACGGAACCGTCGGCCTCTACGCCGAGTACCCCACCATCAAGTGGTGCAGGGCGTGGCGGATCAAATACCCGTGCGGGATCCGGATCAATCGCGTCACCAAGGACATCTGTTCTTGGCCAGGAATTCAGCTCGGACCCTGGACCTTGTACGACAAGCAGCAATCTCTCACCATCAACACCTGCAAGCCCAACACCTGTCCGGCCAGCACTTGCGGCACGATGGATGACGGTTGCGGCGGGACCTTGGCATGCAGTACTTGCCCGGCCGGCCAGCATTGCAGCGAGAATGCGTGCGTTCCGGATCCTGTCAGCGACGCAGGGGTGAACGAGGACGGGGGGACTTCCAACCCTGATACCGGCGCGGACCCGCTGGCAACCCTCTGCCTGTCGACCGGGGGACAGGTGATCTCACGGAATTGTTGCACGGGGGCCTCGCCCTTCCCCGAAACCTGCGGCGGAAGCGTCGGCGCCTGCGGCTGTGGCCCGGGCAGCAGCGCGCCCATGGACACCTGCTCCTGTCCGGCTGGTGCGTGCTTCTCTCGCACCGTCGGATGCACCCCCGATGTTGTGGGAGACGTGGTCTTCACGGGATCGGATCTCACCACCCAGGTAGGCAACCCGGGGGGTGGGGTGGCTGCCGATGCCGCCTGCCCGCCTGGTCAAGCCCTCATCGGATTCGAGGGGAGCCTGGGGAGCGTTTGGGGCATCTCGATTCACCGCCAGATCACCGCTCACTGTGGAACCGTGAAGATCGTGGGAACCTCGGTGATCACGACGGCGGGCACCAACCTCACGACCCTTGGCAGACCCGGCGAATCCCCGTGGACGAGCGATTGCCCGCCGAACCAGGTCGTGGTCGGATTCTCTGGACGCGCCGGATCCCTGGTGGATCAGCTCGCGTTCACGTGTGCGCCGCTTGTCGCCTCGAGTGTGACGTCTGGAGCAGCCTTGACGGTCGGACCGGCGACCACTCTGACCGCGGTCGGAGGAGTAGGAGGCTCGGCCTTCACACCCGTATCGTGTCCGGCCAACGAGGTGGCCACCATGGTCCGCGTTCGCACGGGCGACGACATGGATGCCTTTGGTTTGGCTTGCGCTGCAGGAACCATCGGTCCCTTGAGCCAACCGTAGAGCCTATTCGGGTGCTTGGACCAGGGCACTCCTGCTAAATCACCGTTCATGATTCCGGATCAGAAAAAAGGTTGAAAAGCACGGGAC
>CAZHUY010000368.1:0-4926 GCA_964535465.1 uncultured Myxococcales bacterium
CTCTCGGCCGCGAGCGTCTCTTTGCTCAGGTGTGGCAGGTCAACGTAGGGCGGAACCAGCTCCTGCTGCTGGACACGGACGTCGAGGGCAACACCGAGGAAAACCGCAGGCTGGCGGCGCGTCTGTATTTCGGCGATCAGCGCACGCGCATTCGGCAGGAGCTGCTGCTCGGGGTCGGGGGCATCCGCGCCTTGCGGGCGTCTGGGATCGATTGGAGCGGCCTGCACCTGAACGAGGGACACAGCGCCTTCGCGACCCTGGAATACGCGCGCTTGCGCATGGAAGAGACCGGTGCGGATTTCTGGAGCGTGGCCCAGGACGTGGCGCAGTCCACGGTGTTCACCACGCATACGCCGGTGGACGCGGGCCACGATCGCTTCCCGCCGGAGCTGGTCGAGGAATACCTGGAGCCCCTGCGCCACTCGCTGGGGCTTTCCAAGGAGGACTTCATGGGATTGGGGCGTGTGCGTCCCCAGGATGCCCGCGAGACCCTGTGCATGACGGTGCTGGCGTTCAAGATGTCCCGCTACGCCAACGCAGTCTCCGGTTTGCACGGCCGGGTCACCCGACGCGCGTGGCAGGTCCTGTGGCCGCACCACCGCGAGGACGAGGTGCCGGTGGGCCACATCACCAACGGTGTACACGTGCGCACCTGGCTGGCGCCCGCCATGCAGGATCTCTACGTCAGTCACATTGGTCCCGATTGGGCCAACAACCTGCCTGACCCCAAGATGTGGGCGCGCATCGAGAACGTCTCCGATGCCGAGCTGTGGGAGACACACCGCACGCTCAAGGCGACCCTGGTCAGCTTCGCGCGGCGGGCGGCCGAGACCCAGCGTCGCCTGAACAACCACAGCGAGGACGTGATTGAGGCGGCCAAGACCACGCTGGATCCCGACGTGTTGACCATCGGCTTCGCCCGGCGCTTCGCCACCTACAAGCGTGGCAACCTCCTGTTCACCGACATGGACCGCCTGCGGCGCCTGCTGCTGGATGAGAAACGGCCGGTGCAGCTGATCTTCGCGGGCAAGGCCCATCCGGCGGACGAGCCCGGCAAGGCCCTGCTGCGGACCGTGTACCGAGCCAGCCTGCTGCCCGACCTGCGTTCGCGCATCGTCTTTGTCGAGGACTACGACATCAACGTAGCCCGCCACCTGGTGCAGGGCGTGGACGTGTGGCTGAACACGCCTCGGCGCCCGCAAGAAGCGAGTGGGACCAGCGGCCAGAAGGTTCTGCTCAACGGCGGCTTGAACCTGTCCATCCTCGACGGGTGGTGGGCCGAGGCCTACGACGGCCTCAACGGCTTCGCCATCGGCAACGGCGTTTGCCACGTCAACGTGGCGGAGCAGGACAGGCGCGACGGCGAGTCGTTGTACCAGGTCTTGGAGAACGAGGTCGTGCCCCTTTACTACGATCAGGACGAACAGGGCGTGCCCCACGGTTGGGTGGCACGGGTCAAGCGGGCCGTCCGCACGCTGGGCTGGCGCTTCAACACCGATCGGATGGTGCGCGACTACGTACGCGAGTGCTACCTGCCCTCGGCCGGCGTCAGTAGCTGCGCCATGCCCAAGTAGAAAGGCGCGTAGGTGGTGGCGGGGTGCAGGGCCGGAGTCCTCGAAGGGGAGCCCCTCTCAGGGTTTCCATCTGATCGCGTGGGCGGAGTCGGGCTTTGCCCGACGTAGCCAAAGCGCGGGAAGGTTTGGAAACCCTCTCAGGGTTTCCATCTGGTCGCGTGGGCGGAGCCGGGCTTTGCCCGACGTAGCCAAAGCGCGGGAAGGTTTGGAAACCCTCTCAGGGTTTCCATCCAACTAGGCAGCCTTGGAACTCGGGCGCTCGCTGGTGTCGCTATAGGCGTCGCGCTGCAGTTGTTTACCTAGCTTGCGGAGCGCGGTGAGTTCGATCTGACGAACCCTCTCGCGGGTGAGAGCAAATCGCGTCGCGATTTCCTCGAGGGTCATCCCGCCCTGTTCCGCGGCCTCCAGCGCGCAGGCCTCGCGCAGCACCGGCGCGCTCGCGTGGGTGGGCTTGGCGCCGCGGGTGTCGCGGGTTTCTGCCGTCAGGTTGAAGCGGCATGTGGCGTAGGGGCAAGGTCCGGGCAGATGGCGGCAAGCGCCGCGCGTGAGCTGGAAGATGTTGATCCGGGTTGCGTCTGCCATGGTGTGCTCTCTCATTTGGGGTTGGCTTGGCGCCGACGTCGCAAGCGGCAAGGTGGAATGCCTGTCTCTTCGGACACTGCCGACGAGATCTTGAGAGGCCGATTCCCCTGTCAGGGCGTGGTGCGGCGGCTATTCTTGCGCCGCGGCGTTTGCTTCTGTCTTTTCAGGCAGTTGCACGTCGATTTGCGCTCGTCGTGCGAATGCGAACAGGGCCACCAAGCCGACGAGCACCGCGTACCACAGGGTGCACACGCGGGTGACAAAGGTGGCGGCAGCGGCCACGCTGCGTCCAGTGCCCGTGCCCAATTCTCCCAGCAGAGCGAGCATACCAGCCTCGGTGACGCCCAAGCCGCCGGGCAAGAACGAGAGCGCGCCCGCGATGGTCATCGAGGCGTAGATGAAGGTGCCGGCTTGCATGTCGATGGAGGCGCCGGGGAAACCGTACACCACCGCCACGAAGGCCACGCATTCGAAGAACCAACTCAGCGTGGAGAGCAGCACCGCGATGACCAGGGGGGCGGGCTTGAGCAGGGTGGCCGTGGACTGGTAGGCCTCGTGCAGCTTGTCGGTGAACTTGCGCACGCCGGGTACACGGCCACACAGCCGTAGGAAGAACATGGCGATGGGCTCGACCGAGACCACCGCCAGACCCAAGACGATCATCAGCGCGCCGACGACGAGCAGACGTCGATCCACGGGGAAGCTGAAGATCCCGAGGCAGGCCAGCGCCAGCAAGCCGACCAGGTCGGTCAAGCGTTCAGCCACCACGATGGGAGCCGTGCGAGCGGCCGGGATGCCATGCGACTGGCGCAGCAGCAGGGCCTTGATGGCCTCGCCCAGTTTGCCGGGTGTCACGGTCAGCGAAAAGCCCGCCAAGAAGATGAGCAGGCTGTGTCCGAGCGTCACCTGCGGCAGACCGAGCACCTTGAGGTAATAGTGCCAGCGCACGAAGCGCACGCCGTAGTTGAGCGAAGCCAATCCCAAGGCCAACAGGGCATAGGTCCAGTCGAAGGCCGCCAGGGCCTGGCCCACGCTGCGCGCGCCTGCCCACACGGAGAACCCGACGTAGATGGCCACGCCGGCCGCGACCCCCACGATGACTTTGCCGATGAGTTTCTTCACGACGGATTCAGGAGTCTATCCTTCCAGCCCCTGCTCGTGCAGCTTCTCGACGCGCTTGCGCTCGTTGTGGTCCAGGATGCGCTTGCGCAGACGGATGCTCTTGGGCGTGACCTCGAGCAACTCATCTTGGTTGATGAGCTCGAGCGCCGCTTCCAGGGTCAGATCCAGCGGCGGGGTGAGGAACAGCTTCTCGTCGGCCGCGGTGGTGCGGATGTTGGTCAGCTTCTTGGCTTTGCTGGGGTTGACGATGATGTCGTTGCCACGCGCATGCAGGCCCACGATCTGTCCGGGGTACACGGGCACGCCGGGCCCCATCAACAGGGCGCCGCGCTCTTGCAGGTAGAAAAGCGCATAGGTGTTGGTCTGACCCGGATCTTGGGATATGAGCACGCCGTTGGGACGGCCCTTGAACGGACCGGCGTAGGGTCCGTAGTGGCTGAAGTTGTGGTTGATGATGCCGGTGCCGCGCGTGTCGGTGAGGAACTGCGAGCGGTAGCCGATGAGGCCGCGCGAGGGGATGACGTACTCCAGGCGGGTGCGGCCCACGCCGGCCGGCCCCATCTCCTGCATGCGGCCGCCGCGCCGGCCCAGCTCCTCGATGACGGCGCCGTTAAAGGCCTCGTCGAGATCGATCACCAACTCTTCATAGGGCTCCAGCTTCTCGCCGTTGGGGCCCTCTTTGAAGATGACCTGGGGCTGCGACACCATCAGCTCGTAACCCTCGCGCCGCATGGTCTCGATGAGCACCGTCAGGTGCAGCTCGCCGCGCCCCAGGACGTCGAAGGTGTCGGGCGAATCGGTTTCGTTCACCCGCAGCGCCACGTTGGCCTTCAGCTCTTTCATCAGACGGTCGCGGATGTTTCGCGAGGTCACGAACTTGCCTTCCTGACCGGCGAAGGGACCGTTGTTGGACATGAACTGCATCTTCACCGTGGGCTCTTCGATCTCCAGCAGGGGCAGCACCATGGGGCGGGCGATCTCGGTGATGGTCTCGCCCACGGTCAGGTCCTCCATGCCGGTGATGGCGCAGATGTCGCCGGCCACCGCCTCCTGCAGCTCGAAGCGCTTGAGCGCCTGGTAGCCCAGGATCTTGGCCACGCGGAACTCCTCGCGCTTGCCGTCGCGGTGCACGCACAGGGCGCGATCGCCCTGGCGAATCTTGCCCGAGAGCATGCGGCCGATGGCCACGTAGCCCAGGTAGTCGTCGTAATCCAAGGTGGCCACGTGCATGGCCAGGGGGCCCGAGACGTCGGCCAGGGGTGCGGGCGCGGCCTGTACAACGAGATCCAGCAGAGGCGACAGATCCACGCGCTCGTCGTTCAGGTTCTTGATCGCGAAGCCTTCGCGGCCCGAGGCGTAGATCACGGGGAAGTCGAGCTGCTCTTCGTTGGCACCGAGCGCGCAGAAGAGATCGAAGGTGTCGTTGACCGCGCCGTCCGGGTCGCAGCCCGGGCGGTCAATCTTGTTGACCACCAGGATGGGGCGTAGGCCGAGCGCCAGGGCCTTGCGGGTGACGAAGCGGGTCTGCGGCATGGGGCCCTCGAAGGCGTCCACCAGCAGCAGCACCGAGTCGACCATCTTGAGCACGCGTTCCACCTCGCCGCCGAAGTCGGCGTGGCCGGGGGTGTCCACGATGTTGATGCGCGTG
>CAZHUY010000369.1:0-4926 GCA_964535465.1 uncultured Myxococcales bacterium
AGACCCAAAAACTCGTGGCCGTGGCGCCGCAGAAGCTGCATCAAATGCAGGACGATGACCTCTTCCGGCGACAGGGTGGGGATGCCCGCCAGGCGCGCCGCCGCCAACTCGGCCCTGGGGATCCACGCCGCCGGCCGGCCCTCGGGATGGATGGCGGGCTGGGCCGAGATCTCCAGGCCGCGCAGACGATCGCGCGTTTCCAGGGCCATGCCCGCCTCGGGCAGAACCTCGCCTTGGGCCATGGGGATGTCCTGCAGGCGCAGGCAATAGCTGTTGCCGTCCAGCGTGGGCACGCGCGGCCGCACGCCCATCACGGGCAAGGGGATGCCGGTCTCCGCGAAGAAGCGCTCGCGCGCCGTCGGCAGCAGCTCATCGGTGAGACGGTTGGGGCCCTCGCCAGCAACCAGCGCCTGCGAGAGTCCGGGAGAGAGCTCGATGGTGATGGGCGCTGGCGCCAGGGCCGAGACAAAACCGGGCCCCTGCAAGGCTCCCTCGCTGGCCCGCGCGCGGGCGTTCCGCCGATCTTGCTTGATGAGGGCGTAGGCCACCACGCCCAGCAAGCCGCCTAGTAACAGGAAGGGCAAGGTCGGCAATCCCGGCACCAGGGCCAGAAGGCCCAGTAGCCCGGCCGCCACGGCCAGGGCCTTGGGTTGCGCCAGGATCTGACGGCCGATGTCCAGGCCCAGGTGCCCGCCCTCGTGCTCGGATGAAACCCGCGTGACCAGGATGCCCGCCGCACTGGAGATGATGAGCGCCGGGATCTGCGCCACCAGTCCCGCGCCGATGGTGAGCACGGTGTAGGTCTTGACCGCGCTGGCCGGGCTCATGCCCTTCTGCAAGATGCCAATCAGCAGACCGCCCACGATGTTGACCAGCAGCACGACGATGCCCGCGATGGCGTCGCCCTTGACGAACTTCATGGCGCCGTCCATCGACCCGAAGAACTGCGACTCGCGCGTCAGCAGACTTCGTCGCCGCCGCGCCTCGGCCTGATCGATGTGGCCGGCGCGCAGCTCGGCGTCGATGGACATCTGTTTGCCGGGCAGGGCGTCCAGGGCGAAACGCGCGCCCACCTCGGCCACGCGCTCGGAGCCCTTGGAGATGACGATGAACTGAATCAGCGTGAGGATCAGGAACACCACCGCGCCCACCACCAGGTTGCCCGCCACCACGAAATTGCCGAAGGCGAAGATGACCTGACCGGCGCTGGCCTTGAGCAGAATCAGGCGCGCGGCCGACACCTCGATGGCCAGCCGGAACAACGTGGTCATGAGCAACAGCGAGGGGAAGGTGGCGATGCGCAGGGCCTCGCCCACGTAGACCGCGATGAGCAGCAGCGTGAGCGCGACCCCGATGTTCAGCGTGACCAGCAGGTCGAGCACGAAGGGGGGCAGGGGGATGATCATCATGCCCACCATCAGCGCCACCGACCCCGCCAGGGCCAAGTCCGAGTGCCGCGCCAGCAGGGCACGCACGTCCCGATTCTTCACACGCTCCGACCTCGACATGGATGCGGATGATCCCCAAGGGGTCTGCCGGCGTCAAGCAGACCGCACTAAAGCGACTCCAAAAAGGCGGGGTTTTGGGATATGGAAAGGCATGCCGCGCATTCCCGGACTGCAAGTGGTTCGTTCCTCCATCGATGGCTACGGTGTGATCGCCGAGCGTCCCTTCGCCGAGGGCGAGATCATCGCCGAGGTCGACGGCG
This sequence comes from uncultured Myxococcales bacterium, assembly GCA_964535465.1. Taxonomy (GTDB): domain Bacteria; phylum Myxococcota_A; class Polyangia; order Fen-1088; family Fen-1088; genus Fen-1137. The sequence continues at coordinate 1,709 of CAZHUY010000369.1, forward strand.
TCGCCTGGCATTTGGGCGAGGACGTCAACGATCGCTATTCGTTGAAGATCACCGAAGAGGTCTTCTTCGACATGGTGGACCAGACCCGCTGGATCAACCATTCCTGCGATCCCAACGCCGATGTGGACGCCGGCCTCGACGAAAACGGACACCCGTGGGCGAAGATCGTCGCCATACGAGACATCGCCAAGGGCGAGGAGATCGCCTACGACTACGCCTTCCCCGTCGAGCTGGCCGAGCCCTGCCGCTGCGGTTCGCCCCACTGCCGCGGCATGATCGTAGAAGCCGACGACGAGTGATCGCCTCGCCACGCTTCCTCCTCCGCCCGCCGCCTCCGGTCTGCTAGCCTTGCGTCCATGTTACGCATCGTCAGCGTTCAGGATTCCGATTTCGAAACCAAGCTCGCCCAGGCCGCCAACCGCGGGACGACGCTCCCTCAGGACGTCGAGGCCCGGGTCGCGGCCATCGTAGCCCAGGTTCGCCAGCAGGGCGACGCAGCCCTGCGCGAGTTGACCGAGAAGTTCGAGCGTCGGCAACTGACCAGCATCGAGCTCGGTCGCAAGGACTGGGAGGAGCAGGCGGCGCGCAGCAAGCCCGAGGTGCGCCAGGCCCTGGCCGAGGCCGCCCGCCGCATTCGCGTCTATCACGAGCGCGAGCGCCACGAGTCCTACGAAGTCAACGAGCCGGGCATCCGTCTGCGCTGCCGGGTTCTCCCGCTCCAGCGTGTGGGCCTCTACGTTCCCGGCGGCACCGCCTGCTTGGCCTCGACCGTGCTCATGACCGCGGTGCCGGCCAAGGTGGCGGGAGTGTCCGAGGTGTTGATGACCACCCCGGGTCCTTCGCCCGAAACCCTGGCGGCGGCGCTGGAAGCCGGCGTGGATCGCGTGTTTCTGGTGGGCGGGGCGCAGGCCATCGCGGCGCTGGCCTACGGCACCGAGAGCGTCCCGCGCGTCGACAAGATCGCCGGCCCGGGCAACGCCTACGTGACCGCGGCCAAGCGCCAGGTCTTCGGCGACGTGGGCATCGACATGGTGGCCGGTCCCACCGAGGTGGTGATCGCGGCCGACGCCAGCGCCAACCCGGCGTGGGTGGCGGCGGATCTGCTGGCCCAGGCCGAGCACGACACGCGCGCCATCCCCATCCTGGTGGCGGTCGGGCGCCCGGTGGCCGAGGCGGTCGCCGCCGAGGTGGAGCGCCAGTTGGCCGTGCTCCCGCGCAAGGACATCGCCCGCCACGCCGTGGACAACCAGGGCTTCGCTTTCGTGGTGAACGACGCCCGCCACGCCATCGCCCTGGTCAACCGCCTGGCCCCCGAGCACGCCGGCGTGGCTCTGAGCCACGCCGCGTCCTGGGCCGACCAGGTGACGGCCGCGGGCGCCGTCTTCGTGGGCGACTACGCCTGCGAATCGGTGGGCGACTACTTCGCCGGGCCCAGCCACGTCTTGCCCACCGGCGGCAGCGCCCGCTACGCCTCCCCGCTGGGGGTCGCCGACTTCGTCAAGCGCACATCGTTAATAGAGTACAGCCCCGAAGCCTTGGCCCAACACGCCAAGAGCATCGAGGCCCTGGCCGAGGTCGAGGGCCTGGCCGCCCACGCCCGCGCCGTCAGCATTCGCCGCGAAAGACAGTGAATTTCGAGCCCGGGCAGGCTCGGCGGGGGCTTCGGCTCGCGTGGGGAGCGGCGAGCTTTTGCTCGCCGCGTACCATCGCGGGAGGGTATGGGAACCCTCTTAGGGTTCCCATCGACACTTGACACCGTAGGAATCTCCTCTAAATTACGCCCCTCGCTCGGGAGCTTGAAACATGTACGCCGTTATCCAGACCGGAGGAAAACAATACCGGGTTGCCGAAGGGGAAACCTTGCGCGTGGAGAAACTCCCCGCATCCCCCGGCGAAAAGCTGTCGTTTGTTCCGCTGTTGTTCGCCGATGACGGCGGCAATGTGCAGGTGGGCAAACCGCAGGTCAGTGGCATCAAGGTCGAGGCCGAGGTGCTTGAGCAGGGACTGGGCAAGAAGCTCGTCATCTTCAAGTACAAGCGCCGCAAGTCGTATCGCCGCAAGACCGGCCATCGCCAGCCCTTCACCGCTCTCAAGATCACAGCCATCAAGGCAGGAGCCTAAGCGCCATGGCACACAAAAAAGGTCAAGGCAGCTCCCGCAACGGTCGCGATTCACAGTCGCAGCGCCGCGGGGTCAAGCGCTACGGTGGGCAAGCCGTTCTGGCCGGCAACATCCTGGTTCGCCAGGTCGGCACGCTCTTCCATCCCGGCACAAACGTCGGCATGGGCAGCGATTTCACTTTGTTCGCTCTCAAGAACGGCAAGGTGAAGTTCAGCCAGTCGGGCAAGCGCAAGCTGGTCAGCATCGAGGCGGCCTAGCCGCCAACCAGGGCGCGGGTTTCCCGGCGCCAGGAGCGTCCCCGTGACCGCATTCGTCGATCAAGCGCGGATCACCGTGCACGGCGGAAACGGTGGCAACGGCGCCATTGCGTTTCGGCGCGAGAAGTTCGTCCCCAAGGGCGGACCCGCCGGTGGCGATGGTGGCGACGGCGGCAGCGTCATCCTGGTGGCCGACGGGGGCCTGTCCACGCTGCTCGATTTTCGCTACCAGCACGACTACCAAGCCCCGGCCGGAGAGCGCGGCGGCAACAAGGACAGGTATGGCCACAGGGGCGAGGACATGCTGCTGCGCGTCCCCGGCGGCACCGAGGTGTATGACGAGGAAACAGGGGAGCTGATTGCCGACCTGAGGAAGAACGGCGATCGCTTCGTGGTCGCCCGCGGCGGCAAGGGCGGGCGCGGCAATATCCACTTCGCGACGGCCACCGACCGCGCGCCCAGGAAGGCCGAGCCCGGCCAGCCAGGCCAGGAGCGGACCATCCGGCTCGAGTTGAAACTGCTGGCCGACGTGGGGCTGGTGGGCTTCCCCAACGTGGGCAAGTCCTCGCTCATCGCCAGGATCTCGGCGGCCCGTCCCAAGGTCGCCGACTATCCCTTCACCACCCTCATCCCCAACCTTGGCATGGTGCAGCTCTCGGACGAGCGGTCCTTCGTGGTCGCCGACGTGCCCGGGCTGATCGAAGGCGCGCATGAGGGCGCGGGCCTGGGCCATCGCTTTTTGCGTCACCTGGAACGCACGCGCGTCTTGGTTCATCTCCTCGAAGTCAATGACCTCCCCGGGCGGAGCCCCCTGCAGGATCACAAGACCCTTCGGCGGGA
>CAZHUY010000370.1:0-4909 GCA_964535465.1 uncultured Myxococcales bacterium
CCAGGTGTCCCTGTCGGACCGTCTCCTGGATCGCCAGAGGCAGGTCGGCCACCAACGCCAGTCGCCGGCTCACCCAGCTCTTGCTCCTGTCGAAGCGCCGGGCCAGCTCGTCCTGTCCCAGCCCAAAGCGATCCCCGAGCTCGCGCAGCAGCCACCCTTTCTCCAGGGCGTCCTCGCCCTTCGTCGCCCGCATCACCCGCTCCGCGATCAGCGCGTCCGCCTCGCCCATCGGCCATTCCGTCACCATCACCGTGTCTCGCGCCAGCCGTTGCAGCGCCCGCACCCGCTTGTACCCATCGATTACCACGCGCATGTCGCTCGGCCCGCCCACCACCACGATGGGCATCTGCTGGCCATGGTCGGCCAGCGATCCAAGCAGCTGCCGCTCGCGGGCGGGGTCGCGCTTGCGCAGCCGCTCGTGGCGCAGATCCAGGTGCTGGAATTCGACCTTCATGACCCCGCTACCCTGCCTGAACCCCGGTCTGGTCTTTCTCAGCGGGCGGGGGGTGTGCTGGGATTTCCTTCGTGATTCTCGCTATTTCGCTCCGTATCTCGTCTTTCGTCCTCGCCAGAAGGACTCCTGCCAAAACCTCAATGAATTAGCAGCCCTGGGCCGTGAACTGGTCTTTCGCGAGGTCCCAGGGCAGTCGGTCCAACGGCGGTGGATGTCGGGCCGTGGCCGGCCGATCATCCTCGGCCTGCGCCACCCGCATTTGTATCCGATACCCCACCGCGTACTCCGGATTGCGGTGCCGCCACGATGCCTGCGTGTCCGCCCGGCGTTTGCGCTGGCAGTCCTCGGCTGAGCACGCCCGCTGTCGCGGGGCCCACTCGGCCGTCAGGCCAGAACCACTTTCCACACTACCGGCATGGCCGCTTCTTCAGCCGCGAGCACATCCCCGCCAGGCTCGCCGCCCTTCGACATCCCCGCCACCACCCCCACCGGCCTACTTTTGGCGAGCAGACCCGGCCTACTTTTCAAGAGCGGCTAAGCTGATAGGAGAGATTCTGTAAACTAGGCCCTGTGGGCCGGGCTCGGCCTCGAGGTCGAGGGGGAAGGCCTCCTGCGGCGGCGCACGGCTGGTCATACCCCCATCGTTTCCAATGGAAGCGCGCCCGCCAAATCCATGAGAGCCATCCCGGTTCGCGCGCCCGCCCGCACCAAAAACAAAAGGGCGATCCCTTGCGGGGATCGCCCTCGTGAAAGGACTTAGGCGCTAGGCCTTAGTGGCAATCGACGCCGGCAGGGCCGGGGCCCACGTCGCCGTTCGCACAGGCCGTGAAGGTATTGCCGGTGTTCACGACCGTCGCCGTCGAGTTGCAGGGGATGCGGATGCCGTAGGCCGCGCTCGACGCGATCTTGCTGTTCTGGATGTCCAGCTTGTTGTCTTCGTCGTTGATGTCGATCGCGCCCCGGTTCGAGCCGGCGAAAGAGATCTCGGCGTACTTGATGGTCACCGAGGCGGAGTTCCACATAGTGATGCCGACCCAGTCGCCAGCCTTGGGCGTGCCCGCCAGTGAGGTGAGGACGACGGGGGCGGCGGCCGTCCCTGCCAGCACCAAAGCTCCCGGATCGCTGTAACCGATGGCCAGCTCGGTGTCCCTGGTGAACTTGAAGACGCTGCCGGCCGCGAGGGTCAGGACCGGGGTCGCCGTTCCTTGCACGCTCAGATCCGAGGTCACGGCCACCGTGGTGTTGATGTTCTTCCAGGTGGCGTTCGTCGCGACGGTTCCGCCCATCAGTTGCACCATGGCGCCATTGAACACGTTGTTGCTGTCGATGCCCGTGAAAGACGGCGCATACACCGAGATGGCGTATTGCTGCGTGGGCGTGGTGGGGATGTTCTTGAAGGTGCAGGAGGTGATGGTGAAGTTCGAATCCTTGTCCTTCTGCCAGATGGCATCCGACCCCGGACCGACCTGCGCGAAGGTGACGTGGTCGACGGTCACGCGGCCCGGCTTGACCTCGGTGCCGACCAGACAAGCATCGCCTTCGGAGCCGCAGTATTCCATCGTGACGTACTTGAGGCTGGTGCCGTTCATGGTGTTGCCCCACAACTGCACACCGGCCCAATCGCCCGCGCCCGGCGTGCTGGCCGACGAGGTGAAGGTGATCGGCTCGGCCGCGGTTCCAGCCGCCACCAGTTTGCCAGCGGCGTTGTAGCCCACGGAGATGTTCCTCCCCGGGTTGAATCGCAGGGTGACGCCCGGCTCGATGGTGAGCGTTCCGTTCGCGGTCACGTCGATGTCGGTCTTGATGAGATAGGGGCTGCACGCCTTGGTGAGGACGATGTCCGTCTTGACGTTGCCGCCGGAGAACTTGACGGTTTCGGTGCAAACCGCGACCGGGGCCGTATCCACGGCGAGCGTGGCGTCTGCCGTCGCATCGCCGGCCACCACGTCGGTGGTCTGGGCAGCGTCGACCGTGACAGGCACATCGGTCCGCACGGGGGCGTCGACCACCGCCCCGTCGCCGGCCGGCCTGGTATCAGAAACCATGCCGCCGTCGGCGGTGACCGGCAGCCCATCCGGGATCGAGCCGGCATCAGTGCCAAACCCACCGTCCAGGGTGGTGACAGCGTCCTTGTCGTCGTCGCTCCCGTCGCAGGCGCCAATCACAAGCGGCGCGGCCACGAACAGGAAAGCAAGCCCTCTCATCATCTTTGTCGTCATCGATTACTCCTTTGTGAGCTAGGTAACTCCGCCTCAAGCGAGGGAGTTCACCATGATTCGCGTCTGTCGTCGAATACCTCGTGAATGGGTCCGCGGCTACTTCGATCTCTGTGTTCAGAGCGACGACCATGACTCGGGTGTCGTGCTGGTAAGCCAGATTACGCTTCCCGCGACCTGAGCTGCACACCCTCTCGGCTATCGGCCGCCGCTGCGCCAGCCCCGGTCCGGCCTCGCCGCCCTGGCTCGGCGAATGGCCGAACCGACGTACTGCCAACGCCATGGCGGCAGCCCGAGCCTTGCCCGGCGAGGGAACGCTACGGACAGTGGTTGATCGTCCAGCTGTCGAACGGGGTGGTGGTGCCGACGCGGTAGCAGTTCACGTTGGCCCAGCAGCCCCGGACGTTGACGTAGCAGAAGGTCCTGGACCGGTCGGGTCGGGGACCGGCGCGGTGGTGTGCAGGAGCCTCTTGGCCGTGTCCGCCGTTTCCAGCTTCGTGCCCGTCTAGAGGGTTCCATCACTCCGTCTCCGGCCCCCGCCACATCGAACCGGACAGGCGGATTTCCCGCATCCGGCTCACCGCGAAGGCGTCTTCCATCGGGGTTATGGGTCCGTTCAGCTGGGGCATGCTTTCGCGCTCCAGTATCTCACGCGGTAATCCCGAAAGAGACCCCACGTTCCGTACACCACGGCGCTACTCCACCGCTTCCAGCCAAATCCCTTGCGCTTGCGCTTCTTGGCCGCCAATCGCCTCACCTTGCATTCGACCTCGTACTTCACCTTGCCGAACGCCTTCCCCGAATTGCCGACACGGAAGTAGTTCACCCAGCCCCGCAGAATCGGGTTTACCTGCGCCACGGCCACTTCCATTGGCAAGTGGCCACACCGGCGCAGAATCTTCCCAACTTCCTGTAGGACTGCGATGACCTTCTTCAGTCGCGGGGTTCTGCTCGCATACCATCCTCCAGTTTTCGAGCTCCGTTCCCAACGGAAGTCGAATCCCAGAAACGCAAAGCTGGCCCCTGGCTCCGCTATCGTCACCAGACGGGTCTTCTCTGCGTTGAGCGACACGCCGATGGCCTCCGCCTCTTGGCGGATGCGCATCAACGCTCGGTCGGCCCACAGCCGCCCTTTCGGGGTGTCGGCGGCGAGCACGACCATGTCGTCCAGGTATCGAGCATAGGTGATGGTGTCGCCTCCTCGGTCAAGAGCATGGTCCAGGTCGTCGAGCGCGAGGTTCGCGAGAAGGGGTGACAGCGGCGAACCTTGTGGGACGCCTCGGTCGCCAGTGCTCTTGAGGAACTGTTTCACCATGGCCAGCACTTCGCCGTCGACCACCCGCCTCGCCACTTTCACCAGGATTCGGTCGTGCCGAATCGTATCGAAGTAGCGCGACAGATCGACGTCAACCACGCGGTGTCGCCCCTGGCGCAGTCCCGTGCACACTTTCTCGATTGCCTCATACGCGGAACGTCCCGGCCGTGCCCCATACGAACTGTCCGAGAAGTCGGCTTCGAAGATCGGTTCCAGAATCAGCCGGAGGGCGCCTTGCACCACGCGGTCTCGAATCGCTGGGATCGAAATCACGCGGACTTTGCCGCCCTCCTTGGGAATCTCTCTTCGACGATACGGCCTCGGGTGGTACGCGTCCCCGCGCAGCTCCTCGGCGAGCTTCGTGAGAAACCCGCCCCGGCCCTGTGCCTCAATCGCCTCGAACGTCTCCTCGTCGGACCCAGGGGCTCCGCCGTTGCGTTTGGCCTCCAGGTACGCCGCTTCGAGCGTATCGAGTTTCTTGATGTGGACGTGTAATCCCCAAAAGCGATGCGCAGGGGCGGACTTCGCCCGTTGGCCTATCTTCGCTCGAAGCTCCTGCAAACTGACGGTGGGCTTTGTCATCCCGCTCTTGCCTCGCTTCTCTGCTCCGATTGCCTCCGGCAGGGTCCCTTTGCTCTGCGGGCGTTACCCCGCTTCATCGCTCGTACGGACCCATCCGTCAGGCTCTCGCCTTCACCGCACTTCGCCTTCCGGCTCGCGTGGTTACCTTGCTTCCGTGGGTTTTCTCCACGGGGCGAGGAGCCCTTCCCTGTTTTCTTCCATGACCTTGGGCACGTGCTGTCGTCCTCTACCCCGCCGGGCGGCGCCCCCGCAGATCGCATTCGGAGTCACCTCTTGCCTTCGCCGATAAGTAACGCATCCCCCGGCAGAGCCGGGGGCTTTCCGGCGTGAGCCGCTCAAAGC
>CAZHUY010000371.1:0-296 GCA_964535465.1 uncultured Myxococcales bacterium
GCTTGCGCTCGTGGAAACGGATGGAATCGAAGACCATCTTCGACAGCACGAAGGAATCCATCACGAAGCGCTGGCCGAACAACTGGAACGCCGCGGGTAGGAGCATTTCGGTGGGCGTGTGGGGATTGGACTCCACGTGCTCGGAGCGGATCTGTTGTTGGGCCTCGGGGCGCTTGCTCACCTCGTTGCGCAACCTGGCCAGCGCCCCGGGGGCCCGCAGATCGTCCTTCGCTGCGATGCCCGCCGCTTTGAGCGCCCCCTGCATGCCGTCCGGCCCCAGGGAATCGGCGCGCCCC
>CAZHUY010000371.1:306-4904 GCA_964535465.1 uncultured Myxococcales bacterium
ATGAGTCGGCTCATCTCGCCCAGGCGAGCCGACTGTTCGGTCTGCCCCGCCAACAGGACCAGCAGGGCGGCGTCCTGCAACTCGCGGTCGAGGGCCGGTTTCCAGGCCACGTCGGCGCGGCCGAGCCACATCATCGCCTGAAAGTAGGCCTGCAGCCGGGGTGACTTCACGTAGTGCCCGCGCGGTTTGAACTGCGACCAATCGACGATCGAGCGCCGGCCCCACAGGGGCGTGCCCGATCCCTCCGGCGAATCGTCGATTTGGGCGGCGATCTTCTTCAAGATGGCGGCCACCGTGCTTTCGCTTTCGCAGGACGGACGGTTGGTCGCGGTCGTTGTCTCACCCCCCTTGCCGGGTTCGAGCAGCCTGCGCGCCACCGCGAGCAACACGCTGACATCCGCGATGTTGTGCTTGAGCGCGGGCGAGGTCTTGGGCAGCTCGCAGACCGCCGCGTGCATCCTCTCCAACGCAAGGTCCAGGTTGGCGAAGAGCACCTGTTCCTCGAGTTGGCGCAGGATCTCGTCGTACGAGCGGTGCAGGGCGTGCAGGATGGAATCGGCGCTGACGAAGACCGGTAGATCGGCGCGGTAGATCTCCAGATAGGCCTTGCCCATGGAGAGTTTCGTCCCGTGGTCCACCATGGCGAAGCCGTGCCGCTTGAAGGTCTCGACTTCCCCCGCCCCCAGCCCCAGCGCGCGTTCGACCTCGGGGTAGTAGCGGGCCTTGCTTGCATCGAAGCTCAGACGGGTCGCGGCCGGTTTGATCTTCAGCCGGTCGAGCAGCGCGGGGTACTCGAGATCGCGGGCCTGCTCGGTGAGGGCGCGGAACCTCGAGGCGATGCTCGGGACCTCCTGCGCTGGGGGCGGCCTCTTGGCCGAGGGCTTGGCCTTGCTCTCGGCGGCAGCCGCAAGCTGTGTCGTGCCGAGCAGGGACAGCAAGGCGAGGACGGCTCGCCCGCGCGGCCTGTACCTCGTATCGGCCAAACTCCAACGACGAGAGGTCAGCATGACGCCATGCTACGCCCACCTCGGGACCTCGGTCGAGTGTTTCTCAGGCCACGCGCCGGCGCAGGCTCAGCAACGATTCGCAGAGCAGCAGGAGCACCATGGCCGCGGCCAGGGTGTGCCACAGTTCTATGCGGTGCTTGGGCCGCGGGCCGCCGGGCGCGCTGGTCGCGATGCGGTCGGGGCGTTGCTCTTGCGCCAGACGGGCGGGATCGGATTCGCGGGGGTCCAGGTTGACCACGAAGTCCAGCTCGGGCCGTGGCACCACCGCACCGTCGCCGGTGACCGCGCGCACGCGGTAGGTACCCAGGGCGTCGGTCTCGTGATAGAGGGCGCTGCGAGTCGCGTTCGCGCGCCGAACCACCCAGACCGAACCGTCGGGGCGGGTGACCTCCAGGCGTTGTTCATAACCCGAGAAGGTCAAGGGCCGGCTGTCACCCGCGCGCAGAGAAGCGGTGTCTTCCTCGCCGCTGACCCCCACCAGGCGGCGGGCGGCCTCGCGCACCAGCGGGAGAAAGCCGGGCCGGATGGGCAAGTCGCCCCACTCCCGATCCACGGTGGTGGTGAGCAACATCACGCGACCCTTGCCCACACGCTTTGCCACCAAGGCCGGGGCGCCGCTTTCGTAGAAAAGGACGGTGTTGCGCTCCGGCTCCTCGGGTACCGGCTCCAGCAGCATGTACTTGAAGAAGCGCGCCGAAAGCAGCCCCTCGCCCCGTCCGGTGAAGTTGGCCAGCATGGGGTGGCTGCGATCGATGGGGGCCAGGCGCTCGGCCGGGCGGTCGTCGACGATCTCTCCGGGGTGCTGGCCGGGCAGCGCCGAGGCGGTGCGCACCAGGCCCAAGGGCTGCGGCAGCAGCTTTCCCATGCGTTGATTCCACACCACCGTGTCCACCCGATCGCCCACCGCGATGAACAAGCCGGCACCCGCGGTCACGGCGCGCAGCAGGGCCGCGGCCAGCGCCTCAGATGGTTGGGCGAGGTTGAGCAGGGCGAAGAGCGTGTTGCCCGCCAGGCTGTCGGGTGGGACGTCATCGGGCAGTCTGGTGGTGACCGAGGCCCCGGGCAAGCCGTTGCGCAAGGCGGAGGTGAAGAAGAAGGGCTCATCCTCGTTACGGGCCGTGCGCGCATCACCGTTGACCACCAGCACCCGCATGGAGCGCGCCAACTCCACGTGAGCCGTGCGCTGGTTGTCCAGGGTGAAGGCGTCGTCTTCGATGGTGGCCTGCACGTCGTGCGCGCCCTCGCTGCCCAGACTGTGCAGGAAACGCTTGTGCGCGCGGCCGCCCGCCGGCAGGTCGACGAATCCTTTGGCCACCGCTTGGCCGTCGACCTTCAGGGCCACCCCCACGGCGCGTGCTCCCTCGGTGGAGAAGTCCGCCAATTCGACGTCGACCGCGATGCCGCCGCTGCCTGCCTCGGGTGCGGGCACCACGCTGATGTCGAGCACGGCCCGGTTCTGCCAGGCCGTGCCGCCGGACACGTCGTCGATGATGAGCTCAGGGGCGTGCTCGGGGGGCAAGCCGGTGCCCGCCTGCCAGCCCGCGGCCTGCAGGTCGGTGAACAGATAGATGCGGCGCTTGGCCTTGTTCGATCCCGCCAGGATCAGCGAGGCGCTGCGCAGGGCCGCCGCGTAGTCCGCCACCCGCGCCGAGCAACGCGTGCTCTCCAGCGATTCCATCACGCGCGCCCGCTCGACCGACAGCTCGGTGAAGCGCGGGGCCGAGGACTTCGAGGCGAGCACCAGGGCCAGATCCACGTCGCTGGGAAACTGGCGCAGGAGCTGCCGCGCGCGATCGCGTGCGCGTTCGAACATGGTGGAAAAACCGGTGAGCCCGGTGCGGCGGTTCATGCTGGCGGAGTCGTCGAGCACGATGACCGCGCTCTGCGCGTCCAGGCTGGCCACCGGGATGTCGGTCTCGCGCTCGACGAACGGGCGCGCGAAGACCAGGGGCAGGGCCGCCGCCACCCCGGTGCGCGCCAGCAGCAGCAGGATCTCGCGCAACCGCCGACGGGCCGAGATGCGGCGCTCGGAACGCAGCAGGAGCTGCATGGCCGCGAAGCGCACCGGCTGGGCGCGTCGCTTGCCGATCAAATGGATGAGCCAGGGCAGGAAGGCGGCCAGCAGGCCAAGCAGCAGGGAAGGCGCGAGGAAGTGCATCACCCCCCCTTGTGCCGGTCGGCGAGAAAGGCCCGCAACACTTCGACGGGCGAGGCGTCGGTCTGCACGAAACGGTACTCGATGCCCGTCTCCAGGCAGGCCTCGCGCCAGCGCTGACGAAAGGCCGCCGACTCGCGCGCGAAGGCCACGGCCAGGTCAGGCGCCTGCGCCAACAGGGTGCGCGTGTCCCCCGGCTCCAGACCTTCGAAGTGCACCAGATCCTCGAAGGGCAGCTTGACCTCGTCCGGGTCGAGCAGGTGAAACAAGCACACGTCGTGGCCGCGCGCGCGCAACTGGCGCAGACGATCGACCAGTGGACCGCGCGCCTCATCGGCCAGGCCGTCGGGCTCGCAGTCGAGCAGATCGGACATCACCATGATCAGGCTGCGCTTGTCGATCATCTCGCCCAGCGAGCCCAGGGCGCGACCGGCATCGGTTCGTCCCGCGGGCTGGGCCTCTTGCAGACGGCGCAACACCTCGCGGATCTGGCCGGGCCGGGTCGAGGGTGGCAGGTAGTGGCGCGTGCTCTCGTCGAAGAGCAGCAGCCCGGTGGCGTCGCCTTGCTGAGCCACCAGATAGGCGAGCGCACCCGCCAAGGCCTGGGCGTAATCGAACTTGCTGAGCCCGCGCCGCCGGTACGCCATCGAGGCCGAGGCGTCGAGCACCAGGAAGGCGCGCATCTCGGTCTCGTTCTCGAAGCGTTTGATGGTGTAGCGATCGGCGCGTCCCACCGCCTTCCAGTCGATGCGTCGGACGTCGTCGCCCGGTGCGTACTCGCGGTGCTCGGTGAACTCCAACGACGTGCCCGGGTGCAGGTTGCGGTGCGTGCCCGAGAACGCGCCCTCCACGATGGTGCGTGCGCGCAGCTCGAGCGAAGCCAGCCGCGCCAAGTCCTTGGGATCGAGGGATCCGGTTGGTTGCGGGGGGAGGGAGTGGGGGCTCACGGCCCTACTCGGGTTGGACGGTTTGCAGGAGTCGCTCGATGAGCGCACGCGAGGACACGCCGTCCGCCTCGGCGTGAAAGTTGCGGACCAGACGATGGGCCAGCACCGGGAAGGCCATGCGGCGCACGTCCTCCACCGAGACCGCGTAGCGCCCGTCGAGCACGGCGCGCGCCTTGGCGGCCAGCACCAGGTGCTGCGAGGCGCGCGGGCCGGCGCCCCAGGCCACGTACTTGCCAATGGGGTCGGACGCGCCCGGCGTGGGTCGCGTGGATCGACACAGGGCCACCGCGTGGCGAAGCACGTGCTCAGCCACTGGCACACGCACGATCAAGTCCTGCAGCTCGACGATGCGCTGGGGGGACAAGACCTTGCGCAGGGGGGGGCAGCCCTGCCCGTTGCTCAAGTTGGCGATGCGCACCTCGTCCTCGGTGCTGGGGTAGGCGACCTCGACCTGGAACATGAAGCGGTCGAGCTGCGCCTCGGGCAGGG
>CAZHUY010000372.1:0-4900 GCA_964535465.1 uncultured Myxococcales bacterium
AATGTGTCAGCGATGTCCTGGCACTCGTTTGTCAACGATGTCATGGCACCACACCAGAATCGCGCTGCCGAGATCCCCCGATCCTCAGCGAACGCCCTCCCTCCCCAGACCGCACGGAAGTGAACCCTCGTGGCGCCCGCTCGGCGTGGTGGGTCCGGGGCTCGCCTCCGCCGCGGACGCATGCCACCGGTCCTGCTTCGCAGGACCATGGCACGCTCGGCAGCCGGGTCCTTACGCGGCCGGCAGACCGTCCGCTGGCCCCTGTCCCGATTCGCTGATCGCGCGAGCGAAGACGCTCGCGCCGCGAATCTACGCCGCGGCGGAGTCGACCCCGGCCCTCCTGCACGCCGAGCTTGACCTCTGTGTGATTCGTGCTGGGCAGACTGGTCGTAGCTCAGGTTCGCGGTCCGCCTCAGGGGCCCGTCGGAACCCAATGGCGGGGTGACCGCCCAGAAGCCGTTGACCCTGTGCTGCCTCCCTTGATTCGGCGGTGCCTTGAAGTTGAACAGGCACCGGGACGGCCCGATGACGGACCGGGACGGATCGAAGAGGGACCGAGACGGGCCGAAGTTGCGCGGGGACGGGCCGAAGCTGCACCGGGACGGGTTGAAGACGCGTCGTGGTGACCTGAAGCTGAACTGGGAAGGGCCGAAGACGCGCGGGGACGGGCCGAAGTTGCACGGGGACGGGCGCAAGACGGAGCGGGACGGGTCGAAGTTGTCTGGAGAAGCTGCGAACAGCGACGGGGATGGTCCGACGTTCGTTGGATCTTGCGCAAGGGGCAGGAGGTCTCTGGCACCTTTCGTCGCGGCACCCCGAGCGAAGAACGCCCTGGCCGTGGCGGTGGGGATAGCGTGGTAGGATCAGAAAGTGCGTTGTGTTGATCGCTTGTTTCAGCTCGGCTATGTGTGTGCCTACCGCTTGCTGAAACTGAGTTGGGCCATCCGCCGACCTGTTACGCGTGGGGCGCTGGTGGCGTTATGGAACCAGGGCGAGGTGCTGTTGGTGAAGAACTCATACGTTCGTTACTACAGCTTGCCCGGTGGATACCTGAAGCGAGGGGAGACGGCGCATCAGGCTGCTGTTCGCGAGCTTGCCGAGGAGACCGGCGTTCGCGTTCGCCCCGAGGATCTCCGCCTTTCCGTCGAGGAATCGCATGAGTGGGAAGGCAAACATGATCACGTGACGATCTTCGAGCTGGAGGTCGCCTCCCGTCCGAGCGTGCGGGTCGACAATCGCGAAGTCGTCGAGGCACGATTCTTCACACCGGCGCGCGCTTTGGAGCTCGATCTGTTTCCTCCCTTGCGGCGTAGCATCGAACGCCACGCGAACAATCCGTGAGATCCAGGCGGGAGGTGCCAGTGATCTCTTTGCGCATTGAATGTCGCTGACGCGGGGCGCCCCCGAAAACTTGACCGGGCCCCCCCCCAGGTTACCGTCGTGTAGGTCCAGGTAGTTGCGCGAGTAACCCGCGCTGGGGCATTCAACAATGGCGAAGAATAAAGGCGAAACGTCAGGACGAAGCCGCGAGATCTTTGGCATCGGTCTCTTGGGGTTGGGGGTGTTTTCCGCGATTTCCCTGGTTTCCCTGCAAGCCGGGCGCGCCCATTTGATGGGGCCGGGTGGGGCATGGACGGCACAGAACCTCTATTCGCTGCTGGGGCTGCCCGCCTACTGGTTGGTGCTGGGCGAGCTGCTCTTGGCGGTGCGTCTGTGCCGGGCGCGGCCGTTGGTCCGTGAGTACCTGAACGTTCTCGGCTTCTTCGCGCTGTTGGCCTCGGCCACCGTGTTGCTCTATTTGCCGTTTGCCGGCGAGCCTGTCTACTTCGACGGACCGGGGGGTAGGGCGGGGCAGTTCTTGGCGGAGGGCATGGCCGGCGTGGTCGGCAGCGTGGGCACCGCTTTGGTGGGGGTTACGGTTCTGTGTGGCTCGTTGTTGCTGCTCACCCATGTTCGGGTGAGCGAGGTCTTCGCCGTGCTGGCCTGGGCTGGCCGACACACCTGGGCGGTCATCAGCGCCTCGGCGCGCGTGGTGGCTTGGTTCGTGGTCAAGGGCGCGCGGGCCACCGGACGTCTGGTGGTCGCCATGTTCCCGGAGAAGGACGAATCGTCCCGCCGCGAGGCCCGCGAAGAGATGCCCGAGGAAGCCGAGGATGATGTCGAGCCCGAGGCCGATCTGGCCTGGGAGGAGACCGTGCAGATCGAGGCCCCCGTGCTCGCGGCCATTCAGGCCAAGCCGGCGCAGGCTTTGCTCGAAGGTGCGAGCGAGAGCCAGGAGGTTCTCCAGAACGTCATCGAGGAATCGCAGCCCGTCGCCGTCGTCTCCGAGCCGCTCCCCGCGGTGGACTCGATGGACTTGTCGGCCCCCACCTACCACGAGAACGAAGACCGCATGGCCATGGCGGCCCTGGTGGCCGAGGTGGCGGCGGTGGAGTGCGCGGCCCCACCCGAGGTCGAGACTCCCGTGATCGAATCCAAGCCCGAGCTCAACATCGTCCCCGCGGTCAGCGCCTCGCTGGACGAGGGGGCCACCGAAGTGAGCGCGGCGCCGACCTTTGACGACCCCGCCCCCGGTCCGGTCATCGTGCAATCGATTGCCCGTCGCGAGTCCGAGGAAGCCAGCAAGCAAGCCGAGCCCGAGGGCAACGGCCTGGGCTTCGTGCGCCTGTCCGAAGGCGCCTTCAAGCTCCCGTCCACCGACCTTCTGGAATACGTGCCACCCGAGAGTGGCGGGGTGGACGAGAAGACCCTGAAGGCCATGGCCGCCCGTCTGGAGCAGGCCATGATCAACTACGGGGTGCGCGGCAACGTGACCGCCATCCAGATGGGTCCCGTCATCATCACCTTCGAGTACGCGCCTGCCCCGGGTACGCGCACCGGCAAGATCGTGCAGCTCGAGAACGACCTGGCCATGGCGCTCGAGGCTCAGTCGGTGCGTATCGTGGCGCCCATCCCCGGCAAGGCCGTGGTGGGCATCGAGATTCCCAACAAGAAGCGCGAGACGGTCTACCTCAAGGAGATCCTGGAGGACGAGGCGTTCCGCAAGGCCAGCTCGAAGCTGCAGATCTCCATGGGCAAGGACACCAAGGGCGCGCCCTGCAGCGTGAACTTGGCCAAGATGCCGCACCTGCTGGTGGCCGGCACCACCGGCTCCGGCAAGTCGGTGGCGGTCAACGGCATGATCACCAGCATTCTCTTCTCGGCCACGCCGGAAGAGGTGCGCTTCATCATGGTGGACCCCAAGCAACTCGAGCTGTCCATCTACGAGGGCATCCCGCACCTGCTCTTGCCGGTGGTGACCGACTCCAAGAAGGCCGCCCTGGCTTTGCGCTGGGCGGTGGACGAGATGGAGCGTCGTTACGAGCTGCTCTCCAAGAGCGGGGTGCGCGACATCGGCAGCTACAACGCCAAGATCGAAGCCGCGCAGGCCCAGAAGGCCAGCCCGGTGGCGCCCGAGAGCCACGCCAAGTCCGGCAAGCGCCTCACGGTGCTGATCACGGGCGAGGATGGCATCGAGCGCGAGGTCGAGGTGGAGAGCGACAGCGAGTCCGCTCCCATGCAGACCGAGGGTGTCATCAACGAGGATCTCGCCGAAGAAGTCTCGGCCGCGGCGGCCGCCGCGCAGGCCGCCAAGGAGAAGGGCGAGGACCGCAAGCTGCCCTACATCGTCATCGTCATCGACGAGTTCGCCGACCTGATGATGGCCGCTCCCAAAGACGTGGAGACCGCGGTGGCCCGCCTTGCGCAGAAGACTCTTGACGCCGGTCTGCACCTCAGCCTGGCGACCCAGCGTCCCTCGGTGGACGTGATCACCGGTCTCATCAAGGCCAACTTCCCCAGCCGCATCGCCCTGCAGGTCGCGTCCAAGATCGACGCGCGCACCATCATGGATCAGCCCGGCGCCGAGACCCTGCTTGGCAACGGCGACATGCTGTTCTCGGATCGCGGCACCAAGCTCAAGCGCATCCAGGGTGCCTTCCTGTCCGACGACGAGGTCCACCGGGTGGTCGAGTTCCTGAAGAAGCAGGCCAAGCCGGTCTACGACATGAACATCCTCACCGAGCGCGAGGAAGACTCGGAAGAGGGCGCCGAGCCGCGCGAGCAGTTCAACGACGCGCTCTATGACCAGGCCGTGGCCATCGTGTGCGACACCCGCCAAGCCAGCGTGTCCTTCATCCAGCGTCGCCTGCAGATCGGCTACAACCGCGCCGCGCGCATGGTCGAGCAGATGGAGCGCGATGGTCTGGTCGGCCCCGCCAACGGCATCAAGCCGCGCGAGGTCCTGGCCCCGCGGGGCGAGTACCTGGCCAACGCCGATTAGTCGTTCTCGATGGGGAAGGTCAGCTTCTTGGGCTGGCCTTCGCGCAGGTAGTCCACCACCAAGGCGGGCGCCGTCTTCAGCGTGGTGAGCACGTCGAAGGCTTGCTCGGGGCGTTCAACCGACTTGCCGTTGACGGCGGTGACCACGTCCAGGGGGCGCAGGTCGACGTCGCGGTAACAGGGATCGCCTGGGTACAGACGTCGGATCTCCCAGCCCTGGAACTTCAGCTTCGCGATCTTGCGCTGGACCTCGGCGCCGCCGGCCAACCACTGACCGATGCCGGCGTCCGCTACCCGCACCACGGCCGAACGCTTGAGCACCCCCGGCTTGGCAAAGGCGGTGCACGTTGCCGGCTGGGATCGCACCTCGGGCTTGGGCGCGGGAGCCTGGGCCACGGGTTGCACGATGGGAGTGGGCTGCTCGCCCACGGGCGGCATGTCGGTCACGGACGGGTTGGTCGCGCACGCGGCGAGCAGCAGGGGCAGGCTGAGGGAAAGACGGTGGGACATGTCCTTCATCCTTTCAGATCTAAATCACCGTTCATGATTCCGGATCAGAAAAAAGGTTGAAAAGCACGGG